>NZ_CP071131.1:0-304525 GCF_017220215.1 Caballeronia sp. M1242 | reverse complement strand
AAGACGGCGTGCATTGCTACGCGCCCGACGGCACGCTGCTCGGCAAGATTCTGATACCGGAGGTCGTCGCGAACGTGACCTTCGGCGGCATCAATCGCAATCGGCTGTTTATCGCGGCCACGTCGTCCATTTATTCGCTTCATGTCGGCGTGCGCGGCGCGGGACGCTGACACGCCAGCACATCAAATCAAGAACCGGAGACAAGCATGAAGATCAGGAAACTCGCGTTGGCGCTGTGCATGGCGTCGGCATCGGTGGGCGCGTCGGCGCAGGTCGCAACGGGCGATACGTCCTCGATGAAGATCGCGCTTTCGAACAACTATGCGGGCAACAGCTGGCGCCAGCAGATGCTCAAGAGCTGGTCGAACGTGGCGGACCCCGCCGTGAAGCAGAAGATCGTCGCGGCCGCGCCGAGCTACACGACGGCCGAAAGCCAGGCCACCGAGCAGGTTCAGCAGATACAAAACCTCATCTTGCAGGGCTTCAAGGCGATTGCGGTGGATGCGGTTTCGCCGACGGCGCTCAACGGCGTTATCAAGCAGGCGTGCGGCGCGGGCGTGACGGTCGTATCGTTCGACGGCATCGCGACCGAGCCGTGCGCGTACCGCATCGCGGTCGATTTTCAGGGCATGGGCCGCATGCAGGTGGATTATCTGGCCAAGCGCCTGAACGGCAAGGGCAATCTGCTCGAAATTCGCGGGCTCGCGGGCGTGTCGGTGGACGACGAGATTCATCAGGGCATCGTCGATGAACTGAAGAAGTATCCGGGGCTGAAGATCGTCGGCTCGGTGCACGGCGACTGGACGCAGACGGTGGCGCAGAAGCAGGTGGCTGGCATTCTGCCGACCTTGCCGAAGATCGATGGCGTCGTCACGCAGGGCGGCGACGGTTACGGCGCGGCCCAGGCGATCAAGGCGGCGGGACGGCCGACGCCGATCATCATTCTGGGCAACCGGCAGGAAGAGCTCGCGTGGTGGGCCGATCAGAAGAAGAGCGGCTACGAGACGATGTCGGTGACGATTCCGCCGGGCGCTTCCTCGTTTGCGTTCTGGGTGACGCAGCAGATTCTCGCGGGCAAGAAAGTGCCGCACGATATCCGCATGCCGGTGCTCGAAGTGAAGCCTGAGGAACTCGATGCGGTGCTCGCGAAGACGCCGGCCGGCGCGCTGGCGAACAAGGAGTACACGCGCGAGGAAGTGGTCGCGGTGGTTGATGGGAAGAAGTAGGTGAATCAGTAGAAAAGCGAGGCGCGCGGGTGGATCAATGCGCGTCTTCGCTGCCGCCCGGCGCCTCGAGCGCGAGAGCGCTGGGCCGAAGCCAGGAAGGCGATTGCGGAGAGCGGCGAAGGCGCCATGGCGATGGGCGAATTCTCGAACGCCGACGACGCAGAGTTGACGTGGTAGCGCGGTGAGCGCGGCGCGAGGCGCTCGCCGCCCGCTCACGCGTACAAGATCTCGATTCCGTTCGCTTTAATCCAGTCCACGAATTCCCCGCCGAGCCCTTCGTCCGTCACCAGATAATCGATCCGGTCGATCGCCCCAAAGGCGGCAAACTCGCGCTTGCCAAACTTTTTGGAATCCGCCAGCAGGTAGACGGTCTTCGCTGCATCGATCATCGCTCGCTTGACGTGCAGATCGATGAAGTCCGGGTATGAAATGCCCGACTCCATCGACACGCCACCTGCCGCGAGAAAGAGCTTGTCGACGAACATGCCCTCGAAGAACGTCGAGGCCTTCTCGCCCGACACTGCGATCGTCTCCGGCTTGAAGATGCCGCCCGTGAGCATCACGCGGTTGGTCGGCTCCGCGCCCAGCAGAATGGCGATATTGAGCGCGTTGGTCACCACGCGCAGGTTCTGCCGGTCCAGCAGGTTCTTCGCGAGCTCCGTCGCGGTCGCGCCGCAATCCAGAATCACGGAATCGCCGTTCTCGATCAGGCTCGCTGCCTTCTTGCCGATCATCGCCTTCTCAGGACTCGTCGGCAGCACAGGCGTCTCGTAGGTGCGCCGCGTGCCATCGCTTTGCGCTGCCTTCAGCCGCACGTTGCCGTGCACGCGCTCGACGCGTCCTAGCCGCTGCAACTCGTCGATGTCCTTGCGGATCGTCGGCATCGACACGCCGAATTCGCTGGAAAGCTCCGAGAGCTTCACCAGTTTCGCGGTCTGCACGCGTTCGAAAATCTTCTCGGTCCGGGTTCGTTGATCCATTTTTTATTTTCCTGCGCAGGCGCTGCATGAACGCGCCTCTCCAGTGCGCATTGTGCCTGATCAGAAGATCGGTGGTGCTTCACTAGGTGTTTTCCCTTTTTCTTTGATTTCTTTTTGACTTTCTAAAGAAACTAAAAGAAACTGCTTCCAAGCAAACAGGAAGTCTGGGAGCAGGGAATGGAAAACCCCTTCAAGCAGTCCGGCGACGCGCTTCATCGCCGGGCGCAAGAGATCCGCAAGAAGATCTGCGTGATGAACGCGACGGCCAAGAGCGGTCACACGGGCGGCGACATGTCGGAGGCCGACATTCTCGCGGCGCTCTATTTTCATGTGATGCGATATGAAGTCGATGCCGAGCGCAAGGTGCGCTGGCATGACGAATTCATTCTGAGCAAAGGTCACGGTGTCGGCGGTCTTTATTCTTGTTTCGCGGAACTCGGCTGGCTGAGCGACGAAGAACTGCTCACGTATCTGAAAGACGATTCGCGCCTGCCGGGCCACCCGGTGCGGCAGAAGCTGCCAACCTTCGTGACCGTCAATACCGGCGGTCTCGGTCACGGCTTTCCCATCGCGGCGGGTCTCGCGATGGCGAAGCAGCGTCACGCTTCTAAGACGGAAGGCGCCACCGGCCGCGTGTTCGTGCTGACCGGCGACGGCGAACTCGAAGAAGGCTCCAATTGGGAAGCCGCGATGGCGGCGGCGCACTTCGAACTGTCGAACCTCGTCGTGATCGTCGACCGCAACCGGCTTCAGCTTGCCGACTTCACGCACAACATCATGGACCTCGACCCGCTGGACGAGAAGTTTCGCGCTTTCGGTTTCGAAGTCCACGACGTCAATGGAAACCAGCCGGACGCCATTTGGAAACTAATGGAAAGTCTCGACTACGACAATCGGAAGCCGAAAGTCGTCATCGCGCACACCATCAAGGGCCGCGGGGTGTCGTTCATGGAGAACGTGCCGGCGTGGCATCACAAGTTTCCCGACGAAGACCAACTCAAGCAGGCGCTGAAGGAGCTCGACCATGCGTGAACTCGCTGACTTGCGCGACGGCGCGGTGAACGCGATCAGCCGTCTGACTGCGGCCGGGCGAGACATCATCGTGATGGTCGCGGATTCGACGTCGACCTCGAAGATCGGGCCGTACCTGGAAAGCTACCCGGACCGCGTCATCAACGTGGGCATCGCGGAGCAAAACATGGTCGGCATGGCGGCGGGGCTCGCGCTCGGCGGACACATCGTGTTCACCGCGAATGCCGCGCCGTTCCTCGTCGGACGCGCCAACGAACAGGTGAAGAACGACGTCTGTTACAGCGCGACGAATGTGAAGATGCTTGGCTTGAACGCGGGCGTCGCATACGGGCCGCTCGCATCGACGCATCACGCTATCGACGATCTGTCGATCATGAGCGGCTTCGGCAACGTGCAGATTTTCGCGCCCTGCGATGAGGCAGAAGTCGCGCAAATGATCGACTACGCGGCATCGGTAGAAGGGCCTGTCTATATCCGCCTCGACAATGCGAAGTTTCCCGTGGTGCATGACGCCTCGTACCGCTTTCTGCCGGGGCGTCCCGACGTGCTTATCGAAGGGTCGAAAGTCGCGGTGATCGCGCTCGGATCGGTCGTCGGCGAGGCGCTCGACGCATGCGAAGCGCTTCAGAAAGAGGGCGTCGTCAATCCGACGCTCGTGAACCTTTCGTCGCTTCGGCCGCTGGATCAGGACGCGCTCGCTTCGATCATCGAGCGTCACGAGACCATCGTGACCGTCGAGGAGCATTCGCTGCACGGCGGTATCGGCGCGACCGTTGCATTGCTGATGGCGCGGCGGCAGATCGGGCGGCCGCTCACGACGCTCGGCATCACCGAAGGGGAGTTCGCCAAGTACGGCACGCGTAAGGGCATCCGCAAACACTATGGCATCGACGCGGCCGGTATCGCGAATGCCGTACGCGCGCACTGCGCTCAATAAGAGAGGAGACAGGAATGAGCATTCAGTACGACATGTCGTTGCGTCATGGCGTGGACTTCGACTTCCGGCTCGATGGCAAGGTCGCAGTGGTGACGGGCGGGCTCGGCGGCATCGCAATGGCGACGAATGCCGCGCTGATCGCGAAGGGCGCACGCGTCGCGATTCTCTATCCGAGCTTCGAAGAACCGCGCGTGCAGGCCGCCATCGAAGAACTCGGCGCGAACAACGCAAAAGCCTTTCCGTGCGATGTCGCGAACGAGGCTGACGTCGAGAAGGCCATTGCAGCGGCTCACGACCATTTTGGCGATTTACACCTGCTCGTCAATGCCGCAGGGTGCATCACGCTGACACCCGCGGAGAACATCGGCTACGACGAATGGCAGCGGCAGATCGGCGTCAATCTCACCGGTCCCTTCCTGTGCTCGAAGCACTTCGCGCGCGCGGTGCTGGCAAGCGGCCACGGCGGCAAGATCGTGAACATCGCGTCGCAGGCTGCGACCGTCGCCATCGATCAGCATTGCGCGTATACGTCGGCGAAAGCGGGCCTTATCGGCATGACCAAGGTGCTCGCGAAGGAATGGGCGGCGCGCGGCATTACCGTCAACACGGTCTCGCCGACCGTCGTCTTGACGCCGATGGGCGCGGCGGCTTGGGAAGGCGAGAAGGGCGAGAACATGAAGAAGCTGATCCCTGTAGGGCGCTTCGCCTATACCGATGAAATCGCCGCCGCGATTCTCTTTCTGCTCTCGAACGGCGCCGACATGATCACGGGCGCCGACATCATGATCGACGGAGGCTACACGATCGCCTGAGCCAGTCCAACGCTGTCGAAGAAAGACAAACAAACCGGAGACAACAACATGTGGAAGAAGCTTGCAGTTGCAGCAGCGGTGGCCGTTTCGTTCGCCGCCGCGTTGCCCGCCACCGCGAATGCAGCGGGCAAAGGCACCATCGCGATTCTTGTAAATGCGCTCGACAATCCGTATTACGCCGCCGAAGCGAAGGGCGCGGATGCAGAAGCGAAGAAGCTCGGCTACGACACCATCGTGCTTTCCCATGGCGAGGACGTGAACAAGCAAAACGAGCTGGTCAATCTCGTCATCGGCAAGGGTGTGAAGGGCATCATTCTCGATAACGCCGATTCCAACGCGAGCGTCGCGACGGTGCGCGCAGCCGCGGACAAGAAAGTGCCGGTCGTGCTGATCAACCGCGAGATTCCGAAGGACGGGATCGCCATTGCGCAGTTGAGCCATAACAATCTGCAAGCGGGGACCGAAGTGGCGCAGCGTTTCGTGGAAGCCATCGGCGAGAAGGGTGAGTACGTCGAACTAACGTGCAACCTCGCGGACAAGAACTGCGTGACGCGCTCGCAGGCGTTCCATCAGGTGCTGGACCAGTATCCCGATCTCAAGATGGTCGCGCGTCAGGATGCGAAGGGCGCACTTTTGCCCGGCAAGCAGGCGATGGATTCCATCTTGCAAGAGCATCCGAACATCAAGGGCGTGATTTGCGGCAATGGCCCGGTTGCGCTCGGCGCGATTGCATCGCTGGACTCTGCGGGACATAAGGACGTGGTCGTCATGGGCATCGACGGCAGCAACGACGAGCGCGACTCCGTGCTCGCGGGCAAGCTGAAGGCCACCGTCATGCTGCAGGCGCAGGGCATCGCGATTCACGGCGTCGATCTGCTCGACAAATACATCAAGACCGGCAAGACCGGCGAGCAGGAGCGTCAGCTCACGCGCGGCATTCTCATTACGAAAGACAACGCGTCGCACGTGAAGGACTTCTACTACAACAAGTAATACGCGTTGTTGCTCCATGCGGGCGCCGCAGGGCTGCGCCCGCACATGGCTTGTCATGTGAGGTCGAGGTCGTCATGGTTCATCCCGTATTCGCGCGCTGGCGGCTGGTGTCGATGCTTTGCATCGCCAGTTTGTCGGCGTGCCACGTCGTCACCGATACCGAATTGGCCGACATCCGCGCGCAAGGGCAGCACAAGGGCCCGGACGCCGCCAAGATCCTGAACGACCAGTTGGTCCCGTACGCGGACAAGAACGCGAAGCCCGCGGCGCAGGTCATCAGCGCGCTGAACCAGAATTTCGACGATGCCTGCAAGCAATACGGCTTCCGTCAGAGCAATGCTTTCCCGTGCAACTTCTGGCTGCGCGTGCAGGGCAAGGTCACGAAGATCGATTCGACGTCGCGCGTCGGCAAGGCGTACGTGGAAGTGGCGCCCGCGAATGGCGGCGATCCCGTTCAGATCGCGCTCGAAACAGGTCCGGTGGTGATCGGCACGGGCGTGCGCGACGGCTTTCCCGGAGTCAAATACAGTGACTTCGACGACCAGACGCGCTTTGCCGCGTTCGGTCAGGAATTGAACAAGCTCGTCGTGGCGCGGGTGCAAAGTTCCCTCAAGCTGAAGGTCGGCGATTCGGTCGATGTCTCTGCCGTCTATAGCAGTTGGAGCGAGCCTGCAGGCGAGATCCGCGCGATTCCGGTGGCCTGGAAATGAACGAGAACCAGCATACCGCCCGCACGATGAACCCCATCAACGTGATCGAAACGCGCGGGCTGTCGAAGCAGTATCCGGGCACGGCGGCGCTCGTCGATGTGGACTATAAGGTGCGGCGCGGCAAGGTCAACGTGCTGATCGGCGAGAACGGCGCGGGCAAGTCTACGTTGATGAAACTGCTTGCGGGCGCGGAAACGCCGACCTCGGGCGAGATCTGGATCGACGAGAAGCTCGCGCAGATCACCGATGTGCGCAGTGCGGAGCAGCACGGCATCGGCATCATCTTTCAGGAGTTGAATCTCTTCCCGGACATGACGGTGGCGGAGAACATCTTCGCGGGCAACGAGATCACGAACTCGGGCGTGATCCGCTCGAAGATGGAGAACCACCAGGCGAAAGTACTGCTCGACCGGCTGAACATCGCGATCGATCCGCGCACGCGGCTCGGCGATCTGTACGTCGGTCAGCAACAGCTCGTGGAGATCGCGAAGGCGTTGTCGAAGCACATCAAGGTGCTCATCATGGATGAGCCGACTTCCGCGCTCTCGAAGACGGAAGTGGAGATTCTCTTCAAGATCATCGGCCAACTCAAGGAAGAGGGCGTGACGGTGATCTATATCTCGCATCGCCTCGAAGAGATCATGGCGATCGGCGATTGCATCACCGTGCTGCGCAACGGGCGGCTCGTGGCGGAGAACGATATCGCCAACATCGACATTCCGTGGATCATCGAAGCGATGGTCGGCTCTTCGAAGAAGCGTTTCGCGTTCGAGCAGCACGAAATCGGCCGCGAAGTGCTGAAGGTGAAAGACCTTGCGCTCAAGCGTTCGAACGGGATCTATGCGGTCGATCACGTGTCCTTCACCGCGCGTGCCGGCGAAGTGATCGGCATTTACGGATTGATGGGCGCGGGCCGCACCGAGTTGCTCGAATCGCTACTCGGCGCGAATCCCCTCGCGCTTGGCGAGATAGAACTCGCAGGCAAGGCCATCGAAGACTTGCCGATACCGAAGCGCATCGAGGCTGGCATCGCGCTCGTGCCGGAAGACCGCCAGAAGCAGGGCATGGTGCAACTGATGACCATACTCGAGAACATGACCCTGTCCAGCCTCGGCAAGTTCACGCGGCGCTTCGTCGGTGCGCTCACGCGCGACAAACAAGTGGAAGCGGCCAACGACATCGTGAAGAAACTGGCCATCAAAGCTGCGTCCGTCGATGCGCCGATCACGTCGCTATCCGGCGGAAACATGCAGAAGGTCGTCATCGGCAAGGCGCTGTTGACGAAGCCCAAAGTGTTGTTGATGGACGAACCGACGCGCGGTATCGACGTGGGCGCGAAAGAAGACGTCTACAAGACGATCAGCTTGCTCGCGCGGTCGGGCATCGCCGTGATCTACGCGACATCGGAGCTGGACGAAGCGATGGCCGTGTCCAACCGCGTCTTCGTGATGGCGAGCGGCAAGCTGACCGCCGTGCTCGACCGGCCCCAATTCGACAGTGAACGCATCGTGCGCGCATCGACGCCCGCGACTGCCGTAGTGTGAGGCAACCGAGATCCGAACCATGAATACACCCAACAGCAGCAATCCGCCGGTCACGCCGGTGCATGCGAAGCACAACCGGCACGGCGCCTATGTGGCGTCGCGCGTCGCGGTCAATCTGCTCAAGCTGCGCATCTTTATCGCGCTATTCGCGATCATCATCGTGTTCTCGCTCGCCACCGAGAGCTTCCTCTCGACCGGCAACCTGCTCATCATGGCGAAGCATGTCACCGTGGTCGCGATTCTTTCTATCGGCATGACGCTCGTGATCCTGACGGGCGGTATCGACTTGTCGGTGGGCTCCATCGTCGGCATTAGCGGCATGGCGGCGGGATACCTGTTGCTCGAAGGCGTGAAGATCGGGCATCACATCGTGTTCTTCAATCCGTGGGGCGTGACGATCATCGCGTGTTTGCTGGGCGCGTTGATCGGCGCGGTGAACGGCTATCTCATCACCATGCTCAACGTCGCGCCATTCATCGCGACGCTCGGCATGCTTTACGTGGTGCGCGGCGCGGCGCTGCTGGTCAACAACGGCAGCACCTTCGCGGACCTCGAAGGCAATCCGGCACTCGGCAACCCGGGCTTTGAGTTCATCGGCAACGGCACGATTCTCGGCCTCTCGATGCCGGTGTGGATCATGCTTGTGCTCGCGGCCATTACCATCTTCGTTGCGCGAAAGACGCCGCTCGGCCGGCGCATCTATGCCATCGGCGGCAATGAGCAAGCGGCGCGATTCTCTGGAATCCGAACGAATCGCGTCAAGCTCTTCGTCTACATGTTCTCGGGATTCTGCGCGGCGATTGTCGGACTCGTGATCACGGCGCAGTTGCAGACGGCACACCCGTTGACGGGACAGACCTACGAACTGAACGCCATCGCGGCGGTCGTGCTCGGCGGCACCGCGCTCATGGGCGGGCGCGGTACCGTGTTCGGCTCGGTCGTCGGTGCGTGCGTGATCAGCATCCTGGGCGACGGCATGGTGATGTGCGGCATCAGCGATTTCTGGCAGATGGTCATTAAGGGCCTCGTCATTATCTTCGCCGTGGTCATCGACCAGTTGCAGCAGCGCCTGCAGTCGCGCATGGTTTCGCTGACCGCGTGAGGAAGAAACCATGAGCCATATTCTCGCCATCGATCAGGGCACGAGCGGCACGAAGGCCCTCGTCTTCGACCAGACCGGACAGGTTCATGCGCGCGGCTTCGCGCCGGTTACATGCACCACGCCGCGCACGGGCTTCGTCGAACAGGATGCGAATGCGTTGTACGCATCCGTGCTGAAAGCCGTGGACGAATGCCTGAGTGGATTCAAAGGCGACATCGCGGGCATCGGCATATCGAATCAGCGCGAGACGGTCGTCTTATGGAACGCGAAGGGCGAGCCGATCGCCCCAGGCGTGTCGTGGCAATGCCAGCGATCGCTCGGCATTTGCGAACGGCTCAAGCGCGACGGCTTGCAGCCGCTCATCGCGCAAAAGACGGGCTTGCTGATCGACCCGTATTCTTCAGGCACCAAACTCATCTGGCTCAACGAGAACGATGAACGCGCGCACGCGCATATCGCGGCGGGCGACGCGTACTTCGGCACGGTCGATAGCTGGCTGCTGTATCGGCTGACGAACGGCGCGGCGTATCGCACCGACGTGACGAATGCGTCGCGCACCATGCTGCTCAATCTTCGCACGCTGGAATGGGATCGCGAACTCATCGAGACGTTCGGCCTGCAAGGACTGCGCTTGCCCGAACTTCGGCCGTCTGCGTCCGACTTCGGCATGACCGATTTCGACGGCCTGCTCGACGCGCCATTGCCTATTCTTTCGATGATCGGCGATTCACACGCCGCCGCCGTCGGCGAAGGGTGCCTGAGTCCTGGCGTCGCGAAGGCGACGATGGGCACGGGATCGTCCATCATGATGAACGTCGGCGGGAAGGCGCGCGAGCCCGAACACGGCCTCGTCTCGACGCTCTGCTTCGCTACCGACAAGCGCGTGAACTACGCGCTAGAAGGGATCATCATCAGCGCGGGATCGACGCCCGCGTTCCTCAAGGAAAAGCTCAACCTGTTCGACGATTTCGCCAAGGCCGAGCAGGCGTTCACCGAGTACGACAACGGCGGCGTATTCGTGATTCCATCGTTCTCGGGCATCGGCTGTCCGCACTGGAAGTATCCGGGCGGCGCGCAGATCGTCGGACTCAACTTTTCGACGTCGTGGCAGCATGTGGCGCGCGCGGCGTATGAATCCATCGTCTATCAGATCAAGGACGTCATCAACGTGATGGAGCAGGCGGCCGACGTGCCGCTCGCGCAGTTGTACCTCGACGGCGGCCTCACGCAGCGTCCGTTTCTTTTGCAATATCTGTCGGACACGTTGAATCGGCCTGTCAGCACGCTCGCGGTCAGCGAGATTTCGGCGTCGGGCGCGGCGGCGCTCGCGGCGTATCAGGCGGGCCTCGCCGCATCGCTCGACGATTGGCAGACGCATCGTGTCGTGGCACGACGCGTCGAGCCCGGCAGTGGTGTCGAAGCGGCTGCGGAGAATCATGCGCAATGGCTGCGATGGATCGAGCGTCTTTAACTCCCGGAGAATCTCAGTGGCGCAACAATTGAAGCGGTTCGAGAACAAAGTCGTGGTCGTGACGGGCGGCAGCCGTGGCATCGGTCTAGCCATTGCGGAGCGCTTCGCGCAAGAAGGCGCGAAGGTGTGCGTCAGCGCGAACGAAAAGAGCGTCCACGATGCAGCGGCGCGTTTACGTGAATCGGGCTTCGAGGCGCTCTCTGTCGAGACGGACGTGACGGAAAAAGCTCAGGTCGTCGCGCTTTACGAGGAAGTCGCGAGCAAACTCGGGGAAGTGGACGTGTCGGTGCAGAACGCGGGGGTCATCACCATCGCCAAGTTGCCGGACCTGACTGAAAGCGAGTGGGACAAGGTCATGGCCGTGAATACCAAGGGCGTTTTTCTGTGCTGCCAGGAAGCGGCCACACGCATGCTGCGCGCAGGCAAAGCGGGGCGGCTCATCAACACGGCGTCGGGTCAGGCGCGGCAGGGTTTCGTCTACACGCCGCATTACGCGGCGAGCAAGTTCGGCGTGCTCGGCATCACGCAGAGTCTCGCGAAGGAACTCGCGCCCACGGGCATCACGGTGAACGCTTTCTGCCCCGGCATCATCACGACGGACATGTGGTCGTATAACGACGAAGCGTGGGGCAAACTGCTGGGCGATTACAAACCTGGCGAATTGATGGCCGAATGGGTTGCCAATATCCCCATGAAGCGAGCCGGCAATGGCGGCGACGTCGCGGGGCTCGTAACGTTTCTAGCCTCGGACGACGCCGCGTACATCACGGGTCAGACGGTCAATGTGGACGGCGGCATGTTTATGTCGTGATGCGATGATGAGCATGTGTCGTTAGGCATGACTAAGTAAATGTCAACGCGCAACGCTGCGACGTGCGCTTATGACCCGGCCTCATATCGATAGGCGAAACAAGGGCTGTGCGTCCCAGTAGGCGCGTCCTATACTGGTCGCCCTGACCGACACTCTCCCCGGCGCCCCAAGCATGCCGCGAACTCCCCGCATTTCATCGCCTTCCGCGAATACCGACACAACGGCATCGCCATTGCGCCGTCGGATGTTGCGCGGTCTCGCCGTCTCGGCAGTGGTGGCGCCGAGCGCCAACGCTGCGTCCTCGCTGTTGCAGCCGCTCGAGGTTCAGCCGTGGACGCGCACGCCTGGCGCGCCGATTCTCGAGCATCCGTATGGCGTGCCATCGTCGCACGAAGCGAACGTCGTGCGCCGCGCGGCCCGCGCGTTTCCCGTGCCGGGCCAGGCTTCGTCGCTGACGCCGCTCGCCGATCTGCATGGCGCGATTACGCCCAACGGGCTCGTCTACGAGCGGCATCATGCGGGCGTGCCCGAGATCGATCCGGAGCAGCACCGGCTCGCGATTCATGGTCTCGTGCGCGAGCCGAAGCTCTTCACGATGGACGACTTGCTGCGCCTGCCATCCGAATCGCACGTGTACTTTCTGGAGTGTTCGGGCAACACCGCAAGCGAATGGAAAGGGCCGAGCGGTTTGCCGGTTCAGATGACGCACGGCTTGTTGTCGTGCTGCGAGTGGACCGGCGTGCGGCTTTCGACGCTGATCGAAGCCGCAGGCGGTCTCGCGGCCAGTGACGGTCAGACGCCGCGCTGGATGCTCGCGGAAGGCGCCGACGCCGCCGCGATGACGCGCAGCCTGCCGCTCGATCGCATTCTCGACCGCGCGCTCATCGTATATGCGCAGAACGGCGAGCGCCTGCGGCCGGAGAACGGCTATCCGCTGCGGCTCGTGGTGCCCGGCTTCGAGGGCAATACGAACGTGAAGTGGCTGCGCAGGCTGAAGTTCGTCGACGCGCCGCTGGAAACACGCGAGGAAACGTCGAAATACACGGACCCGGTCGCGAACGGGCAGGCGCGCCAGTTCGTGTTCGAGATGGACGCGAAATCGGTCATCACGCGGCCGTCGCCGGGGCATCGGCTCACGGTTCACGGCTATTACCCGATCATCGGGCTCGCGTGGTCGGGGCGTGGATCGATTCGCAAGGTCGAGGTGTCGACCGACGGCGGGCGCTCATGGCAGGAAGCGCAACTCGACGGCCCGCCGAAAGATCGCGCGTTGACGCGCTTTCACGCAGGCTGGGTCTGGAACGGCGAGCCTGCCGCGATTCTCTCGCGCGCCACCGATTCGACCGGCTACGTTCAGCCGACGCGCGAGGCGCTGGTCGCCGCGCGCGGGCTGAATTCGAACTATCACTACAACGGCATTCAGCAATGGCGCATCGGCGCCGATGGCAGCGTGAAAAATGCATAACGCCCCGGCTCTGAAGCATCGTCTGTTGCGGCCGTTGATGATCGGCGTCGCTGCGGTATCGCTCGCTGCATGCAGCACGCCCACACGCGATGACGGCGCGCAGAACGCGCTCACGCACGACCCGACCCAACGCGCGGCCATCGACGCCATCGGCACGCCGTTGAACGCGACGGAAATCGCCGCATGGAACATCGATGTCGCGCCCGATGGCCGTGGCCTGCCCGCGGGCAGCGGAGACGTGGCGACCGGCGCGCACATCTTCGCCGCGAAGTGCGCCGCGTGTCACGGCGCCAACGGCGAAGGCGGCCTGGGCGACCGGCTCATCGGCGGACGCGGCACGCTCGCGAGCGACAAGCCGGTACGCACGGTCGGCAGCTACTGGCCGTATGCCACGACGCTCTTCGACTACATCCGCCGCGCGATGCCTTATAACGCGCCGCAATCGTTGAGCGCAGACGAGGTGTACGCGTTGAGCGCATGGATTCTGAACCGCAACGGCATCGTGCCCGACGACGCGCGGCTGGACGCGCATTCGCTCGCTGCCATCCGCATGCCGAATCGCGACGGCTTCGTGCCGGACCCGCGGCCGGGTCATCTGTGATGTCGCGCGCGCTCGCCTAATGCGATGAAACGTATTCCGCGCCCGCAAACGGCGGCGGAACGGCGAAGCTCTCGCGCATGCGCTTCGTTTCCGCGGCCGGTGTCGTTCCGAAGAGGCGCTTGAATTCCCGATTGAATTGCGAGGCGCTCGCATAGCCCACCGCATGACAGGCCGCCTCCGCCGTCATGTCCTGACGCACCATCAGGAGACGCGCCTGATGCAGCCGCGTCGACTTCAGATACTGCATGGGCGACGTGTGCGTGATGGCCTTGAAATGACTGTGGAAGGTCGGCACGCTCATGCCCGCTTCGCGCGCCAGTTGCGTGAGATTGAGCGGCTGCGCGTAGGTCGCGTGAATGCGGCGCAACGCCTTGCCGATCTTGCCGAACTGCCCCTGCATCGCGAGCGCCGAGCGCATCGCATGGCCTTGCGCGCCGGTCAGCACGCGAAAGTACAGCTCACGCACCAGCGCGGGACCGAGAACGGCTGCATCGAGCGGCCGGCTCAACGCTTGCAGAAAGCGCAGGACCGACATACGCAAGTCGGCATCCATCGGACTCGACATCATGCTTTGCGGTGGTTCCGCGCGCGCCGGCATGTGATGACGGTCGATCTGAATCATCAGCTCTGCCGCCACCTGAAAATCCAGATGCATGTAGATGGCCAATAGCGGATGCTCAGGCGTCGCGTCGGTTTCCATCGTGAAGGGCACCGGCACTGCCACGGCCAGATAATGCAGCTCGTCATACAGATACACCTGATCGCCGAAATAGCCGCGCTTGCGTCCCTGACAGACGATCACGATGCCCGGATCGTAGAGCACAGGCGTGCGCGACAACGCGCGGTCCGAACGCAGGATGCGCACGTCGGGTAGCGGCGTCAGGTTGTAGCCTTCATTCGGCGCCAATGGCCGTAGCAGGTCCACGATACGCTGCCGCGATGCGGCGGTCTCTTTCGATGACATCGAGGGCGACGATAAGAATAGGCAATAAGAGCAGAATATCCGGCCTTAAAGCGCGTTGGTGCAAAGAATACTATGCACTCTCTTTCATTTCATCGTAGAGGTGCATATGTCATCCAACCGGACTCTGCTCATCACCGGCGTCAGCAGCGGCTTCGGCCGGGCACTCGCTCATGAAGCGCTCGCGGCAGGCCATCGCGTGATCGGCACTGTGCGAAGCGAGCAGGCGAAGCAGGACTTCGAAGCCCTCGCGCCGGACAGGGCCGTGGGCCGCCTGCTCGACGTGACGGACTTCGACGCGATAGACGGCGTCGTGGCCGAAATCGAGTCGACCGTCGGTCCCATCGACGTCCTTGTCAACAACGCGGGCTACGGTCACGAAGGCGTGATGGAAGAATCGCCGCTCGCCGAGATGCGTCGACAGTTCGACGTGAACGTGTTCGGCGCGGTCGCGATGATGAAAGCCGTGCTGCCCGGCATGCGCGCGCGGCGCAAGGGTCACATTCTCAACATCACGTCGATGGGCGGCTTCATCACGATGCCCGGCATCGCCTACTATTGCGGCAGCAAGTTCGCGCTGGAAGGCATCTCCGAGACGCTCGCGAAGGAAGTGAAATCGTTCGGCATTGCCGTGACGGCAGTGGCGCCGGGTTCGTTCCGCACCGACTGGGCTGGCCGCTCGATGGCGCGCACGCCTCGTTCGATTGCCGATTACGATGCGCTCTTCGATCCCATTCGCCGGGCGCGCGAGGAAAAGAGCGGCAAGCAGCTCGGCGACCCGCTCAAGGCGGCGCGCGCGATGCTGGCCGTCATCGAGAGCGACGCGCCACCCGTGCATCTCTTGCTCGGCAGTGACGCGCTCGGTCTGGTGCGCGACAAACTGACCGCGCTCGCTGACGAAATCAGCCAGTGGGAAACGCTCACGCGATCCACCGACGGCTAATGCGGCGACATGCGTTAGCTGAGTCGCTTCCACGCCTGATGTCGAAGGGCCTCGCGAAGCGTGGATGCGTTCCATGTTTCGTCGAGCGCCCGGCGCATCAGCGCTTGCTGGCTCTCGGGCGCGAGACCGCCCACTGGCGGATCGCGATCGAGATTGGTCGGGAACGCATAGCCTTCAGCGGTCGATGCAATCACGCAATCGATGTCCCTCGCAGTGAACCGGCCTCTCGCCCGATAGTCCAGCAGCACGGGATAAGCGGCTTCGCACATGCGCATGCGATCGAGCGTTTCCATCGCGCGCCCGTACGCCGAAGAGATCTGCAAGAGATTTGCCATGCGCTGCACGTCTTGCGTGCGGTTCGCGCCGGCCGCATGGAATAGCGCGGGATTGAAGAAGAGCGCGTCGCCCTTCGCGAGCGGCAACTGCACGCAGTGCGTTTCGAAGAAGTCGCGAAAGTCGGGACGTCGCCACGCGAGATAGCCCGGTGCATAACGCTGCGAGAACGGAAGCAGCTTCGTGGGCCCGCTTTCTATCGGCATGTCGCTGTGCGCGACGGCGCCCTGAAGCGTCAGCAACGGCGACATCGTATGAACATGCGCCGGGAAACGCTGCACTTCTTCAACCGTCTGAAAGCCGAGATGGTAGTCCCGATGCGCCTGCTGCGCCGCGCCGCCAGGACGAACGACGTTGACTTGCGTGGTCATCTGAAAGCCGGGTCCGAGCCACGCCTGCGCGACGCTCGCGATGAACGCGTTCGAGAAATATCGCGCGAAAACGGAGGGCGCTGCGAGACAGAGCTTTTCGTGCGCATTCCAGATGCGGTCGTTCGCGCCTGCTTTGGCGAAATGGTCGGCGCCGCGCGTGCCCGATTCGCGTTCCTGTCTGATGATCGAATCGAAGATATGCGTCGCGTCGTCGACGGGCGATGTATCGTGGAAAGCGTGCTTGAGCACGAGCACGCCCGCGCCGTCGAGCAGCACGTTCGCCCATTCAGCCTGCAACGCCTGCTGCCCGACAGGATCGATCAACGCTTCATCAAGCGCGCGGCAATCGTAGATGGGAATATCGCGTTGCGTCTCGGCCGCGAATCGGAGAACGGCATCGGTCCTCCTTCGCAGTTGTTGCGCGAATGCTTCAAGCGAGCAGTCGCTTTCGCGATACCAGTTTCTTGCTAACGTGTCGTGGCGTTCATTCGTGGCATCCATGTCTCGCTCCGATTTTTCCCTAGCATAGACGCATCGCCGCGGCGCGCGTTACCATAAACGCATCAAAAAACCATCAAAATCCAGGCGTTTCGATGGCTCATCGATTCCTCGTGAAGGAGATCGCTCTGCAGGCGGGCGTCGGCGTCGCCACGGTGGACCGCGTGTTGAACGGGCGCCCCAACGTGCGCGAAGGCACGCGCAGACGCGTCGAGCAGGCGATTCGCGAGCTAGAGAAGCAGGCGCTGCAACTCGCGACGACGGGACGCAAGCTCATCATCGACGTTGTGGCCGAAGCCCCGTCCCGGTTCACCACCGAGATTCAGGAGGCGCTCGAAGCGGAGTTGCCCGCATTCCATCCCGTCGTGCTGCGACCGCGTTTCTTCATGCGGGAAACGATGGCGACCGCGGAGGTCGTCGAAACGCTACACGCAATCGGCAGGCGCGGCAGTCACGGCGTGGTGCTGAAAGCGCGTGACGTCCCCGAGATTTCCGAGGCGATCGGCGTGTTGAAGACAATCGGCATACCGGTCGTAACCACGTTCACGGACATTCCGCTGTCGGCACGCATCGCCTATGCGGGGCTGGACAATCGCGTGGCGGGCGCGACGGCGGCGTATCTCATCGGCCAGTGGCTACGCGGTCTTAACGGAACCGTGCTCGTCACCATGAGCGACGAAGGCTTCAGAGGAGAAGAAGAGCGCGAGGCGAGCTTTCGACGCGCGCTGCGCGTGAGTTATCCGAACCTCGATTTGCTCGACGCGAGCGGCGGACACGGCCTCAACATGCAAACCGAAGCGCGCATGCGCAAAGTCGTGACGAACCGTTCGGAGATTGCGGCGGTGTACTCGATGGGCGGCGGCAATGCGGCCGTGCTGAAAGTGCTGCAGGCGGCGAACCAGCGCCCGCTTTGCTTCATCGGGCATGATCTCGACCGCGACAACGTCGGCTTGCTGCGCGAGCGGAAGGTACAAGCGATTCTTCATCACGACTTGCGTCAGGACATGCGTTCAGCTTGCCAGCACATCATGCACTATCATCGGCTTATTCCTGCTTCTGCGATTGCGCCGTCTTCTTCCGTCGTCGTGGTCACGCCCGAGAATATCCCCGAGCATATCGCGAGCCGGTTTCGCTGAACGCATGGTTATTTGTCGCCGTCAGCGTCGTGCTTCGAGCCACTCGTCCGCGCCTCCGAAGTGATCCGCTCAAGGAATCGCCTTGCGCTCGCGAAACTCATCGAAGAGACGCAGGAACATGTCGGTGCTATCGACGACATCATGAAAGCCAGCCTGCCGGATCTTGGTCGTGCTGGAGATCACGTCCCAGTCGCAGCGGAAGATGAAGTCGCCGAAGCCCCACGCGGCGACGTGCTCGTATGGAATATCGACGAGATCGTACTTCTTCACCATGCGCTCCCACAGTGGTCCCTTGTCGGCCATGTAGTCGCGCAGGCTGATGGTCTGCGGTTCGGCGAGCGGCATGTCGAGATGATCGGCGATGGCGGGCCATAGCTGGTCCCAGCGGAATACATCGCCGTTCGTGAGGTTATAGCTCTCGCCGCCGGGCGCGTCGGTCGCGGCCCACACGGACCCGCGCGCGAGTTGCGCGGCATCGGTGACTTGCGCGAGCTTGCCGTAGCACGTCGCGGTGCCCGGGAAACGCAGCGGCAGTCCGAGTTCCTTGCTGATCGCGGCATACACGGCAATGACCATCGAGAGATTCATCGGATTGCCGAGCGCAAAGCCGCACACCACATCGGGGCGAAGCACGACCGCATCCCAGCCCTTGTCTGCCGCTTCCTCGACGAGCCAGTCTTCCATGTCGTAGTAGAAGTTCGGCGGCATGTGTCGCGGATCGTCTTCGCGCGCGGGCGTTTTGAAGCGGCCGAGGTGCGCGCCGTAATACTTCGCGCCCTCGTATAACAGGACGCGCTGAAGCGCCGACGAACTGTCGGCTACGACGCTCACCAGATTGCGCAACATGCCGAGGTTCACGTCGATGAGCGCTTGCGGCGTGGGCTTTTCCTGATACGCGGCGTGAAAGATGTGCGTGACGTCGCTGAGCCCGCCGAGCTTCGCGCGCACGTCTTCCGGATCCAGCAGATCGACGGCAATGTGCTCGCCGGGTTGCGCTTGATCGGGCGTGCGTCGTGACAGACCGATGACGTCCCAATCCGGCAGCGACGCGAGATGATCGACGAGTTGACGTCCGATCACGCCGACGCCGCCCGCCACGAGTGCTTTATAGCGTTTCATGCCTGGCCCTGAGAGTGAAGTGCTTGGCGTTTGCCCAGCAATCGCCGCACCAAGGGCCGACTCGCCACTTCCACGCAGATCAGGTCAGCGCCTGATTCGCCGCCAACGCTCGCGCTCTCTGGCGGTTGATGCTGGCGAACAGCAGCACGGCGAAGACGATCAGCATCGTCGCGACCGCGAGAATCGAAGGATCGATGGCGTCGCGAATGCCGCTCCACATCTGACGCGGCACTGTCTTCTGATCGGGCCCGCCGATAAAGAGGATCACGATGACCTCGTCGAACGATGTCGCGAACGCGAACACGCTTCCTGTCGCGACGGCCGGCGTGATGAGCGGCAACGTGACGCGACGAAACGCGATCCAGGGCGTCGCGCCGAGGCCCGATGCGGCGCGCAACAAGCTCTGATCGAAGGACAGCAACGACGCCGTCACCGTGATGACGACGAAGGGCGTACCGAGCGCGGCATGCGCGAGCACGACGCCCGGATACGAATTCACGAGCCCCAACGGCGCGAAGATCAGATAGAAACCTGCCGCGACCACGACGATAGGCACGATCATCGGCGAGATCAGAATGGGCATGACGACCGAGCGCAGCGGAAACTGCGAGCGCGACAAGCCGAGCGCCGCGAGCGTGCCTAAGCACGTGGCGATGAAGGTCGACGCCGCGCCGATGCCGATGCTGTTCAACAATGCGCGCTGCCAGTCGCCGCTCGTCAGCGCCTTTTCGTACCAACGGAATGAAAAGCCCTCCATCGGATAGGAAAAGTAGGAGCCCGAATTAAACGATAGCGGGATGATGGCGAGGATCGGCGCGATCAGAAAGAACAGGACAAGCGCGGTGTGCAGGCGCACCCAGCCCGCAGCGATGCGTTCCGTCAGCACCGTGTTGCGTTTGTCTTGCATGAGCTTTCCTCCGGATGGGTCGAATCAACCGAAGCGCAGCCGGTCGATGCCGACGATGCGGTTGAACAGGAAATAGAACACCGCCGTGAAGATCACGAGGTAGGCCGACAGCGCGCCCGCGAGACCCCAGTTCAGTTGCGTGTTCGTCTGAATGGCGATGAGCTGGCTGATCATCTCGTCGCCTGCGCCGCCGAGCAGCGCGGGCGTGATGTAGTAACCGAGCGCGAGTACGAAAACGAGAAAACATCCCGCGCCGACGCCGGGCAATGTCTGCGGTACATACACGCGAACGAACGCAGTGAACGGATGCGCGCCGAGCGACTTGGCGGCGCGCATATAAACGGGCGACACGCTTTTCATCACCGAGTAGATCGCGAGGATCATGTACGGCAAGAGGACATGCGTCATGCCGATCAGCACGCCCGTGCGATTGAAGATGAGCGGTACCGGATGCGTCGCGAGTCCGAGTCCCGACAGCACGCTATTGATGACGCCGCCCGGTTGCAGCAGCACATACCACGCGGTGGTGCGCACGAGCAGCGACGTCCAGAACGGCACGATCACGAAGAGCATCAGCCGGTTGCTGGTCTTCGCGGGCAGATTCGCGAGCAGCCAGGCAACCGGATAACCGAGCACGAGGCACAGCAGCGTGACCGTCGCGCTGATGGATACCGTGCGGGCGAAGGCTTCGCGATAGACGGACGCATTCGCCGGCATCGACGCGATCGTGCCTTGCGGCGTGACCTGGGCATCGACGGCGGCGAGCAGATAGTCGGGCGTCGGCGATTGAGCGGCACGCTTGAGCAAACGCCAGATTTCCGGCGAATTCCAACGCTCGTCGATCTCGATCAACGCGGGCTTCCATGCTTTCGGCGTGTCGTCATGCAGCTTGCGGGCGGTGCGCATCAACAAGCTGCGGAACTCGGGCTGCGCGAAGTTGAGACGCCGCGCGATCGTGCCGAGCTGACCGCTTTCCTGCGCTTCCTTCAATCCGGATGCGAGGAGGGCGAAAGTATGTTCATCCGGTACGCCCTGACCGTCCCATGCATTCAATGCGCGCGCGAGCGCGGGCATGCCGTCCGGCACTTCGTGGTTCTGCGCGCTGCGCGCAAGCAGCAGCGCAATCGGCGCGATGAACGTAGACAACAGAAATACGATCAACGGCAACGCGAGCAGAAGCGCCCGCATCGAGGCGCGTCGTTGCGCCTTGTTGTACGACGCGCGGCCTTCGGCGTTTGCGTGCGAGCCGGCGGTCGTCGCGTGAATCGATGCGGGCATGTTCGTCCTCTCTTATGCCGTGGCCGCTTATTGCGTCAGCCAGACCTGAAAGCGCTTGTTGATGGCGTCTGCGTTGTCGGCCCAGAAGTTCGCGTTGATCTGCACGGCGCGCTTGAAGTTCGCGGGCGCGGTCGGCATGTCGGCGAGACGCTGCTTGTCGACGAGCGCGACGGCTTCCTTGCGCGGCGGCGCATAGGCGATGTACTTCGACAAATCCGCCGATGCCTTCGGCTGCGCCTGCGATACGATGAACTTCGCGGCGAGGTCGGCATTCTTCGCGCCGGTCGGAATGGCCCACCATTCGAAGTCGTAGACCTGCGCGTCCCACACGGACTTGAACGGCTTGTGGTCCTTCCTCACGGCATCGTCGATGCGGCCGTTATACGCTTGCACCATCACGACGGCGCCGTCGGCGAGCAGCTGCGGCGCCTGCGCGCCCGACTCCCACCACACGATGTCCTTCTTGATGGTGTCGAGCTTCTTGAACGCGCGATCGACGCCCGCGGGCGTGCCGAGCACCTTGTACACATCCTTCGGATCCACGCCATCGGCGATCAGCGCCCACTCCAGCGTCACCTTCGGCGACTTGCGCAGGCCGCGCTTGCCAGGGAATTTCTGCGTGTCGAAGAAGTCGTTGACGGTGGAAGGCGCGCTCTTCAGCTTGCTCGTGTCATACGCATAGACCGTCGACCAGACCATGCTCGCGACCGCGCAATCGCTGAGCGATCCGGGAATGAAGTCGCTGGTATTGCCGAGGGACTTCTTGTCGAATTTCTGGAGCAGCCCTTCGTCGCATCCGGTGATCGCATCGTTGGTTTCGAGGTCGATCAGGTCCCATGTCGTGTTCTTGGCCTGCTCCATCGCGGAGAGTTTGGCGAGGCCGCCATCATACGATTCGAGCGAGAACTGCGTGCCGGTGGCCTGCGTGAACGGGTCCATCCACGCCTTCTTGGCCGCGGCTTCGAAGGCGCCGCCGAACGTGACCACATGCAGCGTTTCAGCGGCGTGCGAAGTCATGGTGCCGAAGGCGAGTAGGGCGAGTGCGGCGCATTGTGCTTTGATTTGAGTGCGCATGTCAGTTGGCTCCTGCGGGTGCGGTCGTGATGAGGGAAGGGGTTGGCGAGGTGGAAGAAGGGGTCGCGCTCGCGCGAGGCGGGGCGCTCATCGCGAGAATCTTGCAGTCGTCGTGACGCCACGCGACATCGATCATGTCGCCGGATGACGGCAGCGCGTGACGCTGCGTATTCGGCACTTTCACGACGATCGCGTCGCGCGAGCCGAGCGTCAGATGCACGCGATGATGATCGCCGCAATACACGAGTTCGTTCACGCGGGCGCGAACGACGTTGTCGTGCTCGTCGAGATGCATGCCTTCCGCGCTCGGGATGTGAGCGCGCTCGGGGCGCAGCGCGAGCATGGCTTCGTCGCCGACGCGCAGGCCGGACTCGCATCGGCCGCGAATGATGCTGCCGTCGGAAAGCGCGAACGTCGCCCATGAGCCGTCGCAGGTCATGACGCGTCCCGTCAGGCCATTATTCTCTCCGACGAAGTTCGCGACGAACGCGTTCTGCGCGTTCTCATACAGCTCGCTCGGCGTGGCGACTTGCTGAATGCGTCCATCGGAGAACACGGCGACGCGGTCCGACATGGTCAGCGCCTCGGCCTGATCGTGCGTCACATAGACGATGGTCAGCGCTAACTCGCGATGCAGCCGCATGATTTCGTACTGCATGGTCTCGCGAAGGCGCTTGTCCAGCGCGCCGAGCGGTTCGTCCATCAGCACGACGCTCGGCTCGAATACGAGCGCGCGCGCAAGTGCCACGCGCTGCTGTTGCCCGCCCGAAAGCTGTGCCGGCCGCCTGTTAGCCAGATGCGGCAATTCCACCATTTCGAGCGCGCGCTTCACGCGTGTCTTCTGGTCCGCACGGCTCACGCGCCGCACCGAGAGCGGGAACGCCACGTTCTCGGCAATCGTCAGATGCGGAAAGAGCGCGTAGTTCTGGAACACCATGCCGATATCGCGCCGATGTGGCGGCTTGTCGTCGAGGCGCTTGCCATCGAGCCGGATCTCGCCCTGCGTCGGCGATTCAAAACCGGCGAGCATCATCAGCGTGGTGGTCTTGCCCGAACCGGACGGCCCGAGCAGCGACAGGAATTCTCCCTTGCTTACGTCGAGGTTCAAGCCGTCGACGACGTAATTCGCGCCGTCGTACGATTTGCTCACGCCCGAGAATGAGATGAAGGAAGGGTTCGACATCTTGATGGCGTCCTGTCGTTCTTACTGCGATTTCAGCTTGCCCGCGAGATATCGCGCGAAGTCATAATTGGGCCGCTCGAGATGGCTCAGATGTCCCGGCTTCGCCAACGGCGCATGCACGCCGCGAAACACGGCTTGCACGCCGCGCTTGTCTTCGGCGTTCACTTCGTCGAGCAGTTTCTTGAGCGTTGCCATGTGCGCGTTGGCTTCCGGATCGGCGATGAATTCCGGCGCGAGTCCGCCGCCGAAGCGGATATGCACGCGGCCGACGCCCTCCGGTTGAAGCACGAGATACCAGAAGTAGCCGGGAGTCAAGGTCACGAGATGCGTCGGATAAATGGCGAGCAGCGCAGTCGTCTTGCGCCAGTGCCCCGACAAGCGCGTGTTGTCCGGGTGCGCATTACCAATGGGCAACGAGGCTTCTTTCGTGATCCAGTGATAGTTGAACGCCGCATGACCCGGCGGACATTCCATCTCTTCCAAACGCGAGTGGGGGCCTACGGTCGCGCGATGCAGCATCGGCAGGTGATAGCTCTCCATGAAGTTCTCGGCGAGTATCTTCCAGTTGGTGTCCCACACGTGCTCTTCATAGAACGTTTCGATGTAGTCGGTCATGCCGTACGCTTCGATCAACGTGTCCAACTCGGCAAGTTGTTTGCCGACGGGTGGCGCGTTCGCATCGAGCGTCACATAGATCCAGCCTTGCCATTCTTCGCATCGCACGGCGGGCAGCTTATAGCTTTCCTTGCAGAAGCCTTCTTGTCGGTCCATCAGCGGCGCGCCTTTCAACGCGCCATCGAGCGAATAATTCCACGCGTGATAAGGACACACGATGCGTCGCACGTTGCCGCGTCCTTCGAGCAATATCGACATGCGATGCAGGCATACATTGGACATCGCCTTGAGCTGCATGTGGTCGTCCCGCAAGACGACCACCGGCTGCGCGGCGATGCGCGCGGTGAGATAGTCGCCCGGGGCTTTCAGCGCGCTCGCGCGCCCGACGCATTGCCATTCGCGCGAGAAGATGCGCTCTTCTTCGAGCGCGAGAAAGTCGGCCGACGTATAAACGCCGGGCGGCATCGCATGGGCGTCGCTGAACGGGCGGTCGCATCCATCGCGCAATGCGTTCATCAGCTCGTTCAGGTGCGCCATGACGATTTCCTCCTCGTTCAGTGAGCAGAAGTGCCTCTTCTTTTATAGGCACTCGACAGGCACTCAATCTATCAAGCCAATATGCCAGTCAAAATATTGTTTTCGGATACAGCGCAAAGCTTTTTCCTATACAGCCGGCATCAAGTGTCGATACGCAGCCGCCGTATGTAGTTCTCGCAGAACGAGGTGAACCGGTGCACCACCTGGCGCGGCTTCATAGTGCGGGATTGCGCGACGCCGAGCATCGTCGCGTTCACGTTGTCTTTGAAACGCTTAATGACGAACTCCTCGCCGTCCACGGTGCGGTTCGATTTGAGCGGGAAATTAAGCAGGCTATAGCCGAGACCGTTCGCCACCATGCCTCGCACCACTTCGGGCTGCGACGAGCGAAACGCGGGCACCGGCCGGTTGCCCACTGCATCGAAGAGCGCGGCGAAATATTCCCGGCTATGCGGCAGGTCCAGCATGACGTAAGGCTCGGGCAACAGATCGGCGAGCGAGATCTTGCGGGCGCGCGCGAGGCGATGCGTGCGCGGCAGAATCGCATAAGGCGGCAACGACAAGAGCGGCGTGAAGGCGATGTCCTCAGTGAGATCGAGGCTATAAGTGAGCGCGAGATCGATCGAGCCGTCATGCAGGCCGCGCAGCAAGGCGTCCTGGTGACCTTCTACCGTGCGAAAGGCGATGCCCGCGTGATCGGCCGTGAAGCGGCTGATGAGGCCCGGCATCAGCGGCGGCGCGAGGGAAACGAGGCAGCCGAGCGCGATGGAACCAGTCATGCCGCCATCGAGTTCCTTGGCGGCCATTTGCAGTTCTTCCGCGATCTTCAGCAGATTGCGGGCTTGCCCGAGTAGGTCGCGTCCGGCCTGCGTCAGCGACAAACCGCTCGCGTGATGCCGGATGAATAGCTGAACCCCGAAGGACACTTCGAGGTCCGCCAGCGCGGTGGAAATAGAAGGCTGCGAGATATGCAGCTTTCTGGCGGCGGCAGTGAACGACAGGGCCTCCGCCGCGACCACGAAGTAGCGCAACTGCCGCAGCGAGTAGCGTAACGGATGACTTTCCATTGCGACGATCTGACCTCTTTCAAGCCGAACTGCATTGCATTGTGCGGTGGACAAAAATCACTGCATAGGTAAATCCCATGCTATGCATTTTTTGAAAATATTTTATTGATCCGGTCGCGGCGCGTAGATTCAATCGGCATTGGAACGGCCATACGAGCCTCTCGGAAGGACACACCCATGACAGTGGAAACTACTTTGATCGACACGCTCGTGGTCGGCGCGGGCCAGGCCGGCGTCGCGATGAGTGAACATCTGAGCCGGCACGGCGTGCCGCATCTCGTGCTGGAACGCGCGCGCATCGCGGAACGCTGGCGCACGGGCCGATGGGACTCACTCGTGGCCAACGGGCCTGCGTGGCACGATCGCTTTCCCAATCTCGAGTACGCGCAGACCGCGCCCGACGGCTTTCCGCCGAAAGAGGAAATCGCGGACTATTTCGTCGCCTATGCGAAGAAATTCGATGCGCCCATTCGCACCGGCGTCGAAGTAAAGAAGGTCGTGCGCAACACGGGGCGTCCGGGTTTCAACGTAGAGACATCCGATGGCGTGATCGAAGCGAAGCGCGTGGTCGTCGCGACTGGCCCCTTTCAGAAACCCGTGATTCCGCCGATCGCGCCGCGAGACGCATCGCTCACGCAGATTCACTCCGCCGACTACCGCAATCCGCAGCAATTGCCCGCAGGCGGCGTGCTGGTCGTGGGCGCGGGATCGTCGGGCGTGCAGATCGCCGATGAATTGCAGCGTGCGGGGCGCCGCGTCTATCTGTCGGTGGGCGCGCACGATCGTCCGCCGCGTGCCTATCGCGGCCGCGACTTCTGCTGGTGGCTCGGCGTGCTCGGCGAGTGGGACGCCGAAGTCATGAAGCCGGGCCGCGAACATGTGACGATTGCGGTAAGCGGCGCGCGCGGCGGGCAAACCGTCGACTTTCGCCGGCTTGCGCATCAGGGCATTACGCTCGTTGGTCTGACAAAAGCGTTCGATAATGGCGTGGCTCGCTTCAACGATGATCTCGCAGAGAACATCGCGCGCGGCGATCAAAACTATCTGTCGCTGCTCGATGCCGCCGACATGTACGCCACCCGCAATGGCCTCGATCTGCCCGCTGAACCGGAAGCGCGCATGATTCCACCCGATCCGGAATGCCTCACGAATCCGCTGCTCGAACTCGATCTGGCGCAGCGAGGCGTAAGCTCGATCATCTGGGCGACGGGTTATGCGACCGATTTCAGCTGGCTGCAGGTCGATGCCTTCGACGACAACGGCAAGCCGAAGCACCAGCGTGGGGTAGCGAAGGAGCCGGGAATCTATTTTCTCGGCTTGCCGTGGCTCTCGCGACGCGGCTCGGCGTTCATCTGGGGCGTGTGGCACGACGCGAAACACGTCGCGGATCACATCGTCACGCAACGCAAATATCAGGCGTATTACGACTCGCCGCATAGCCACGCGAATAAGCCTCACAGCGAAGAAAGCGTGCGAGCCCACTGAACCAAATCAGGTGCATTGATGAGCCAACCGACGCATACCCGTATCCGCATGTTCAATACGAAGGATACGTATCCGAATCAGACACTCGACAACGATCTGTGCCAGGCCGTGCGAGCGGGCAATACCGTTTATGTTCGCGGGCAAGTGGGCACGGATTTCGAAGGCAATCTCGTCGGCTTGGGCGATGCGCGCGCGCAAGCCGAGCAGGCGATGAAGAACGTGAAGCAGTTGCTAGAAGAAGCGGGCAGCGACCTTTCGCACATCGTCAAGACGACGACGTACCTCACCGACGTGCGTTATCGCGAGCCGGTGTACAGGGAAGTCGGCAAGTGGCTCAAGGGCGTGTTTCCCATTTCGACGGGACTGACCGTCGTCGCGTTGGGCCAGCCGCAATGGCTCATGGAGATCGACGTGATCGCCGTGATCCCCGATGGATGGACACCGGAAGCGTAAAGGACACCTAATGACTTTCTCTATCGTCGGTCGGTGTGACAAAACGGGGCAGCTCGGCATTGCGATCAGTTCGTCGAGCATCGCGGTCGGCGCGCGTTGTCCGTGGCTGCGCGCGGGCGTCGGTGCCGTCGCCACGCAGAACGTCACGCTGCCCGCGCTCGGGCCGCAGATTCTGGAGCTTCTGGCGGACAAGCGGCTCGCGCCCGCCGAGGCTTTGAAACAGGCGCTCGATGCGAACGAATGGCGCGAGTACCGGCAGGTTACGGTCATCGACGCGCAAGGGCGCACCGCCTTTTTCAGCGGCAAGGAAGCGCTCGGCACGCATCACGCAGTCGCGGGCGATCAGTGCGTCGCGGCGGGCAACATGCTGGCCGGCACGCATGTCATCGACGCGATGCCGCCTGCATTCGCGCAAGCCGACGGCCTGCTCGCGGATCGCTTGCTGGCGGCCATGCAAGCGGCCATGGCGGCAGGCGGCGAGGCGGGCCCTGTGCATTCGGCCGCGCTGAAGATCGTGAGCGATCTAAGCTGGCCGCTCGTCGATCTGCGCGTGGACTGGGCCGACGACGACCCCATCGGCAAGCTCCGCGACCTATGGACCGCCTACGCGCCGCAGATGAACGACTACGTGACGCGCGCACTCAATCCGACCGCCGCGCCGAGCTATGGAGTGCCGGGCGATGAATGAGATGCGAAGCCGTGTGCTACTCGAAAAGCTGATCGGCTTTGCGACGGTCAGCCGCGATTCGAATCTCGCGCTCATCGAGTTCGTTCGCGATTATCTCGCGCAGCATGGCGTCGAAAGCGAGCTCTTTCATAACGACGAGCGCACCAAGGCGAGTCTTTTTGCCACCATCGGCCCGCGCGATCGCGGGGGCATTGCATTGTCCGGACATACGGATGTCGTGCCCGTCGATGGACAGGCCTGGACCGTCGATCCGTTCGCACTCGTCGAGAAAGATGGGCGTCTCTATGGACGCGGTACGGCGGACATGAAGGGTTATCTCGCGTCGGTGCTCGCAGCGGTGCCGACGTTTATCGAACGCGATCTCAAGATGCCCGTGCATCTTGCCTTCTCATATGACGAAGAGATCGGATGCCTGGGCGTGCGTCCGATGCTCGCGCAACTCGCTCATCGGGAACACAAGCCGGTGTTATGTCTCATCGGCGAGCCGACGGAACTCAAGCCGGTACTCGGACACAAGGGCAAGCTCGCCATGCGTTGCTGCGTGAAGGGCGCGCCGTGTCATTCCGCGTATGCGCCTTACGGCGTCAATGCCATTCAATACGCGGCGCGCCTCATCAATCATCTCGACGAGATTGGCGAGGAACTCGCGCGACCCGAGCATCGCGACGAGCGCTTCGATCCGCCATATTCGACAGTGCAGACCGGCGTCATCAAGGGCGGCCGCGCGCTCAACATCGTGCCGGCGGAATGCGATTTCGACTTCGAGGTGCGCGCCTTGCCCGGCTTCGATGCGAACGAGGTCGCGCAACGCCTGCAGAGCTATGCCGAATCCACGCTGCTGCCGAAGATGCGCGCGGTGAAACCCGATACCGGTATCAGCTTGCAGCCCTTGTCGGCTTATCCGGGCCTCGCCACGCCGCCTGACAGCGAAGCCGCGCGGCTTCTTGCGCTGGTCGCCGGATCGACGGAATTCGGCACGGTCGCGTTCGGCACCGAGGGCGGCCTCTTCGAGCAGGCCGGCATTCCGACCGTCGTTTGCGGGCCGGGCAGCATGGATCAGGGGCATAAGCCGGACGAATTCGTCACGGTTGAGCAGTTGCGCGACTGCGATGCCATGCTGCTTCGCCTCGCCGACTACCTGTCGAATTGACAGCGGCTCGGTGGGTCGAGGGGGGATGCGGGTCCGTATATTGCTCGCGTGCTCTGCGCATGTTGGCATGGACAACGATCCGCTATTCGCGACGACTGCGAGCCATCCGTCAACACGCATCGAACGTTGAACATTACGTAGCGTGCGAAGCCTCGCGTTGCCTACGCTCCATCTCTCTCACTCCCGAATACGAAAAGACGATATGAAATTGAAAGCAACGATGTTGATCGCCGCCGCTCTTGCTGCGGCAACCGTAGGCCAGGCGCAAGCTGCAGGATGTCTGAAGGGCGCCGCCGTGGGCGGCGTGGGCGGCCATTTCGTAGGAAAGGGTCATGCGGTGCTGGGTGCGGCCGGCGGTTGTCTTGTCGGTCGGCACATGGCGAACAAGAAGGCGAAGGAAGACGCGGCTGCTCGAACCCAGGCGCAGGCTGCGGCGCAAGATCAATCCAACACGCAGACCGCCAGGTCTCCGCAATAAGGGTCGAAGGTCGGCATCTATTCTTCGGCGCACGGATTCTTGCTGATCCGTGCGCCTTGAAACGCACCCTTCAGCGATCTATGCTCAGTGCATAGCGAAGGGAGACGCACATGCGTCGCGTGGCGGTCGTGATGTTTATCATCTTCTCGGGGTTGATGCGTTCGCTGGCTTGCGCCGGCGACGACGCCCATGACCACGACCGACGCCGGCATGACGATCATCGCGTTCTCAAGCTATACGACGCACGCGGTCAGGTCGTTGGACGCCTTGCATCGTATCAAGGCGGTCCTGGCGTTTATCTCTCGATCGACGGGGCTATCGTGTTCGCCGCCGTCTACTGGTTGTCCCTGCCTTATCCCGGCACTCGGGATTCGGCGCGCTTCCAGTGGTCCGCATTCGCGCCTTATAGCTACTCGAGCACCGATTGCAGCGGATCGCCGATCATCGCGCCTCAAACAGGCCCCCGGCCCACCGTCGCGATCAGAAAGGGGCCGGACGTCACGCTCTACATCGCGGGCGACACCGCATCCGCTCCCAAACAAATTCTCTCCGTTTCCTTCGATGGAACAAGCTGCGTGCCGCCTCCCGGCGTCGATCACATGCCGCCGTCTACTGCGCCGGTGCCCGCGTTCTCGGCCGAAACGACGTATTCGCTGACGGCGCATTATCCTGAGCCGCTGACGATCGGTTACTAGCTGTCAGCGATTAAGGGACCTGCCATGTGCCGCTATCTTCTACTCTTGATCTTCATCGCCACGAGCGCTTTCGCGGGCGAGGGCGATGAGTCTCTTCATCATAGAAGCGACGGCGGGCACCTGCCTGTCGTCTTTGACGCACAGGGAAGGGAGGTCGGCCCGCTCGCGAGCTATTCGGGCGGAAGTGGCGTATTCATCGCCATAGACGGCGAGCCTGTCTTCCTCCGCATCGATCACAAGCGCCTCGGCGCGTTCCAATATTCGGCATCCGAGTACGAGTGGGTCGGCGGATGGCCCGGCTACGCGTCGACCGACTGCAGCGGAAGCGTGCTCGTCCCGCTTTCAGATAGTCCCGTGCCGGCCATCGCGGTCCGGGACGGCGTGGACGTCACGCTCTATACCGCGGTGAAAGGCTATTCAGGCGATATAGGGGCACGGTCAATCAGGCAAACGGACGATAAGGGCGTCACATCCTGCATGACCTACCCATTCGCTTTCGGCACCGATTATTGGGCCACGAAACGCACGTATCCGCTCACGCAACACTTTCCGGAACCGCTGCACATCGGCTATTGACCGAGGCAGTCCCGACCGCGAGGGAGTGCCATGAAACGCTATTTAGTTGGACTGATTTGCTTGATGTGCGCAACGGCATCGCTCGGCGACGATGCATCACATCACGGTCGGCGTCGCCCCGTGAGAGTGTTCGATGCCAATGGCGCGCTGGTGGGCGATCTCACGGTATTCAACACGCAGGACGGGGTCGCCTTCACGGTCGGAGATGCCGTTACCGTCGTGCCGATACGGCGTGTACAAGACTCGAGTCATCGCTTTTCGGCGACGGACTTCCAATGGGCAACGGCCGGCGGGGCGCGATATGCGTCCGCCGATTGCAGCGGCGATCCGATTGTCGATTACACATCGGGGCCGCGCAGTTCCATTCCGGTCCGGCGAGGCACCGAGGCCGTCGTGTATATCGCCGTTGCCGGTCCGATGCAGCTGCTGACGGTTCGCTCGAGTTCGAATGCGGACCTTGGCACGTGCGCGGCTTTTGCGAGCCCGCAGCAGACGCTGGGTTATCCCGTGGCCGCGCAGATCGTGGTGACGCGCGGCCATCCGGAGCCGTTGCATATCGGTTATTGATGCTCGACTGCACCTTATGCTCGAGGAAGCCGCTTCGCCCCACATCGCTCGAGCGCTCACGCCCAAGTTGAAGACTGTCAGCCGTCTATCGGCGAAGTGCTTTTCTCCGGCCGGCTTTCGAATCCTTCCGCGGCGCTAAGCAATTCACCCAGTTCACCGCGGCGCTCGGCGAGAGCGTCCCTGATCGATTGCGCGAGCGGCAGTTCCTGCGCGAATTCGGCTTGCTCGCGGCCATAGATCACGTGTAGAAGAGAAAGCATGCCGGTCAACGAAGCAGTCTGCGCGAATGCGGTTTCCGAAGGCCGTTGTCGCAGCGCGGTTTGCATCATGAAGGACGCGCGCTGCGTGGCGAGTGCGATCACCGGGTCGCGGCTGAGGTCGCCGGAATCCGGATGGTTGTAAAGCAGCAGGCTGCACCATTCGAACAGTCGCGTCGTGCCGGTGACCGCGAGCGCGTGATGCAAAGACGAGATCGCGGCTTGCTTCAGATTGGCGCTAGCGGAACAGTTCGCCAGCCGCATGAGCTGCGCCACTAGCACCGGCATGCCTGACAGCGCACTGACGATGCGCTGGTCCGATGCATCGTTGATCAGAAGGTTGAGCACTGCCAGTAGCTGCGAGACATCGGGAACGATTCGGCGCGTCCGCAGAAGTTGCGGCCGGCTGAAGTAGAAACCCTGAACGAGATCGCAACCCGCGTCCAGAGCGGCCTGCAACTGCTGGTGATCATCCACTTTCTCTGCCACGACCGTCTTGCCTCTGCGCTTGAGGTCACGGACCATCGTTTTGGCTGCGGCGGGATCGATGACGGGCCATTCCAGCTTCACGATATCGACGGCAGGCAAGAACGCTTCGATCTGCGGGGTGATCGCGACAACGTCGTCGATGGCGACGCGGAATCCGGCACGGCGCAGCGCGATGCAACGCTCCCTTAACGCGTCGTCCAGCTCACACGTCTCCAGTACCTCGAGGACGAAGTGCTTGCTCGGCAGCATTTGCGGCAACGCGGAATGCAGAAAGTCGGCCGTGCAGTTGAGATAGCCGTCGAGACCATCCAGCACTGTCGTGAGTCCGAGTGCTCCAACGGTGCGCTCGACGACCTGAGCCGTACATTTGAAACCGTCGCTGATATTCGCGACGCCGCTGTCGCCGTCCCTGAACAGGAGTTCATAGGCCGCCAGGCGGCCCGCCCGGTCGACGATGGGTTGCCGCGCGACGCATGTCATTGCAAGGCTCGTGTCGCCCGTCTGCGCACTGCGGCTCATGACTGAGTCTCCTTATTGTCTCTAACTGGCGTCGGTTCGTGGCCTGGGCACACGCCGCAGTCGAACGCCGCAATCGAATGTGTTAACGGTGAGCGGCGGAATAACTTGAGCCGAAAATCTTCGTGAATCACTGCGTAACCGGTCACCACGAGCCTCTGTACCTGTGAGCTGTGCGCGCGACTCGAAGCCACAAAAACGTCCGGTCGGTCACTTCTACCTTTCCACCAACGCAATTCCTTCTTGCGCGACTCAACCGACTGAATTGTCGGACCGCACTGCCGATAAGCATTGACGCTCTTATTCGAATAGCGGCAGCACGCGCGACTGCCGTATCGCACTTCTCACGCGCCACATTTAAAGCATGATGAAAAACCTTTCCATTCGGGCGCGGCTTGCGCTCACCATGGCTTTCCTCGGTCTGATGCTGACCCTCTCGGTCGGCTTCGGACTGTATGGCATTAGCGCGATTCACGCATCGGCGAGAGACATCGCCGAGAATTCGCTTCCAGCCGTCAACGCACTCGGCATATCAAGCAATTTCACCGCGCGGGCGCGGCTGTCGCTCGACCGTTACGCGTTGGATCCCACGGCGCCCGACGCCAGCGGACTGCGGGCACGCGCGAATGGATTCATGCGCCAGGCCGACGAGTGGTACGGCAAGTACAACGCCATTCCTCGCGGAGCCGACGAGGACGCACTGGCAAAGGACGTTGTCTCTGCTCGCGCCTCGATGCGCGAAGTCATCGAGAAGTTCGGCGCAGCAATCGAAGCGGGCGATAAGGAGAATGTCTCTCGCCTCGCGCTCAAGGATTTGCCCGCCGCCTATAACCGGTGTGTCGAAGCGTTCGACAAGCTGAAGTCTTTCCAGCTTGCCGACGCCGTCCGCCAGGAAGCTGAAAACGACGCGCATGCATCGACGTTGCGCACGCTCGGCGTGCTCGCGCTGCTCGCTGGCATTGCAGCTGCAGCGTTCGGCTGGTTCGTCTTGCGCCGCGCCATCATGACGCCACTTGCTGAAGCGCTGAAGCACTTCGAGCATATTTCGGCTGGCGATCTCACGCATGAGGTACCCATCAAGACGCACGACGAAATGGGGCAGTTGCTCGCGGGCGTCGCCACCATGAAGGATAAATTGGCCGCCACGGTCGGAACGGTTCGGTCGAGCAGCGAAGCAATCGCGAGCGCCAGCAAGCAAATCGCGACCGGCAATACGGACTTGTCGTCGCGTACCGAGGAGCAAGCGGCCTCGCTTCAGGAAACCGCCGCGAGCATGGAAGAACTGACCACGACGGTCAAGCAGAATTCAGAGAACGCCACGCAGGCAAGCAGCCTGGCCGATGATGCCAACGCTGTCGCCAACGAGGGCAGCGCCATTGTCGGTCAGGTCGTGGAGACGATGGCGGGCATCGAAGAGAGTTCAGCGAAGATCGCCGAGATCATCGGCATGATCGAGGGAATCGCGTTTCAGACCAATATTCTCGCGCTTAATGCGGCCGTCGAAGCGGCGCGGGCGGGAGAACAAGGCCGGGGCTTCGCGGTGGTGGCGAGTGAAGTGCGCAGCCTCGCGCAGCGCTCGTCGGCCGCGGCGAAGGAGATCAAGGAACTGATCGAGACGTCCGGCAGCCGTGTTCAAGCAGGAACGGAACTCGTGGCGAGGGCGGGAGACACGATGCAGCGCGTCGGCACCGCCATTCAGCGCGTCACCGACATCATGGGCGACATTGCATCCGCTTCGCATGAGCAGAGCCGCGGCATCGAGCAAGTGAATCAGGCCATCTCACAGATGGATGAGGTCACGCAGCAGAACGCTGCGCTCGTCGAGGAAGCGGCGGCAGCGGCGAGTTCGATGGAAGACCAGGCAAAGCAACTGAGCGCAGCCGTTGCGGTGTTCCGCACGTCGCACACGCTCGCCGGGGCAACGACGGCATCCATCGACCGCGATCGAAAGCCGACGATGCGACCGGCGCCGGTCAAGAAAACGCCGGTCGTCGCGCGCGCGGCGAAGCCTTTGGTCACGACTGCGGCAGTGTCCGGCTCTTCAATGGACGGCGATTGGTCGACGTTCTGAGCTCATGCGGCATGCGAGTAAAGCGAGCACGCCGTCGACTGCAGGAAATCGAGGGCGCGTTCGCGTAATAGGGGGCTTGCGCGCCTTGCTTCGAAACAGATGAATTTACGCGATCGAATAGCTTTCGCTCGACGGCTTGCGAGCGCCGGATTTCATCGAAACGCTCGCGCGACAACCAAGTTATGGATACGGTAGACAACCATTCGGCTTTTGACGACGACTCACTCAGAGACGAGGCACGCGCGTTGAGTCTTAGCATCGAGATCATTCGTCGGGCTCGTGGACGAAGGAACCCACGCGACTGCCGCCCGGGTACCGACGAGTGGACTCGTGTCTCGCTCGAATTCGTGCGCGATTTGCGCTGGGCATTGGGCCTGGCCGACGACGAGACCTCGCACCCTCCAAGGACTAAGAATTGAACGGGCGATGGCCGTTTCGTCGCTATGCCTACGCATCCACGGGTAAAGGTTTCGACGCAGGCACCGTTAAGCGAAGCACAAGCCAGCGAGAGACCAAACCATAATGACCCGTAAGAACGACAGCGCAGACAAGCCCGGTCGAATGATAGTCCCGCATGCAACGAACCTTAGTCACTGCGGGCCATCGGACATCAATACAGCCAAGGTCGGATTTATCAAAATGCTATTGAAAGCCGGTGCCTACAGACTCGATTCCGCGGCGATAGCCAACCGGATGCTGAGTAGCATACGGCAGAGGCTGTCGACGGCATCACGCTGAACAGAGCCGACGCAAGTCGCAACGCCAACGTGTAGGCGAAGCGCCGGGAATCTGCGGATGGCAGCCTGATTCTGATCCGGCGATAATGACCATTATTCGACGACACCGGAAGCGCGACAATGGAAAAGGCCGAGTGGTTTTTCGACGTCGTATCTCCGTTTTCTTATCTGGCTTTTCAACGTCTGGACGCGTTGCGGGATCGCCTGGACATACAGCCCGTGCCCATTCTTTTCGCCGCGCTTCTCAAGCATTGGGGCACGCTCGGCCCGGCCGAGCTTCCGTCGAAGCGCATTCATACCTATCAATTCTGCGTGTGGCTTGCGGGACGCCAGGGCGTCCCGTTCGCGATGCCGCCGCGTCATCCGTTCAATCCGCTTGCCGCGCAACGCCTGCTCGTATCGCTGGGCGCGCGCACCGTGGATGTCGGTAAAGCGCTCGGCTTCGTTTTCGCGGACGGGCGCGATCCTGAATTGGAATTCGAGGCGTTCGCTGAGCGACTCGGCGTCGACGATGCGGAACAGCGCATCGGCTCGGCCGATGTCAAACGCCAACTCAGGGACAACACCCAGCGCGCGATCGATCTAGGCGTCTTCGGCGTGCCGACTCTGATATTGCGCGATCGGCTGTTCTGGGGAAGCGATGCGCTCGAGTGGGCCGAGGACTTTCTCTCGCGGCCAGCGCTTTTCGATGAGCCGGCCTATGCGGCGGTGGCGCGAACCGAGGTCGGCGTGCGGCGCTCATAGACCGCCTTGGCGCCGCATGTGCGCGGACCCGTGAAAGTCATCGAAAGTCTATTCCTCCGCAGCCTTGAAACAGGGCGCTGCAACGTTCAGCGCGTGGCCGCCTCGTCTAGACTCGCCGCCGGCTGATCGAATGCAAGCGCTTCGCCGACACAGCAACGGACGGTCCGATGCGGCAAACTGTGAGCCACCGTTGACTGCCACAAGAGAGTGCCATGAAGAAACTGATCAACACCCCGCATGACGTCGTGCGTGAAATGCTCGAAGGCGTCGCGCGGCAAGCACCCCATGTCGCGATTCTCGGCGCTGAAAACGTGCTCGTGCGACGAGAGCACAACGAAGCGACGGACCGTCCGGTGTCGGTGATCTCGGGCGGCGGCAGCGGCCACGAACCCGCACATGGCGGTTACGTCGGCGCGGGCATGCTGAGCGCCGCGGTCTGTGGCGAAGTGTTCACGTCGCCGTCCACAGACGCCGTGCTCGCCGCGATCCGCGCCACCGCCGGACCGCGCGGCGCGGTACTGATCGTCAAGAACTACACGGGCGATCGCCTGAACTTCGGTCTGGCCGCGGAACTGGCGCGCGCAGAGGGCATCCCGGTCGAGGTCGTCGTCGTGGCCGACGACGTTGCCTTGCGCGATGAAACAGCGCGCGACCGTCGGCGCGGCATCGCAGGGACGGTGCTCGTGCACAAGGTCACGGGCGCGGCGGCTGCCCGTGGAATGACGCTCGAAGAAGTCGCGTCCGTTGCGCGCCTCGCGGCGGCGAATCTCGGCACCATGGGCGTGGCGCTCGATGGCTGCACCATCCCCGGCGCCGAGAAATCGGGCTTCACGCTTGGCGATGATGAGATCGAGTTGGGACTCGGCATTCACGGCGAGAAAGGCGTCGAGCGTACCGGGATGCTGCCCGCCGATGCGCTTTGCGACGTGCTCATTTCAAGCATCGTCGATGAACTGGCGCTCGCGAGCGGCGAGCGAGTCGCGTTGCTGGTGAACGGGCTCGGAGGCACGCCGCAGATGGAGCTCGATATTGTGTTGCGAGCCGCTCACGATAATCTTGCTGCACGAGGCATTCGAATTGAGCGCGCGTGGGCGGGGACGTTCCTCTCGGCGCTGGACATGCCGGGCTGCTCTATCTCGCTGCTGCGCGTGGACGACGCAACGTTGAGCTTCTTGGATGCACCGACCGAAGCGCGCGCATGGCCCGGTGCTGGCGTGGTCAATCGCGACATTCGCATCGACGGTCCCGCGCAGCCGAGCGCGACGCAAGCAGCCGCGCAGGGCGAGCCGAGTCAATGGACGCGCGCGATGAAAGCGGCGCTGCAATCCGTAGCGGATACGTTGATTCAAAACGAACCGAGGCTCACCGAACTAGATTCCGTCGCCGGCGATGGAGACCTCGGCGCGAGCATGAAGCGCGCCGCGCACGCCCTGCTTGAAGTGAGCGAAAGCGATCTCGGCACGCCTGCGGGCGCGCTCGCAGCGTTGAGCCTGGCGCTGCGCCGCGCCATCGCGGGCAGTTCGGGGCCGTTCTATGCGACCGCGTTGATGCGCGCGTCGCGGCACTTGGCGGACATCGGCGAGGCATCCGCGCTGGATTGGGCGCATGCGTTCAGAGCGGCAGTCGAGGCTATCAGTGATCTCGGTGGTGCGAAAGCTGGCGATCGAACAATGCTGGATGCACTCTTTCCCGCCGTATCGGCTTATGAAGAGGCGCTGACTTCCGGTAGTGCCGCGCATAAGGCGTGGGAAGTCGCGGTATCGGCAGCGCAGCAGGGCGCGCAGAACACCGCGCAGATGACGCCGAGGGCGGGGCGCGCGAGCTATCTGGGCACGCGCGCCGTCGGTTCGCCGGACGCGGGCGCGGTGGCGGTCTCGCTGTGGCTCGCGGCGCTATCGCCGCATATCGGTGCCGGTCAACGCTGATCGCGCTTCTGACATTCGCTCAATGGTGGCCGCTTAACCCAAGCACGCGGCCACCGCGTTTACGTTACTTCGTGCCGACGGTTTGCAACGGCACCCACTTGCCATTGGCGACTTTGTAGACGGTCACGCCGCCGTACTTCAGGTCGCCGTAATTGTCGTACGACAGCTCGCTCGTGGTCACGCCCTTCATGTTCGTGCTCTTGAGCGCGGTCAGGAACACGCGCGGATCGGTGGAATCCGCCTTCTTCATCGCGTTGAAAACAGCCATGGTGCCGTCGTACGCATAGGGCGCGTACAACTCCACCGGCTTGCTGAAGTGCGCCTTGTAGTGCTCGGCGAACGCGTTGCCGCCCGGCATCTGCGCAAGCGGACTTCCCTCCGATGCGGCCAGCGTGCCTTCCGCCGCGCCGCCTGCGATCTTGATCAGGTTCTCGGACTGAAGCATGTCCGGGCCGATCAACACCGCCTTGATCGCGAGCGAACGCATTTGCTTCAGCATCGGCGCGGCTTGCGTATCGGCGCCGCCGTAGAAGACCGCATCGACGTCAGCGGACTTGATCTTCGTGAGAATCGCGCGAAAATCGACGGCCTTATCTGTTGTGTACTCCTGATCGACGATGGTCGCGCCTGCCGCCTTCGCCGCCATCGCGAACTCCTCCGCGACGCCCTGGCCGTACGCGGTGCGGTCATCGACGATAGCGAGCCGCTTGTATTTGAGGCCCTTCGCGACGTATTCGCCGAGCACGCTGCCGAGTTGCGTATCGGATGTCAGCAGGCGAAACGTCGTCGGCAAGCCGAGCCGCGTGTACGAGGGCGCGGTCGCCATCGCTACTTCGGGGATGCCCGCTTTCGCATAGATGGGCGCGGCTGGAATGCTGGTGCCCGAGTTGTAGTGGCCGATGACAGCGACCACGCCATCGTCCACGAGCTTCTGAGCGACTGTGGTGCCGGTACGCGGATCGGCCTGATCGTCCTGTGCGTTGAGCACGAACTGCACGGCCTGACCGCCGATGACGGGCTTCGTCGCATTCATGTCGGCAATCGCGAGCTCGACGCCGCTTCGAAAATCGGCGCCGTAGTGCGCCTGGCCGCCGGTGAGCGGCGCCGCGAAGCCGATCTGGACGTTCTGCGGCGATGCCGACGCAGCGAGCGCGTACGACGCGCTGGCAAAGGTGGAGCACGCGACCAGCGCGGCCGATACGTACGAAGTGGCGACTTTCATTGTCTCAGGCATCCTCTTTGGTTTGATCGTGTGTCGTAGTGTGGTGTTCTTTATTGGCTTCGTCGGCGCCGTCCAAGCACGGCGCGCACAAATATACGGAGCCGAAGATCGTTGCGTCTTGCGGGAAATAATCAGTCGCGATGCAGAAATCCGCATAGTCGCGCGGCGTTCGGGCGGCACTCGGGTTTGTACTCGTGCTTGCCGCACGCAAAGCTATGCCGATTTCATCACTCTCGCAGACGCGATCGGCCAAGACGCTGGCAGTGCGCACGCTTACCATTGCCTCATGAAAACACTCACTCACATCGAAGTCGTCGACTCGCATACCGGCGGAGAGCCGACTCGACTCGTCATCGCGGGCGGCCCTGATCTCGGTCGCGGTCCGCTGTCCGAACGCCTCGACATTTTTCGCCGGGACTACGATCGCGTGCGCGCAGGCATCGTCAATGAACCGCGCGGCTCGGACGTGATGGTTGGCGCGCTGTTGTGCGAACCGCACGACCCATCGTGCTCGGCGGGCGCGATCTTCTTCAATAACGTCGGCTTTCTCGGCATGTGCGGTCACGGCACCATCGGGCTCGTCGTTTCACTCGCGCATCTCGGACGCATCCAGCCCGGCGTGCATCGCATCGAAACGCCTGTCGGCATTGTCGAAGCCGAACTGCACAGCGATCTCAGCGTCACCGTGCACAACGTTCCGGCGTACCGTTACCGTACGCAAGTGCCGCTCGACGTGCCGAATCTCGGGCGCGTGCATGGCGATATCGCGTGGGGCGGCAACTGGTTCTTCCTCGTGTCCGATCATGGCCAGGCACTGGACTTCGCGCGCGTCGAACCGCTGACGGAAGTTGCTTGGGCAATCCGCGAGGCCCTCGAAGCAAACGGCATCACGGGCGAGGGCGGCGCGGTCATCGACCATATCGAACTGTTCGCCGATTCGCCGACGCGCGGTGCCGATAGCCGCAACTTCGTACTGTGTCCCGGCAAGGCGTACGACCGCTCCCCGTGTGGAACGGGCACAAGCGCGAAGATCGCCTGTCTCGCCGCCGATGGCTTGCTTGCGCCGGGCGCGCTGTGGCGGCAGGAGAGCATCGTCGGCAGCGTGTTCGAGGCGCGTTATGAGAGCATGAGCGATAACGCGGGACGCGTGCGGCCGAGCATTCGCGGAACCGCGCACGTGAACGCCGAAGCGAAGCTCGTCTTCTCGAGCGACGATCCGTTCGCGTGGGGCATTCGCACGTGAACGCGAGTGTCGTCTCGGCACCTGCGTGCCCCGATGTGATCGTGATCGGCGCGGGCATCGTCGGGGCGGCGTGCGCGCGCGAGCTCGCGAGCAAGGGCATGAATGTGCTCGTGCTCGATCGCGCGGGCATCGGCGGGGGCGTGACGGCGGCGGGCATGGGCCACGTCGTCGTAATGGACGACACGCCCGCTGAGTTCGCGTTGTCATCGTGGTCGCGTCAGTTATGGCTCGATCTCTCGCCGCATCTCGACGAGCGTCAGGCTTTCGTGCGTTGCGGCACGCTGTGGGTCGCCGCCGACGAGGAAGAATTCGATCTCGCGCGTGAGCGTCGGGATTCGCTCGCAAGCGAGAACATCGCATGCGACATGCTGGATGCGCAGCAGTTGCGTGAAGCGGAGCCCGAACTGCGCGAGGGTTTCAAGGGCGGCATGATCGTCCCCGATGACGCCGTTGTCTACGCGCCGGCCGCCGCTGCGTGGCTGATCGCGGACGCGTCGGGCGGAGGCCGCGTGAGTTGCAGGTTAGATGCATCGGTCGCGCGATTGACACGCGAAGGCGTCATGCTTGCGAGCGGCGAAGTCATCGCGACAGGCGCGGTGCTTGTCGCAAATGGGCTGCAGGCCATCGAGTTGATGCCTGGTTTGCCGATACAGGCGAAGAAGGGGCATCTGCTCATCACGGATCGCTATCCGGGCACCATCCGGCATCAGATTCTCGAACTCGGCTATATCAAGAGCGCGCACAACGCGAGCGGTACGTCGGTGGCGTTCAATGTGCAGCCACGTCCGACTGGGCAATTGTTGATCGGCTCGTCGCGGCAGTTCGACAACGTGGATTCCGGCGTCGAGCCCGAGATCATGGCGCGCATGCTTCGGCGCGCGAGCGAGTATCTTCCCCGGCTGCCTGCCCTCAATGCGATCCGCGCATGGACCGGATTCCGCCCCGCGACGCTCGACGGCCTGCCGCTCATCGGCCCGGCAACGCACTTCGTTAGCCACGATGCGGCGCACGTTCCGGTGTGGATTGCGACCGGACACGAAGGACTCGGCGTGACGACGGCGCTTGCTACCGCGAAGCTGATTGCCGCGCAAATGACGGGCGCGTCGTCCCAGTTGCCGATCGACGCGACGCCGTACTTGCCATCGCGATTTCAGACGAGCCGCGTGACAGGTGGCATCAACAACGGAGCCGTGCATGTCTGAGCAATCGTTGACGGTTCGGATCGATGGACGCGCCTTGAGCGTGGCGGGCGGCAGTTCGGTGCTGGCGGCCGTGGCGCTCGCCGCGGGCGGCGCGGGTTTCGCCACGCGGCGCTCCGTGAACGGTGACCTGCGTGGCCCGCTGTGCGGCATGGGCATCTGCCAGGAATGCAGAGTGACAATCGATGGGGTGCGGCATCGGCTTGCCTGTCAGACGTTGTGCGCACAGGGCATGTCGGTCGAGACGGGAAGCGTAGCACGATGAAGTTCGATGCCCTTATCATCGGCGCGGGTCCCGCTGGGCTTCACGCGGCGCGTGTTGCGGCAGAAGCGGGCGTGCAGGTTGGCATCATCGACGATAACGCGCTGCCCGGCGGTCAGATCTGGCGGCAAGGGCCGCAACACGCGCCGAAAGGCTCGGCGCGCGCCGCCATCGACGCGCTTTCTCGATACAACAACGTCTCGCGTCTTTGCGGTACGCGCGTGGTGCAATCGCTGCCCGGTAAGACCTTGCTCGTCGAAGATGCGGCGCGCGGCTATCAGATCGGCTACGAGAAGCTGATCGTCGCGACAGGCGCGCGCGAGCGCTTTCTGCCGTTTGCCGGCTGGACCTTGCCAGGCGTGACGGGCGCGGGCGGCTTGCAGGCGTTGATCAAGGGCGGCATGCCGGTCGAGGGACAGCGTATCGTGCTTGCGGGTACCGGGCCGCTTCTTTGGGCGGCGGCCATCACGGCGCGCCAACACGGCGCGACGGTGGCGGCTATCGTCGAGCAGGCTTCGGCACGCCATGTTCGGCGCTTCGCAGGCGGCCTGTTGAAGACGCCAGCGAAGCTCTTGCAGGCGGCGCGCATGCGCTTCGATCTGCACGCGACGCCTTATTTTCGCGGCGCTTATGTGGCGGAAGCGCAAGGCGAGAAGCAAGTCACGCGCGTGCGCGTGCGTCATGGCGATGAAGACATCGATATCGATTGTGATCGCCTAGCTTGCGCATATGGACTCGTGCCGAACGTTCAGATCGGCATCGCGCTTGGCTGTCAGATTGTCGAGACACCGTTCGAAACAGCGTTACGCGTGGATGAATGGCAGGCCACTTCCGTGCTCGATGTCTATGCTGCGGGCGAATGCACAGGCGTGGGCGGCATGGAGCTTGCCGCGCTGGAAGGCCGCATAGCCGCGCATGCGGCATTGGGCCATCGCGAGCAAGCGCGGGCGCTTTTCGCGGCGCGGGAAGCTTACCGGCAATTCGCGCGACGCATGCACGAGGCGTTCACGTTGAACGCTGAACTTGGCACGTTAGCCGAACCGGACACCATCTTGTGCCGATGCGAAGACGTCGCTTTCGGCGATGCCTCGAAGTATCGCTCGTGGCGCGACGCGAAGTTGCACACGCGCTGCGGCATGGGGCCTTGCCAAGGAAAGATCTGCGGTGAAGCGGCTGCGTTCTGTTTCGGCTGGAAGACGGATGCGCAGCGTCCGCCCTTTGTGCCGACGCGGATAGCGACGCTACTTGAGGCGCAGTCGCCTCCTGTGACGGATCACGCGCATTGATGGATAGCGATGCGTCGTTATGCCGATTTCGTCACTCGACAACATGAATCGACGCAAGCGTTAATGGTTCTGACTTGTGATACTGCGTGCTATCGCCAGCGCTATCGGCAATACCGATTCACGACTCAAACTCACTGAAGGTCGAGGGCAATAACATGGGCAACAACATCATCACGGGCGCTATTCCGGCGCTCATGACGCCGTGCACAGCCGAGCGCACGCCGGACTACGACGCGCTCGTCGCTAAAGCGCGCGAGCTCGTCGGTCTCGGCATGAACGCAGTGGTGTACTGCGGATCGATGGGTGACTGGCCACTTCTGAGCGAAGCGCAGCGTCAGGAAGGCGTGGCGCGGCTCGTCGATGCCGGCGTCCCGACTATCGTCGGCACCGGTGCGGTGAATTCCCGCGAAGCCGTCTCGCATGCAGCGCACGCGGCGAAGGTCGGCGCGAGCGGCCTGATGGTCATTCCGCGCGTGCTGTCGCGCGGTGCCTCGCCCGCCGCGCAGAAGGCTCATTTCTCGGCGATTCTCGAAGCGGCGCCTGCGCTTCCCGCAGTCATCTATAACAGCCCCTACTACGGCTTTGCCACGCGCGCCGATCTGTTCTTCGAACTGCGGGCCAAGTATCCGAACCTGATCGGCTTCAAGGAGTTCGGCGGTGCGGCGGACATGCGCTATGCGGCCGAGTACATTACTAGCCAGGACGAGAATGTGACATTGATGGCGGGCGTGGACACGCAGGTCTTTCACGGCTTCGTCAACTGCGGCGCGCGTGGCGCGATTACCGGCATCGGCAATGCGTTGCCGCGCGAAGTCTTGCATCTGGTCGATTTGTGCCGGAAAGCTAGCGATGGGGACGTGACGGCGCGTCGCCAGGCACGTGAACTCGAAAGCGCGCTCGCCGTGCTCTCATCGTTCGACGAAGGCACGGACCTGGTGCTGTACTACAAATACCTGATGGTTCTCAACGGCGACGAGGAATACACGCTTCATTTCAATGAGACCGATGCACTCAGTGAAGCGCAGCGCCGCTATGCACAGACGCAATTCGAATTGTTCCGGAAGTGGTACGCGGGCTGGTCGAAAGAGATCAGTGCGTGACCATTCGCTGAGAAAGCGCGGCTTCGCAACGGGCCGCGCGTATCGACGGTCTAAGCTGTCCGTCGTTTCGTCACGGATTGCCGATACTCGCCATGCTTGCGTTGTCTTGAGATATCGAGCTTTCTCGGCCGTGCTCCGAGCATGAGGTACTTGCGCGTTTCATGGCATGATCGTTCTCCCCTTCATTACTTGGAGAGCGTTCGACATGGCGACTTACATCGTTTTCACGAGAGAGAGCACGCAAGATCAGCGTGAGCTGGACGAATATCAAAGCAAGGTCGGCGAGACGCTGCAGGGTCACCCTGTCAAAGTTCTCGCCGCTTACGGACCTCAGCAAGTCCTCGAAGGCGACGCGCCCGAAGGCGTTGTGATCGTGGAGTTCCCGTCTACGGCCGCTGCGCGTGAGTGGTACGACAGCCCGGCATATCAACAGGTTCCGCAGCATCGGTTTCGAGGCGCGCGGTATCGCGCCGTTCTTGTCGAAGGCGTATAGCGGAAACCGCGATGACCGATCGCTCCGGTCCGTCCGGTCGATCGGTCGAGGCACGCGCTCGCGATAGCCTCGATCGATGTCGACATACTCGACACGCAGTCCTACACGTTTCCCATCTCCCGAACTGCTCGCAGCGGTGTTTCCCGCTCGTTCTCCGTTTTCCAAACGTCCCGTCGCTCTTCACGTGAAAGCGCGTTTCGGCAGTCGATTGCCATCCCGGTCCTATCGGCCTCAAGCGACTTGCTGCATTGAATGACCGCATCGGACCTTCATAGTCAAGGCCAAATGAGTGATTCATAAGTTAGTACTGCAAACGATAATCACATCCCACACGCACGGTCTACACACCGAGCGAACGACAGCTTCACCACTCGTCGAAACGTTGCTCCCGCGTGCCAAGAAGCGTCACGCGGGCCAAGACGACCGCTTTTGAAACTAGTCGGAAATTACTACTCATTCGGAGTCCGTTGTTACAACAACTCCGAATAAGCCTATTAATTGAAGGCCATTATTCCACGCAAAAAGTCTGATCTTTCTCCGAAAGCCAACAGTTGCTACCCGTTTTTTCTCCTTACGGTATGAGAATACGGTCGTGCTTTGCTCTTTCGTACTGTTACATCGCGAAACCCATTCGGTAGATTCAGGACATTAAACTTCGGCCTCCTCGAGCAAACATGAATAATTTCCCGTGTCGTCGAATCGTCTATTCAATACGCAGGGCGAAAATTCCCTGAGCAGCGTCTCCAGCAACGTCAACGCATCCCTTACGCGTAGAAAGTTCCTGTCGTACATGATGGCAGGGGCGGGAAGCGCCGCCCTGGCCGCCTGTGGCGGCGGCAGCGAAACCAGTGCCGATGGGCTCGGCGATACCGCCGCCGTGGCGAAGGCCGCCTCGGCGAGTGGCACGGCCATTCCGCCCGCAGCGTCCATCACCGATAGCTCGGGCGCCGTCTGGACGCTCGTCGGCGGCCACGCAGTGCGCAACGGCACGACCATGGCGACCGGCTCGCCCGTCGCATACACGACGCTCGTATACATCAACGGCGCCATCTATGGCCGCAACACGGCGGGCAACTGGTTCAAGAACGGAACCACGCCGTGGCAGAACCTCGGCACCGCGGACCCCCGTGGCACCACTGCAAGCACCGGCTCGCAAGGCACGAGCAACACGAGCACGGCCGGCGTGCTGCAAGACAAGTCGTTTGGCGTGAAGGGCGATGGCTCTACCAATGACCGCGCGGCGCTTCAGGCTGCCATCGACGGCTCGGTCGGTCAGATTCTCCTCATCACGGGCAAGAGCCGCATCGACGCAACGGGCCTCACGCTGCGCTCGAACACGCATATCCGCTTCGCGCCCGGCGCGTCGATCAAGATGCTGTCGCACAACAGCAGCACGTATCAGATGATGCGCGTGTGGGACGTGAGCAACGTGAACATCGAAGCACCGTACCTCGATGGCAGCAAGGAACTGAACTCGGCCGGCTCCGGCGAGTGGGGCATGGGCATCTCGATCAACGGCTCCACCGGCGTGACGATCACGAACCCGACGACGATCAACTGCTGGGGCGACGGCATCTACATCGGCAATAGCCAGAGCGGCTCGAACAAGCCGAGCTCGAACGTAACGATCAGCGGCCACCACGCGAACGGCTGCCGCCGCCAAGGTGCGACGATCACGTCCGGCAGCGGCATTACGTTCAACAATCCGCTCTGGGAAAACATCTCGGGCACGGCGCCGGCGTATGGCCTCGACATCGAGCCAAACAACAACAACGCAGTGCTCCAGGGCATCAAGATCGTCAGCCCGACGACTCGGGGATGCTCCGGCGGCGGCATTCTCGTCTACCTCGGCGCCTTCCCCGGTCCGGTCTCGAAGAACGTCGACATCCAGATCACGAACCATACCGACACCTGCACGAGCGATTCGTTCGCGGTCGGCGGCCTGCGGCTCAATGGCTGCGTCGTGACGGGCGCGATCACCACCACGAACCCGGTGTGGAAGCGCAACTGGTATCTCAGTCAGTGGGACAGCAACGGCCCGAAGGTGTCGGTCGTGAATCCCAAGGTTGGCTAAGCTCGTAGACTGAGCGACGTAGCGAACCGTTCTGAACAACAACGAACGGTTCCCTATGAAGTGCTCTGAAATAGTTAGCAAACCGTACGAAATAGCGATACCTGATCAGCCGAGCCGTTGCGCGATGGCTTCGCCGACTTCCTTCGTGCTGGCCTTGCCGCCGAGGTCGCCCGTGTGCGGTCCTTCCTTCAGCACGGCCTCGATGGCGGACAGAATCGCATCGTGCGCGGGACGCTGGCCGAGGAAGTCGAGCATCATCGCGGCGGACCAGATCATCGCGATAGGATTGGCGATGCCTTTGCCCGCGATATCCGGCGCGGAGCCGTGCACGGGCTCGAAGAGCGACGGAAACACGCGCTCGGGATTCATGTTGGCGGACGGCGCAATGCCGATCGTGCCGGTGCAGGCGGGGCCGAGGTCCGAAAGAATGTCGCCGAAGAGATTCGTCGCGACGACCACATCGAAGCGGTCCGGGTTCAGCACGAAGCGCGCGCACAAGATGTCGATATGCTGCTTGTCCCATGCCACATCCGGATACTGCGCGGCGATTTCTGCGGCGCGGGCGTCCCACCACGGCATGCTGATGGAAATGCCATTGCTCTTGGTCGCCACCGTGATCTTCTTCGCGCGTTGCTGCGCGAGATCGAACGCGAACTTGAGCACGCGCGTAGCACCGTGACGCGTGAAGATGGAGGTTTGCGACACGAACTCGCGCTCGGTGCCTTCGAAACTGACGCCGCCGACGGACGAGTATTCGCCTTCGGTGTTCTCGCGCACGATCATGAAGTCGATGTCGCCGGCCTTGCGGTTGGCGAGCGGCGAAGGCACGCCGTCGAAGAGACGCGCCGGCCGCAGGTTGATGTATTGATCGAACTCGCGGCGGAACTTGAGGAGCGATCCCCACAGCGAGACGTGATCGGGAACGCTTTGCGGCCAGCCGACGGCGCCAAAGAGAATGGCGTCGGCGGTTTCGAGCTGCGCCTTCCAGTCGTCGGGCATCATCTGGCCGTGCGCGGCGTAATAGTCGCAGCTTGCCCATTCGATGTGCTGGTACTCCAGCGCGATGCCGAAGCGTTGGCTCACTGCATCTAGCGCGCGCAGCGCTTCGGGCATCACTTCCTTGCCGATTCCATCGCCGGGAATCACGGCTATGCGGTACTGGGTCTTTGACATTTCAGTTGGCTCCTGTCTGGGCGTTTTCTTTTTGCTGCGCTTGCCTGATCGTACCCGGGTTCTCGCGGTTCTTGCATTCTGAGTCAGGTCGTTTGGCGTTAGCCGTCGACTTCTTGTCGCCGCCAAGACGGCACAAGGCACGGCGCATGCTCCACACCGGGATTCCCGCAAGGAGATCCCATGAACACCTCATCGACCGCGACCACGTTGGACGCGGACGCGCCGCACGCGCAGCGCGTCGCCTGCACGCTGAAGATCAACGGCGAATCGCGTAGTTTCGACATCGAGCCGTGGACCACACTGCTCGACCTGCTGCGCGAACACTGCCAGCTTACCGGCACGAAGAAAGGCTGCGACCACGGACAATGCGGCGCGTGCACCGCGCTCGTCGATGACCAGCGCATCAATACGTGTCTCGCGCTCGCCGTTTCGTATGACGGCGCGGCCATCACCACCATCGAAGGCTTGGCTAACGGCGACACGCTGCATCCGATGCAGCAGGCGTTTATCGACTGCGACGCCTTTCAGTGCGGCTACTGTACGCCGGGGCAAATCTGCTCGGCCGTCGGCATGCTCGCGGAAGGACACGCCCACGACGCTGCCGAAGTGCGCGAAGCGATGAGCGGCAACCTTTGCCGCTGCGGCGCGTATCCGAACATCGTGCAGGCCATTCTGGAGGCGTCGGGCGGGCAAGGCGTCGAAGGAAACGCCATTCAGAACGAGGAGGCGCGCCCATGAACCGCTTCTCCTACACCCGCGCGAACGACGTGTCCGCGGCGCTCGAAGCGCACCGCGCGCCGTCGGCGGCGTTTCTCGCGGGCGGCACGAACCTCGTCGATCTGATCAAGGAAGGCGTCGCGCGCCCCGAACGGCTCGTCGATATCCGCCGGCTGCCGATGACCGGCATCGAGCCGAACGCGGACGGCGGCATGGACATCGGCGCGCTCGCCACGAACAGCGCCGTGGCCTACGACGAACGCGTCGAGTCGCGCTATCCGCTGCTGTCGAAGGCGATTCTCGCCGGCGCGTCCGCGCAGATTCGCAATGTCGCGACCGTCGGCGGCAACATGCTGCAACGCACGCGCTGCCATTATTTCTACGACACCGCTACACCATGCAACAAGCGCCAGCCGGGCAGCGGCTGCGGCGCGATGGATGGCGTCAACCGTATCCACGCCATTCTCGGCGCGAGCGAGCATTGCATCGCCGTTCATCCGTCTGACATGTGCGTAGCGCTCGCCGCGCTCGACGCGTCCGTGCGCGTCGCGAGCGACAACGGCGAGCGCGTCATCCCGTTCGACGCGTTTCACCGGCTTCCCGGCGATACCCCGCACATCGACACGAACCTGCGCGACGACGAGATCATCGTCGGGATCACCTTGCCCGCCGATGGCTTCGCGGAACACAACGCCTACGTGAAAGTGCGGGATCGCGCGTCGTATGCGTTCGCGCTGGTGTCGGTCGCGCTCGCGCTCAAGCTCGACGGCAATCGCATCGAAGAAGTGCGTTGCGCGCTCGGCGGCGTGGCCCATATGCCGTGGCGCAACCGCGACGCCGAAGCCGCGCTGCGCGGCAAGACGCTCGACGCCGCCACGGTGCGCGACTTCGCGAGCGCAATGGTGCGCGACGCGCGCGGCCGTCCCGGCAACGCATTCAAGATCGAACTGACCGCGCGCGCCATCGAGCGCGCTTTCGAACAGGCATCGGGTATCAGCCTCGCCAGCAGAGAGGACGACGCATCATGAATTCTCCGAACGAACTGGAACGCATCGCGCGGCAGGGCGCGCACTTCAGCGGCAAGCCCGTCAACCGCGTCGACGGCAGAAAGAAGGTGACGGGCGAGGCGCGATACGCAGGCGAATTCTTCGCGGATGACATGAGCTATGGCTTCGTTCTTCCGAGTCGCATCGCGAGCGGGCGCATCGTGTCGATCGAATCGCGGCGCGCGCTGGAATTGTCCGGCGTGCTGATGGTGCTCACGCACGAGAACCGGCCCGAGTTGCCGCTGCAAGACGCCGCGTGGAAAGACCAGTCCGCGCCGGGCGGCATGCCCTTTCGGCCGCTTTGGGACGATCGCATCTGGTATAGCGGCCAGCCGGTCGCGCTCGTCGTCGCGGAAAGTTATGAGCTCGCGCGTCATGCGGCGTCGCTGATCGAAGTCACGTACGAGCGCACCAGCCACTGCACGGATTTGCGCGAAGTGGAAACAGACAGCTATCCGCCATCGACCGAAAAAGGCGGCTTCGAGCCGCCGCCACCGCCGCGCGGCGATGCGGACGGCGCGCTGGCCGCGGCAGCGTTCAAGATCGACTGCCGCTATTCGACGCCGGCCGAGTATCACAACCCGATCGAACTGCACGGCTGCACGGTCATTCCCGAGCCGTCCGGCAAGTTCACCGTCTATGAAAAGACGCAGGGCGTGCTCAACACCAAGCAGTATCTGACAAAGATCTTCGGCTTCGACGACGACATGCTCGAAGTCGTCTCGCCGTTCGTCGGCGGCGCGTTCGGCTCGGGCTTGCGTCCGCAATATCATCTGCCGCTGGCCGTCATGGCCGCGCGCGATCTGAAGCGGCCCGTGCGCGTGGTCTTGACGCGGCAGCAGATGTTCACCTTCGCGCATCGGCCGATGAGCCTGCAACGCGTCGCGCTGGCCGCGAATTGCGACGGCAGGCTGGAGGCGATCATCCACGAGGCGGTGTCCGAGACGTCGCAATACGAGGACTACTGCGACGTCATGGTGAACTGGGCCGGACAGCTTTATGCCTGTGACAACGTGCGGCTCGACTACAAGGTGAGCAAGCTCGACGTGCCGACGCCCGCCGACATGCGCGCGCCCGGCGCGGCGCAGGCGCTGTTTCCGCTGGAAATGGCGATGGACGAGCTCGCCGAGGCGCTCGGCATGGATCCGCTGAAGCTGCGGCTCATCAACTACGCGGAGCGCGACGGCAACAAGGACCTGCCGTTCTCCAGCAAGGCGCTGCGCGAGTGCTTCGAAGAGGGCGCGGCACGCTTCGGCTGGGATAAGCGTCCCCTCGCGCCGCGCTCGATGCGCGAAGGAAGCGAACTCGTCGGATGGGGCGTGGCGACAGGCATCTGGGACGCGATGCAGAACGAGGCGTCCGCGCTCGCGGAGATCGGAGCGGACGGGCATGTCGTCGTGGCGAGCGCGACGGCGGACATCGGCACGGGCACTTATACGGTGATGACGCAGCTCGCCGCCGATGCGCTCGGCGTGCCGCTCGAACACGTCGATTTCCGTCTGGGCGACAGCCGTCTGCCGAAGGCGCCGCTCGAAGGCGGATCGTGGACGGTGTCGTCGGTTGGCAGCGCGGTGCATGCAGCGTGCACGCGCCTGCGCGGCAAGCTCGCGTCGATTGCGAAGGAACACGGCGGCGAGGCCTTCGCACGCGCGCAGCCGGACGCGGTGCGGCTCGACGGCGAATACGTCGTGTGCGGCGAAGGCACCGAGCAACGACTATCGCTGCGCGAACTGCTGACGCGCGCGGGCCTGGATTCGCTGAATGCCCAGGTGACCGTGACACCGCACGACAAGCAGCAGTCGTACTCGATCGGCACGCACTCGGCAGTGTTCGTCGAAGCACGCGTCGATGCGGCGCTCGGCACCGTGCGCGTGACGCGCGTGGTCAACGCGGTGGCGGCGGGTCGCATCGTGAATCCGAAGACGGCGGCAAGTCAGGTGTCGGGCGGCGTGGTGTGGGGCATCAGCATGGCGCTGCACGAGCACGGGCAGTTCGATCACGAGCTCGGCCGGCAGATGAATCACAATCTGTCCGAGTATCACGTTCCGGTGAACGCCGATATACACGACATCGACGTGATCTTCGTCGACGAGCACGACGACGTGGTGAATCCGCTGGGCGCGAAGGGTGTGGGAGAGATCGGCGTGGTGGGCGTGGCGGCGGCTGTCGCCAACGCGATCTGGCACGCGACGGGCAAGCGCGTGCGGGATTTGCCGATCACCCTCGACACGCTCTTCGCGTGACGAATGCGCGGGCGTAAGTCCGCGCCGACTTGCTAGCCGTATCTGAGCGCTTGCTCGCAACGCTTCAATCCCGCTTCGAAGATATGCCGCATGATCGCGTCGTTGACCTCTTCTGCGTGCGTGATCGGCCCCATGTGACCCGCGCCCGCGACGATCGCAAGCCGCGCACGCGGGAACATGTGCGGCAAGCGCTCGGCCAATGCACGCGTGGGTAGCGGCGCATGCTCGCCGCGCATGACGAGGACGGGCATGCGCAAGTCAGCGTAGGGCGCATTGGACGTGGGTTCATCGAGCAACGCGCGAAAGTCGAGCGGCGCTTTCGGCACCCAGCGCGTGAGCGCGGCTTTCACCGAGGGCCGCAGCGTCTCCCATGCGCCCGGGCCGCCCCAATAGTCGACGAACGATGCCGCCGCTCCACGATAGTCGCCGCAATTCACGCCATCGGCGGTGCGCTTCGATATCGCGTTGATTTCGGCGAGCGCGCGCGCTCCGTGCGGACCCATCGTCTTCAGCAGATAAAACGCCGATGGCTCGTAGAGCGATAAGCTCGCGATACGCTGCGGCCGTTCCATTGCGGCGCGAAGCGCCACACCACCTCCGTACGAGTGCCCGATGAGATGCACCTTCCCGCGTGTCGCGTCGATGATGTCGACGGTTCTTTCCGCTTCATCGGCGAGCGTGAACGCGTGCTCTCCACTCCACGGCCCCGTGCTGTCGCAGCCGTAGTGCTCGGGCGCGATGAACGATACGCGCGAGCCGAGCGCTTCGCTCAACTTTCGCCACTGTGCTGCGCCCGCGCCCGAGCAATGCAGCGCAATGACCGTCGATGCTGGCTGGATGCCGAGACCGTTGTGCATATCGTCCATTCACGCCTCCGCTTCCATCGCACGCATGCGACGTTCAAGTTCGACGATATCCGAAGCCGATGCGAGATAAGCATCGCGACGGCTGTTCTCCGCTCGATCGAGCGCCCGCTTGAGCCACAAGAAAATATAGATCAACATGATTGCCTCCAACCACGCAGACTTGCGCGGTCCTTCGCATCGAACATACGAGGCGAAGGACCGAACCGAGCCGCGCTCAAACCACTACGCCGATTCGCGACAGCGCAAGCCGAAGTGTGAAGAAGCACACGGACGACAACAACGGCATGCCCATGCATAAGGACTCGCGCCGCAACTCTGTAGAAGAGACGAGCACGTGCAGGCGCAACCCGAAGTCAAGCGCTTCGTCGAACATATGTTTGAGCAGGATCATTTCCTTTCCACCACGACTTCGAGGTATTCACTCGGCAAGACGAGGGTTTCGTCGCCGGAACGATTGCGGCTGTCGATGAGCGCCATCAGATCAGCGAGAAACGCGGCTTGCCGCTCGCCTTCGAGCGCGGCGAACGCCTTGTTCATCGGGCCGTAATAGCTGCGGAATACGTCGACGAAATGCTCTGCCGACCGGTAGCGGAATACGAACTCACGCTTCGCCGCGCTGATTCGCGCCGCGCCGCTTCCGAGCAATTCGGCGATGCGCGTCTCCGTGCCCCACAGCGCGGGCGACTTCACGCCAGTGGGCGGCGTGATGTATTGGCCCATCGTCTTGAACACCTGTCCGATAAAGCTCTCCGGCGTCCAGTTCGCCAGGCCGATTTTTCCGCCCGGCCGGCAGACGCGCAGCAGTTCGCTTGCCGCCTGTTGCTGATTCGGCGTGAACATGACGCCGAACGTCGATAGCACGACATCGAACGATGCATCCGGGAAAGGCAAGGCTTCGGCGTCTGCTTCCTGAAAGTGCACGGCGAGGCCTTCGGCTTGCGCGCGTGCGCGACCCGCATCGAGCAGGGAAGCGACATAGTCGGTGGACATGACATCGCAATAGCGGCGCGCGGCGGCGAGCGTCGCATTGCCGTTGCCCGCTGCGACATCCAGCACGCGACTGCCTGAGCGTAAGTCGAGCGCCTCGCAAAGATGCTCTCCGACGATCTGCAACGTGGTGCCGATGACCGCATAGTTGCCCGTCGACCAGGCAGCGTGCTGACGGACCTTGACGGCGGCGAGATCGGCGGCGGGCGAGAATGCGGTAGCGACTGCGGACATGACATGGCTCCTGATAGACAAGATGGCAGCGTCGCAAGACCACTCACGCGTGCTGCCTGTTTGCGGATTACTACGGCACGACTCCAACTATTCGGCGGCGCTCAACCCTGAGCCGCCCATTTCCTTCGGCAAGTCCTGCATCTTCGGCAGACCGTCCTTCATCGGCAGCTTCGATTCCATGTAGTGCACATGCAGGCCTGGTTCATACGGGAAGTCATCGATCACGGCGGCATAGACATCGGTCAGCCCCCAATGCGGATGCTCGGTGAAGAGATGCCCGCCGCAATTGGTGCACCATTTTCGATAGCTGTGCTCAGTATTGTTGTAAGTGGCGATATGGTCCGCGCCACGAATGATGCGCAGCGCATCCGGCTTCCAGAGCGTGAACGCGTTGACGGGGCCCGCGGACCAGCGTCGGCACGACGCGCAATGGCAATAGCCCATGCCTTCAGGCTTCCCGTTCACCGTGAACTGCACCGCGCCGCAAAAACAACTGCCTTGGTAAGTAGCTGTGTCATTCATCGGAAGACCCCTCGTTAGTGTGGGTTGGCGAACGTTACGACTGGGCTTAACCTTGCGTCAGTGGTGTTTCGCGTGGATGCCAGTATCGGCGCGCGGACCGCTTCGTTGAATGACCGAGCGTCCAGATGTTTTGCGCGGGACGCCGAAACTTTGGGACTGGCCATGGATGCGCTTTCCGACGTTCTTCGTCTTCTGCGTCTCAGCGGAGCCGTGTATCTGAACGGCGATTTCACGGCGCCGTGGTGCGTGGTCGGGCAGGTTGCGCCCGCCATGTGCGCGACGTTCCTGCCGCGCGCCGAGCGCGTCGTGTCGTATCACCTCATTCTGGAAGGCAGCTGCCGGGCGGCGTTGACCGACGACCCCGCGTCGGCCATTCGCGTCGATGCGGGGGAACTGCTCGTGGTGCCGAGAGGCGAGGCGCATCTGATGGGCAGTTCGCTCGATCTGGAGCCGACGCCCGCCGAGGAACTGGTGGCTAGGTATCTGGCGACCTCGCCCGGCGACGTGATGCGCCTAAGCGTCGGTGGAGACGGTGCGAGAAAGGAAGCGGGCAAGGAAGCGAGCTGCACACGTATCGTCTGCGGCTTTCTCGCTTGCGAGGATATGCTGGTTAATCCAGTGCTTTCTTCGTTGCCGCGTCTCTTCAAGATCGACATGCGCAACGATCCGCAATCCGCGTGGCTCGAATCGTCGCTGAGATTCGCGGTGACGGAGGCTGCCGAATGGCGTCCCGGCAGCGCGACCGTGCTTGCGCGGCTGTCGGAATTGCTCTTCGTGGAAGCGGTGCGACGCTGCATCGCCTCGATGCCCGAGGATCGCCGTGGCTGGCTCGCCGGCGTCGAAGACCGGTTCGTCGGCAAGGCGCTCGCGTTGTTGCACGCGCAACCGGGTCATGACTGGACCGTCGACGAACTCGCGCGCCGCGTCGGTCTCTCGCGTTCCGCGCTTGCGCAGCGGTTCACGCAATTGCTCGGCCAGGCGCCGATGCAATACCTCGCGTGCTGGCGCTTGCAAGTGGCCGCGCAAGATCTGCTCGCTGGGCCGCGTCCGATTGCGGCAGTGGCGGAACGCGTGGGCTACGAATCGGAGGCGGCGTTCAATCGCGCGTTCAAGCGCCAGTTCGGGATGCCGCCCGCAAGCTGGCGGCGCAGTCAGGGCCGCGCGGGTAGCGATGCCTCGTCGAGCGTCGTCGGTGGCGACGCGGACGAGGAAGCGTGCGCGTCATTCGCCGTGCCAACGGGTGTGGGACCGCATCGCGAACATCGGATCAACGACGCTGCGTAAGGTCCGGCGCAAAACGTCGTCGCTCGCCGTTCTCCTGCTTGCCGCCGGCTTGTGCATGAGCGGCGCGTAAACGGGCCTCAATGCGTTTGCGCCGGGCCGCTCTCCGACGGCCGCGCGTGCCACCGCGTCAAACAAGGCATTCGCGGCGCATGTCTTCGCTTTGACGCAGCAGCTCGATGCCGATCCGGCCGAGGTGAACGGCTACGGTCGGCAAGACCGCCGCGGTCATCGCCGCTGTTCGGCAAGCCACGCTCGCCATCCCCCGAACGCGGAGATGTCCGTGCCCGATTGCACGCCATACGGTTCGCAGAGAAAGCCGATTACCCACGAGCCGTCCGCGAGTTCGACCTTGCCCAAGGCGAGGGGCGAGGGAACGGTCGCGATGAACGAGCCGAGTTCGGCGAACGGCATCTCCCACACTTCCACCGCGATCTCGACGCCGTTTTCCGCCATGCGCCACATGCCCGGCCGACGCGTTCCATCGGCCGACGCCGGCAGCGCGGCGAGCCGATACGACGCAGCGGTGCGGGTTGCCTGCACGAGATGCGCGCCTCGCGCGAGCAGGTCCCGGTTGAGCGGTAAGCCCTGCATATGCGCGCCGCACACCGCGATGCGAACGCGATCGTTCGTGGCGATGCTTCGCTCGCCCGCCGACATCACGTTGCCGCCGACGCATGCGATGCCGCTCGTGCGTTGCAGCAAGTCGGCGACGCCCAACAGGTACTGGTCCGTGAACGCACGGCCGAAGACGGTGACGCCCCACGGCAGACCGTTCTGCATGAAAGCGGTCGGCGTCGCGACGGCGGCGTAGTCGAGCAGATTCATGAAGTTGGTGTAGTAACCGAGCAGCGAGTTCGGTCCGATAGGATCAGCTTCCAGTTCGGCGAGCGTGACGGGACGCGGATACGTCGGCGTCAGAACGAAGTCCAGCGAATCGAGCGACGCATCGCAGATCGCCTTCAGCGCCTGCAAGCGGTACTGCGCGCGAAACAGGTCGACAGCGGTCGCGCCGGGCGCCTTCGCGAGCACATCGCGAATCACGGGCAGCACCGCATCGGATTGCGAGAGCATCAGGTCACGCACCACGCTGTAACGCTCCGCGACCCACGGACCTTGATAAAGCAGCTGCGCCGCTTCGATGAACGGCTCGAAGTCGATTTCGACGGCCTCGCCACCGGCTGCTTCCAGCATCGCGCGAGCCTCATCGAACAATGCGGGACTTTCTGCGCATCCCGCGAATTCCAGCTGCGCCGGCACGCCGAAGCGGAGCGCGGCGGGCGTGCCGAATGCGCGCGCCGTGTTCCACTGCGGATTCTTGCGGCTATAGGCATCGCGGTTGTCCGCTTGCGCGGTGAGCGCGAGCAGTTCGCTCGCTTCTTGCGCCGTCGCCGTGAAGTAGGTCACGCAGTCCAGCGTGCGGCAGGCGGGCACGACGCCGGCCATCGAAAGCAGGCCCTTCGTCGGCTTGAGCCCGACGAGGTTGTTCAGCGCGGCGGGCACGCGGCCTGAACCGGCCGTGTCCGTGCCGAGCGCGAAGCTCGCCACGCCGAGCGCGACGGCGAGCGACGATCCCGCGCTCGATCCGCCCGACGGATAATCCGGGCGCACGCTGTTGCGGCACTTGCCGTACGGCGAGCGCGTGCCGTTGAGACCGGTCGCGAACTGATCGAGATTGGTCTTGCCGAGCGGTATCGCGCCGAGTTCGATCAGGCGCGCGACGACGGTCGCCGACTCCGATGGCGTGTAGGCGAACGCCGGGCAGGCGGCTGTCGTCTGTATGCCCGCGAGGTCGATGTTGTCCTTGATCGCGAACGGAATGCCGTAGAGCGGCATCGTTTCGGAGTCCTGCGCGTCGAGCCGTTCGAGGTATGGCGCGAGTTCCGCTTCGCTCAACAGGTGAATGAAGAGATTGAACTCGGGATTCAGCGTCGCGGCTTTGTCGCGCAATTGCGCAATCAACGCGCGCGGCGTGAGTGTCTTCGCGCGATACGCGGATCGAAGCGTGGATAGGCGCAGATCGAATGACGGCATGGTGGTGTATCCCGTGTTCAGTGTCGTTGGATGACGGCGACGCGCTGGCCCGCGCGCACGGGCGAGCCCGGCGCGACATGAATCGGGCCGACCTTGCCCGCGCAAGGTGCGCAAACGGCGATTTCCATCTTCATCGATTCGATGACGAGCAGCACGTCGCCCGCGGATACTGCGTCGCCTGTCGCTACCTTCACTTGCCAGAGGCTGCCCGCGATCTCGCTGTCCACGGCGACTTCGCCGTCTTCGAGCGCGGCGAATTGCGCTTCTTCGACGGCAGGCGCATCGAGCGTGTCCTCGGTCGCGCCCGCTTCGCGCCAGCGTTCGCGCTCCGCGTTGAACGCTGCCTGTTGCCGCGAGCGGAAAGCGTCGATGCTCGCGGATTCTTCCGCGAGAAACGCCTGATAGTCCGACAACGACAGCTCCGTTTGCTCGATGCGCAACGGATAGCGGCCCAGCGGAAAGTCCGCGCGAATGCGAAGCAGCTCGTCCGCCGGGACTTCATAGAAGCGTATTTGATCGAAGAAGCGCAGCAGGAAGTGCTGTCCCGCGAAATCCGCTACCTGACGATAGCGGTTCCACATCTGCAACGTGCGGCCGACGAACTGATAGCCGCCCGGCCCTTCCATGCCGTACACGCACAGATACGCGCCGCCGATACCGACGGAGTTCTCCGCCGTCCACGTACGCGCCGGGTTGTACTTCGTCGTCACGAGCCGGTGACGCGGATCGAGCGGCGTCGCGACGGGGGCGCCGAGATACACGTCGCCCAGGCCCATCACGAGATAGCTCGCTTCGAAGACGACGCGCTTCACGGCATCGATGGAATCGAGATCGTTGATGCGGCGGATGAACTCCAGATTGCTCGGGCACCACGGCGCATCCTTGCGCACGGTGGTCATGTACTTTTCGATGGCGAGCCGGCACGCCGGATCGTCCCACGAAAGCGGCAGATGCACCACGCGCGACGGCACGCGCAGATCCCGTTGCAAGAGCACCTGCTGCCACGCCTCGGCGACGATCGCAAGCAGGCGGGCGAGCGGCAGATCGTCGGGCCGGTAATGAACTTGCAGCGAGCGAATGCCCGGCGTGAGGTCGATGACGCCGGCGAGCGCCTGCGCTTCTAGCGCCTGCATCAGCGCATGACCGCGAAAGCGCGAGACGAGATCGAGTTCCGCCGGACCGATTTCGAGCAGCAGATGCGTATCGCCGGAAACGCGCGCAACGAGCCTTTCGCCGTCCGAGCCCGTGTCCAGAACGATCGGCGAGGTCAGCGGCGTGGTCCGCTCAGGCAGAGCGTTCGGCGCGATCGTCAGCGTGTCGATCTCGCGGCTACGCTGGCGTGCGGCCTCGCGTGCTGCGTCGATATCGACCGGCACGAAGCGCACCTTGTCGCCCGCCTTCAACTGACCGATGTGCCACAGGTCCGCTTCGATGATCGTCACCGGGCACACGAAACCGCCGAGGCTCGGGCCATCGGGGCCGAGAATCACCGGCATGTCGCCGGTGAAGTCGATTGCGCCGACCGCATACGGATTGTCGTGAATGTTCGACGGATGCAGTCCTGCTTCGCCGCCGTCCTCGCGCGCCCATTCGGGTTTCGGCCCGATCAGGCGGACGCCGGTGCGGCTGGAGTTGAAGTGAATCTCCCAATCGGTGTCGAAGAATCGCTCGATATACGGCGCGGTGAAGTACTCGGGCGCGCCGTGCGGTCCGTAGATCACGCGAATGGTGCGCACGCTGTCGAGCGCCGGCACGTTGGAAAGCGCCGCGCCCGCGTGCTTATCCGCGAGCGGATAAAGATGCAGCACGTCCCCTGCGCGCAGCGCGCGGCCGCCGTGTCCGCCGAACTGGCCGAGCGTGAACGTGCTGCGGCTGCCGAGATACGACGCGACATCGAGCCCGCCGCGCACGCACAGATAAGCGCGCGCGCCCGCGCCGCGTATCGTGCCGAGCGCGAGCGTGGCCCCGGCCGGAACGAGGATGCTCGTGTTCAGCGGCTGTTCGACATCGTTCAGATGCACGGGAATCTGCGCGCCCGTGATGGCGACGACCGCGTCCGTGTTGAAGCGCAGCGTCGGGCCGCTCATCGTGATTTCGAGCGCGGCGGCATCGGCCGCATTGCCGAGCAGCCGGTTGCCGAGCCGCATCGCGCGGTCGTCCATCGGTCCCGACGGCGGAATGCCGACCGCCCAATAGCCGAGCCGTCCCGGATGATCCTGCACGGTCGTCTGCGTGCCGCCGCTCACGACTTCCACCGTCGTCGCGCGATAGGCGAGCGCTTCGAGGCAGCGGGTCCACGGTTCGCCCGATGCGAACGGCGTGTCCTGCACGATCTGGCGAAGATAGTCGCGGTTCGTTTCGACGCCGTAGATGCGCGTCTCGTCGAGCGCCGCGTCGAGCGCGTGGCGGGCTTCGTCGCGCGTTGGCGACCACGCGATGATCTTCGCGAGCATCGGGTCGAAGTAGGGCGGCACCTCGCAGCCCGCTTCGATCCACGTATCGATGCGCAGCGCGCGGCCATCGGCGGGCGGGAACGCCACATCCGTGAGCAGGCCCGGACTCGGCTTGAAATCGCGCCCCGGGTCTTCGGCGTAGAGTCGCGCCTGTATCGCGTGACCGCGGGGCGTGAGGCCGGCGGCGAGCTGCTTCAAAGGCGCGAGTGTTCCGGCCGCGAGTTCGATCATCCAGCGCACGAGATCGACGCCCCAGACCTGCTCGGTCACGCCATGTTCCACCTGAAGGCGCGTATTCACTTCGAGGAAATAGAACTGGCGCGCCGCGCTGTCGTACACGAATTCGACCGTGCCCGCCGAGCGGTAATCGACGGCCTTCGCGAGCTTCACGGCGGCGTCGCAAAGCGCATCGGATATGCCTTCGGGCAGACACGGCGCGGGCGTTTCTTCGAGCACCTTCTGATTGCGACGCTGCACCGAGCAGTCGCGCACGCCGAGCGCGATGGCGTCGCCGAGGCCGTCGCCGAACACCTGCACTTCGAGATGCCGCGCCCGCTCGATGTACTTCTCCAGAAACACGCCTGCATCGCTGAAGTTGTTCTCGCCGAGGCGCTTCACCGCATCGAAATGCGTCGCGAGCTCGTCGGCGTTCCAGCACACGCGCATGCCGATTCCGCCGCCGCCCGCGGTGCTCTTCAGCATCACCGGATAGCCGATGGCCTGCGCCGCTTCCAGCGCCGCCGCCACGCCTTCGAGCAGTCCCGTGCCCTCGAGCATCGGCACGCCCTGACTTGCGGCGATTTCGCGCGCCGTGTGCTTGAGGCCGAAGGCGCGTAACTGCGCGGGCGTCGGTCCGATAAACGCGATGCCCGCCGCTTCGCATGCTTCGCCGAACGCCGCGTTCTCCGACAGAAAGCCATAGCCCGGATGAATCGCCTGCACGCCTTCGCGACGCGCGACCTCCAGAATCTTCGCGGTGTCGAGATACGTCACGGCGGCGGGGCCGTCGCCGAGCGCATGAGCGATGGGTGCTTCGCTGACGTGACGGCTCGCGCGGTCGGCTTCGGCATAGACGGCGACGCCGGTGACATTCAGTTCGCGCAACGTTCGAAGAATGCGGCACGCAATGGCGCCACGGTTGGCAATGAGTATCTTCTCGAACATGGAGGCAGTCTTGATTCGGAGGCGGGCCGTCCCGCCGTGAGAATGGCGAGCCGTGGTCGTCCACGGCCGACACGACACGCGTTCAGCGATGCGCTTGCATCAGTTCCTCGCGCGTGCGCGCGAAGCATCGTCCCGAGCGAACGAGCATGATGTGATAGATGAAGCTACGGATGCGCTTCAGTTCCATATCAAAAGCTCCGCGGGCGTCGGGTTATAGGCATTGCACGGGTTGTTCAATTGCGGGCAGTTGGAAATGAGCACGATCACGTCCATTTCCGCGCGCAATTCCACGTACTTGCCCGGCGCGGAAATGCCGTCTTCGAACGTCAGGCCGCCTTGCGAAGTCACCGGCACGTTCATGAAGAAGTTGACGTTCGCGCCGATGTCGCGCTTCGAAAGCCGCCCGTCGTGCGCGCAGGCACGCAGGAAGTTATCGCGGCAGCTATGCATGTAGCGCTTTTCGAGCGCGTAGCGCACCGTATTGCTTTCCTGCGCGCACGCGCCGCCGAGCGTGTCGTGACGGCCGCACGTATCGGCGACGATAGTCAACATCGGGTTGCCGAGGTTCGAATACAGCACCGAGCCGGACGTCAGATAAAGGCTCTGCTGGCGACGCAGCGTGCGTTGCGGATCGAACCGTTCGCGCGGATCGGCGAGGCTGTAGAAGAGCGTATCGACGGCCTGATTGCCTTCCAGATCGACGATGCGCAGCGTCTGCCCGGCCTTTACCTCGTGCAGCCAGGGCTCGCCCGCGGCGAGGGTTTCGCGATACACCGCGCTTTCGGGATGTTTGTCGCTGACGGTAAGCGTGCTGGTCATGAGTGGGTCCGTGCTCACAGAAAGAAGCGTTCGGTGTTGATGAAGCCGCGTACGTTCTCGTCGCACGCGGTGCGGCAGAGTTCGGCGACGTCGGGTTGCGCCGTGCTCAGTTCGAGCTTCACGGGCTTCGGCGAGTACTCGGGGTTCGGGTCGAGCGGATGCTGGATGGCCGTGAGCACGACGAGCGTGTTCATCGGCGCGTAAAGCTCCACGTAGTCGCCCGCCTTCGAGTTGCCGGGCACGAAGCGCAGCGTGCCTTCGTCGGTGACATCCACGCGGCTGAAGAGATTGAGCGTCATCATCAGATCGGAGATGCCGAGGCCCCACTTGCCCATCTCGACGAGCAGGTTGTCCGTGCCGTTGCGATAGAACGCGTTGCGCAGTTCCTGATAGCGGCCGACGCCGTATCGCTCGGTCACTTCCTCTGCGTTCGATACGCCGCCGATGCTGTCGTGCCAGCCGCACGTATCCGCGACGATCGCGGCCAGCACGCGCCCCATGTCGGAGTAGAGGCAATGGCCCGCCGTGAGCTTCGCGGTGTGCTGGCACTTCAGCGAATCCGGCAGGTTCAGCCGTTCGCTCTTCTCGGATGCGTTCACCATCATCACGCTGACGTTTGCGCCGCCGCGCAGGTCCGTCACGCGCAGCGACTGTCCGCGTTTCACGATGAGCGACGTATGCCCGCCTCCGGGGACGGTTTCTTCGAGCAACAATGTCATGAACGAATTCCCTCCAGTGAAACCAGTTCGTTGTCCGAAGCACCTTGCATTGCCGCCTGCGCGATATGAACGGCCGAGGCGGAGTCGCGGGTGCGATCGAGCGGAATGTTGTACGTGATGCGCGCGCCGTACGCGCCGGGCGCTTGCGGGTCCACGCGAACCTTGTCGAACACGAGCACGCGGCTGCCCAGCGTGAAGCCTTCTTTCAGGTCGTGCGTGACCATGAAGATGGTGAGCTTCGATTCGCGCCATAGCTCGGACAAGAGCGCGTGCATGTCCTTGCGTATGCCCGGATCGAGCGCGCCGAACGGCTCGTCGAGCAACAGCACGCGCGGCTTCATCATCAGCGCCTGCGCGATGGCGAGCCGTTGCTGCATGCCGCCCGAAAGCTGCTGCGGATATTTGTTGAGCGCCGCGCCAAGACCCACGCGTTCGAGCATCGCGGCCGCTTCGTCGCGCGCGGCGCGGCGCTGCGTGCCGAACAGTCGGCCCGTGAGCTTCGCGCGCGGCAGTTCGAGACCGAGCATCACGTTATGCAGCGCGTCAAGATGATCGAACACGGAATAGCGTTGAAACACGACGCCGCGATGCGCGTCCGGCTCGCCCGGAAGCGGCGCGCCATCCAGCAGAATTTCGCCGCGCGTCGGGCGTTCCTGGCCGAGCAGCAGCCGCAGAAACGTCGACTTGCCGCAGCCCGAGGCGCCGACCATCGAGCAGAACTCGCCTTCCTTGATGGTGAGATTCAGGCGTTCCAGCACGACCTGATCGCCGTATTCCTTCCATACGTTGCGGACTTCGATCATCGCGCGCTCCCGCCGTACCACGGGAAGCACCATTGCGTGATGCGTCGAAGCAGCTCGTCGGTGAGCCACGCGAGCAGTGTGATCCACGCGACGTACGGCAGAATCAGATCCATCGACAGATAGCGGCGCACGAGAAAGATGCGGTAGCCGAGGCCGTCGGTGGACGCGATCGCTTCCGCCGCGATCAGAAACAGCCACGCGGCGCCGAGCGAAAGACGCAGCGCCACCAGCAAGCGCGGCAGCAGTTGAGGCAGCACGAGCCGCAGAATCAGCGTCCAGCTGCTTGCGCCGAGCGTCTGCGCCTTGACCCATAACTCGGCGGGAATGTCGCCCGCGCGCGCATGCAGGTCGCGAATGATCATCGGCGTGATGCCGACCACAATCAGCACGACCTTCGACAACTCGTCGAGCCCGAACACGATGAAAAGGATCGGCAACACCGCAAGCGGCGGGACCATCGAAATGACCGTGATGAACGGCGATAGCGTCGCGCTGACGAACGGGAACGAGCCCGTCGCGATGGCAACGACGAGCGCGATCGCCGCGCTCACCACGAGGCCGATGCCAAGACGCCGCAAGCTCGACAGCGTGTCGGCCCACAACAGATATTCGCCTGTGCGCTTGTCCTCGGTGAAGGCGACCGACTTCACGGCATCGCTCATTTGCGCCGCGCTCGGCAACAGCTTGTCGTCGGGATTGACCGAAAGCCGCATCGACGATCCGGTGAAATAGACCGCAAAGAGCACGACGAACGGCAACAGCAGCAGCATCAGGCCGCCTGTCCTGCTCGGATGTCGATTGATGAGTCGCATGATGACCGCCTCGTTGAAGACTCGCAGATGATCAGAGCTTGCCCGCTGCCGCCATCTCGACATAGGTCGGATCGAAGCGCAGCTTGACGTTGCTCTTGTTGCCGATCACGACGCCCTTGTCGAACGCCATGCCCACCGCGTCCGCGCTCTTTGCGTCCTGACCGAGCAGGCCGTGATCGAACGAGAACTTCGCGACGCGCGTCATGATCTTCGGCATGTCGGGGCTCGTGACGAAATCGAGCGCGGCTTTCGGCGTATAGAAGAGCGCAGTGGTGGACAACTGTCCTTTGAAGTTGGCGAGATCGGTGCCGGAAGACTTCGCCATTGCGGTGAGCGCGTTCGTGGTCTCGGCGGAGTTGCCGTGCATGAGCGCGACCATCTCGAACCATGCGCCGGTCAGCGCCTTGCCGAGCGCCGGGTTTTCCTGCAGCGTCTTCGTGTTGACGACCATCATGTCCATGATCTCGCCGGGAATCTTGCTGGAATCGAAGACTTCGGTGACGTTCGGCTGTGCCTTGAGATCGGCGAGCATCGGGTTCCACGTCACCGCGTTGTGAACGGCCGGCGTCGCGAATGCGCCTGAGATATCGGCATCGGATGTATTGACGACCTTGAGATCGCGCTCGCTCATGTGGGCGCTGTCGAGCGCGCGCGCGAGCAGATAGTGCGACACGGAGAACTGCACGAGATTGACTTGCTGGCCCTTCAGATCGGCGATCTGCTTGCCTTTGCCCTTCATGAGCACGCCGTCGTTGCCGTTGGAGTAGTCGCTCACGATGAGCGCGGTTGAATCGACGCCGCCCGCGGCCGGAATGGTGAGCGCATCCATGTTGGTCATGGCGCAGCCATCGAACTTGCCGGCCGTGTATTGATTGATGGACTCGACGTAGTCGTTCAGCTGCACGACATCGACGTTGATGCCGTACTTCTTCGCCCACTTCGACACGATGCCTTGAGTCTTGGCCTGACCCCACGGCATCCAGCCCGCATAGATGGTCCAGCACACCTTGAAGTCGTTGCGGGGCGCGGCGAACGCGGCGCTCGAGGCGAGCGTGACGAGGGAAACGGCGGCGATGCCGAGACAGCGGACGAGCTTGCGCATGAGGTTGACCTCGGAGGAGACGGTTGGCGACGGCAGGGAGCAGCGCAAACATTGCGTTCTCTCCCGGGCTTTTGTCCCGCCGTGTAACCTCGTTCGAGGTCGACAGCTCTCGGACCAGCGTCTGCGTGCAGACCGGAACCCTAGCCGTCCATTTCAGATTGTCTGTGAACCGGATGACGCGCCGGCTCCTTGCACAACGGTTAAAGCGGGAAGCGTGCCAAGGGCGGAGAATCAAGCATGTGCGGCGTATGAAGGGGGAGGAATGCCCGGTTCGGGTGATGCGCTGCACTGGAACGCATCACGATGCACGGCTTTCGGGCGAGTTTTCATTCCTTGCACCGTAAAGGGGGCAAAGGGAGGGTCACCGGCTTCCGCGGTCTGCGTTGACTTCGAGCGCGGCTGTGCGGCGACTCGGCGCGGACCTATTTTCTCGATGCTGCGAATAGGGCTTCGATGGATGCATCGGCGCTGCGGCTAGCGCGTCTTTGCCTTCAACATCGACCGCGTCAGTTAATGCGGTAAGCGATAGATGCCTTCTAAGCTCGGTCCTGGTCGGTCTCCATGAACTGCAATCTCTTGTCGTCAAAGAAACTCGAGCACCGAATGCGCGACAAGCGCGGCTGCGGTTGCCAGCGCCGCGAGCCAGCTAAGCGCGCGTAAGGTCCAGTGCGCAGCGAGATCGCCTACGGCTTCTCGGCTTGAACTGAGCAAGACGAGCAGAACAAGAACCGGAGTCACCGTCATGCCGTTGAGCACCGCGCTCCAATAGAGCGCTCGCGCAGGCTCGACATGCCAGAAGGTCAGCGCGACGGCGACCGCTATGCCGAGCACGATGGTCCCGGCGAGCAGCCACGCGATGCGGGTATCGCGACGCTCGCCGCTTTCCCAGTTGAATGAACTCGCCGCCGCCTGTGCAGCCGAGCCCGCCAGCGGCGCAAGCGCAAGAAGGGCCGACCCGAGCAGCGCGAGCGCGAGCACGTGCCCCGCATGACCACGCGCGAGCGGCTCCAGTACGCGATCGAGTTGCACGAACTCGCCGGGAGGCGTCGACTGCATGAGATGCAGCGTCGCGGCCGCCGCGATCATCACGCAGACCGAGACCGCATTGGACAGCAAGGTTCTGAGCAGTACCTCGCGTCGCACGCCGCCCATCTTTCGATCCAGTGCCTGCCGCCGCGACACCTCGCTCTTCTCGATGTCGCGCGCTTCCTGTTCGGCTTGCGCGAACATCAGGTAGGGGCTGACCGTCGTGCCCAACACGGCGATCAACGTCGTCACATAGTGTTCCGACCAAACCACATGCGGAATGAAGAGACGCCTTGCGACTGTAGGCCAGGGCACATCGACGAGTACGAGGACGCCGGCATACGCGAACATCGCGAGTGTCAGCCATTTGAGTATCTTCGCGTAGCGTGCATAAGCGACCGTCCATTGCAGGACGAGCGCCGCGCATCCTGACAGCACGGTCAGCCAGGCAAGGGACCCACCGGTCAATGCGCGCAGTGCGGCGCCCATGGCGAGCACATCGACGGCAATGTTCAACGTATTCGCAATCAGGAAGCGCGCGACGGCGAAGTAAAAGAACGGAGGCCAGTCGTGCTTGCGCATGTTCGCAGTCAGGCCGCGCCCCGTGATCGCGGCGACGCGCGCCGAGATAAGCTGCAATGCGACGGTCGACGGGTACGAGAGCACGCACACCCAAAGCTGGTCGAAGCCATACCACGCGCCGGCGAGCGTGTATGTGGCTATGCCGCTGGGATCGTTGTCCGACGCAATCGTGACGAGTCCGGGCCCGAGGTGCGCCGACCATGAATGCGCGCGGCGCGCGCTGCCTCGCTTGTCGCTGTTCGTTGCCGGCTTGTTATGAGGAATGAACATGGGACACTCGCGGGCGTTTGCATCGCGCCACCGCATGAACCGTTCCCAGCAAGTATGGAACGAAAATGTGGCTCGCGGAGCGTCCCGTTGACTCAACGCCCGAGTCCGCTCCCGGCGATCTGTTTCTCCACGTATTGCGCAAAGAGCGCGTGCATGCGCGTCGTCGGATGCAGGTAGTCGGCAAACATGTAAGTCTGGTCGGCGTTCGCGGCAACGTACGTGGACGGGGAGCACAAGAGCGAAGTGTTGCGCGGCGTCCTGGACGGATCGCATGCCTGCGCGGTGTTGGATACCGTGAACCCGTTCGCCTGATAGTTCTGGATGGTCTGGGTGGTCCATGTATAGGCATCGACGAGAATAACCTTGCTTTGCAGGTTGTTGGCCTGCAACGCGGTAAGCAGCGTCGAATTGAACAGTTGCGAGAGCCTCGACAGGTTGCCGCCGCCATCGGCCTGCTGAATACCGTCCGGCGCGAGCCCGACATTAGGCACGTTGACCACGACGACATGGGTCGCGCCGGCCCCGACTATCTGCCCGACCAGCCCGGCGAGCGTCGTCGCCGCCGTTTGCACGGTCTGGTCGGCGGCGGGCGGTGAGCCTGCCCGAAGCACGTCATTCGAGCCCGCCCAGACCAGCACCAACTGATTCGAATTGAAGCTCTTATGCGCCGACAGATAGCTCGAGATCTGCTGATTCACCGGCATCTCGATGTCGCCGATCAGATCGGTGAGGAACTGCTCCTGATTGGCGGGCGTCGCAACGGTCGATCCGCCCTGCGCGTAGCCGAGACCGCTTTGCGCCTTCAGTTGATGGCCGGGATCGACGACATAGGCCGCAGTCAGCGTGTCGCCATAGTACTGAGCGACATCCTGCGACCAGACCTGGCCCGGATTCGTCGTGAACCGTCCGCCGCCCACCGCGCTGGCTATCGGGGCATAGGTGCCGACATCCGACAGACTGTCGCCGAATGCCACGACCTGCAATTTGACGCCGCCTGCCGGACTGGTGGTTGTCGCGCTCGTCGAGTTGTCGCCGCCGCCGCCGCCGCATGACGTAAGCAGTGCAAGAAGTAAGGTAGAAATTGTCTTTCGCATCATCGGGTAAATGTTTGGCTGGAGCATTGGCTCGTCCGTGTCCTCGTTGTGGGCTGCGGCTTCGCGCGCCAAATGGCGTGCTACGCATGCAGTCAGCAGTATCCGTCCGACGAGATAGAGCAAAGTTGATGCAAGCCGGGCGTGGACAGGCAGCGTCAGTCTTCGACATTTGCGGTGCGGGTCAAAGAAACCGGTTGACCGCTCCCGCGCCATCGGGCGCAGTTGTTGCTCGTCGGGCCTTGAGCACAGAGCCGTTGTGATCGCTCGCAGCGTGTGAGCGGTTTTCAATGCATGTATCGACAAGCGTTTGATATTTCTTCCACTCGGCAGGGGACGACCATGCGCGCTATCTCCGCAGGCGTTCGGTGTGCGTCGGCAATCAGCCTGGCTTTCTGCATCGCCGCGTGCGGGGGCGGAGAATCGGCGGTTACGGATTCGGCTGTCGCTAAAGCGTCGGCGCACGTCAGCGCTTCGTCCGCCACCGATAACGCCGCGCTGAACGGCGAATCTCAACACGCCGCGACCGTCAGGCTCCAACGCTACGCGATCGACCCGTCGAAGGTCTTCGTCGCGGGCATCTCATCGGGCGGCTTTGCTGCGGTGCAAATGCACGTCGCCCACTCCGCGACGTTCAAAGGAGCCGCGATCTATGCCGGCGGCGTGTACTGGTGCGCGGGCTTAGGCGGCGCTGCGACAGCGCTCGCGAACTGCGGTGGCTTGACGCTTCCGACGAATCAGGCTTCGTATAACAGTACGCTCGTCGCTTCGGAAACTTATCTCGATGCGCAATCGGCCCTCGGCACGATCGACTCATCGACGAATCTGCGCGGACAACCCGTCTACCTTTGGTCCGGCACGCAAGACGAGGTGGTCAATCCGCTGGAGATGGCCGACCTGAGATCCGAGTACCAGCATTACGGCGCGAAGATTCACTTCGACAACGCGTTTCCCGCTGCGCACGGCTGGGAATCGCCCGACGGCGAGCTTGCCTGCGGCACGAGCGGGAGCCCGTACATGGTGCGTTGCTCGGCCAACGGAGCGGTCTACGACTCGGTGAAAACCTGGCTGACCATGTTCATCGGCCCGCTGAAGCCGCGCAACGGTGGCAAGCTGTCCGGCTCGCTGCTTACCTTCGATCAGACCGAGTTCGGGGCGTCGCCGAACCTCTCGATGAGTTCGACGGGCAGCGTCTTTGTCCCGAAAGCCTGCGCGCAGGGGCAGCAATGCGGATTGGTGCTGGCGCTTCATGGTTGCTTGCAACAGGCGTCGCTCATCGGAAACCGTTGGGTCACCGAAGCAGGCATCAACGAGTGGGCCGACACGAACAAGCTGGTCGTCATCTATCCCGACACAGTGGCGTCGTCCGCGCCCGGGCCGACGAACCCTAACGCATGCTTCGACTGGTGGGGCTACTCCAATCAGTACGATCCCAACTACGCGCTCAAGAGTGGCGCGCAGTTGTCCGTGCTATACGCGATGGTGCAACGCGTGACCGGACGACCGTAGTCGACCAGCGACCAGCGTGTTGTGATCATGCATGCGCTGCTGGCAGTGTCTCCACGGACCGCGGCGACACTGCCCCGCACGCGCGAATGACGAGCCGCACGACTTCTTCCGTCTGTTCGTCGAAGGCTTTCTGCGTGAGCGCGCGCTTGCCTTTGAGCGCGCGAATCTGCGCATCGAAGTCGGCGTAATGCTGCGTGATCGCCCAGATCATGAACATGAACGTATCGGCTTCGACCGGCGCGAGCAGGCCGCGCGCGATCCAGCTTTCGATAACCGTCACACGCGTATCCAGCCACGGCTTCACGCGCTCGCTGAGGATGTCCTGCATGTGGTGCGCGCCGTGAATGATTTCGCTCGCCCACACTTTCGAGCCGAGCGGTCGTCTTCTCGACAACTCCATTTTCGCGCGCACATAACCGCCGATCGCTTCCACCGGGTCGTCGCTGCACTCGAACGTATCCGCCGCGCGATGCCAGTCCTCGAATATGTCTTCCAGCACGCGGCGATAGAGCGCGAGCTTCGTCGGGAAGTAGTAATGCAGATTGGCCTTCGGCAAGCCGGCGCGCTCGGCGATCATCGCCGTGCTCGCGCCTTCTAATCCTTTCTCGGCGAACACCGCCTCCGCACAGGCAAGCAAATGCGCCTCGTTGCTTTCGCGAATCTGCGCGCGGCGGCGCCGCAAGGGCGGCGACGCGTCTTCGTTCGCGGTGATGCTGTTCGTGGCTTCGTCGTGTCTCATCGTCGCGCTCTTTGCCGTCTGTTGTGCATCGTGCCTGATTCGCGCCGTTGGCGCACGCCGCGCTGCATCGCGACGAAAGCATCGGCAAACCCCGCATGCAGGGATGCTGCGATGCAATGGCATGGTTATCGCTTTTTCCGCTCCGTGTTTGCCCGCACACGAAATACGTTGATTTGCTTATTTTAATCGGCTAAAACCTGTCCAACCGGACAGGATTTGAAGCGCGCGCCGGCAACCGGAAAGCGCGCTCTTTGCAACGCCCATCGCAGAACGAAGAGACGTGCACAGCACGGGTGCCCGAACGCACTACAAGCGCACCGGCACGCACGAACCGAGGTCACTCACACACGAAGTCACATCGTCAGGAGCGAGGCGCATGAACGTCCTAACGGATGCAGTCACAGAGGCCGGTCTCGATACGTCCATCCGCGTGAACGGCGCGCGGTTGTGGGAAAGCCTGATGACGATGGCCAGGATCGGCGCGACGCCGAAGGGCGGCGTCTGCCGCCTCGCGCTCACCGATCTCGATCGCGAAGGCCGCGATCTCATCGTCAGTTGGGCGAAGGCCGAGGGCTGCACGGTGCATGTCGATCAGATGGGCAATGTGTTCATGCGACGGGCGGGCCGCAATCTCGACGCATTGCCGGTCGTGACCGGCTCGCATGCCGACTCGCAGCCTACGGGCGGCCGTTTCGACGGCATCTACGGCGTGCTCGGCGGGCTCGAAGTGATTCGCACGCTGAACGATCGCGGTATCGAGACCGAACATCCGATCGAAGTCGTCATCTGGACCAACGAAGAAGGCTCGCGTTTCGCGCCCGCAATGGTCGCATCCGGCGTGTTCGCGGGCGTTTTCTCGCTGGAGTACGGGCTGTCGCGCAAGGACGTCGACGGTAAGACCATCGGCGAGGAACTCAAGCGTATCGGCTATGCGGGCGATGTTCCGTGCGGCGGCCGCAAGCTGCATGCGGCGTTCGAACTACATATCGAACAAGGGCCGATCCTCGAAGCCGAAGACAAGACGATCGGCGTCGTCACCGATGCGCAGGGCCAGCGCTGGTATGAGATCACGCTGACGGGACAGGAAGCGCACGCCGGCCCCACGCCGATGCCGCGTCGCAAGGACGCGCTGCTCGGCGCGTCGCGCGTAGTCGATCTCGTCAACCGCATCGGCCTCGACCATGCGCCGCTCGCGTGCGCGACGGTCGGCATGATGCAGGTGCATCCGAACTCGCGCAACGTGATTCCCGGCCGCGTGTTCTTCACCGTCGACTTCCGTCATCCCGACGATGCCGTGCTCGCGCGCATGGATGCCGCCTTGCGCGAAGGCGTCGCGCGCATTGCGGGCGAGATCGGCCTGCAAACTGAGCTCGAACAGATCTTCTACTACGAACCTGTCAAGTTCGACGCGGCCTGCGTGGCATCGGTGCGCGCGGCGGCGCAGCGCTTCGGATACTCGCACCGCGATATGGTCTCGGGCGCGGGCCATGATGCTTGCTATCTCGCGCAGGTCGCGCCTACATCGATGGTGTTCGTGCCGTGCGTCGACGGCATCAGTCATAACGAAATAGAAGACGCCACGCAGGAGTGGATCGAAGCAGGCGCGAACGTGTTGCTGCACGCCATGCTCGAACGCGCATCCGAACCGGCTCCCTGAGCCGCGCCTTTTCTCGTTGATTACATCCGGCCGTCCGCTTTCTTGCGGACGGAAGGCACCGTCACGCCTTCGACAAGGAACGCGCATGACCATGAAGACCATCGGCGATATTGCGAGCCATCGTCAGACGCACGAACGTCTCGCGTGCGAATTCTCCGACGTCGCGCCGCTTCTGGACGCGACCGCTGCGGCCGCCGCCGCGAGCCGCTGCCACTACTGCTATGACGCGCCATGCGTGCAAGCGTGTCCGACGCGCATCGACATACCGGGCTTTATTCGCAAGATCGGCAACGGCAATCTGAAGGGCGCGGCCTCCGACATTCTCTCGGCCAATCCGCTCGGCGGCATGTGTGCGCGCGTGTGTCCGACCGAGATCCTCTGCGAAGGAAGTTGCGTGCGCAATCATCCGGGCGACGAGCCCGTGCAGATCGGCGCATTGCAACGTCACGCGACCGACTGGGCGATGTCGAATGACGTTGCGTTGTTCAGCCGCGCGCCGGAAACCGGAAGGCGCATTGCGATTATCGGCGCGGGACCGGCGGGGCTCGCGTGTGCGTATCGACTGGCGCTCGCGGGCCATCGCGCCGTGATCTTCGATGCGCGCAACAAGCCGGGCGGTCTCAACGAGTTCGGCATCGCGGCCTACAAGACGGTCGACGACTACGCGCAGCGCGAGATCGAGTGGCTTCATTCGATAGGCGGCATCGAGATCCGGACCGGTCAGGCGCTCGGACGCGACTTCACGCTCGACGAGTTGCGCAAGCAATATGACGCGGTGTTTATCGCGTTGGGGCTCGCAGGCGTGCGTGAATTGGCGCTCGAAGGCGAGTCGCTGAACGGCGTGATGAACGCGGTCGATTTCATCGAGCAGGTGCGTCAGGCCGATGACCTCGCGAGCGTGCCGGTCGGCCGTCGGGTGGTCGTGATCGGCGGCGGCAACACGGCCGTTGATGCGTGCGTGCAAAGCCGCAAGCTCGGCGCGACGAGCGTGACGATGGCGTACCGGCGCGGTGTCGAAAACATGAGCGCGACATGGGCCGAGCGCGAGTTCGCGCAGACCCACGGCGTGTACATCGTCACGCATGCGCAGCCGGTGCGTCTGATCGGCGAGAACGGTCAGGTGACAGGCGTCGAATTCCAACGCGACGCCGAGCGCTTCGTGATCGAAGCCGACATGGTCCTGAAGGCGATCGGTCAGACGCTCGTGCCCGTGGGCATCGGGCGCGAACTGCTGACGCTCGACGGCGGGCGCATCGTGACCGACGAGAATCGCCAAACGACGCTCGCCAAAGTGTGGGCCGGCGGCGATTGCGCCACCCACGAAGGGCTCGATCTCACCGTGCAGGCCGTGCAGGACGGCAAGCTCGCGGCCGCGTCGATCGACGCGTCGTTCGAGCTGACTGCAATCAAAGCCGCCTGATTCGAAGAGGAGACACGAACATGGCCGATCTTCGCTGCAACATCGCCGGCATCTCGTCGCCGAATCCTTTCTGGCTCGCTTCGGCGCCACCTACCGACAAAGCCTACAACGTCAACCGCGCGTTCGAGGCGGGCTGGGGCGGCGTCGTGTGGAAGACGCTCGGGCTCGACCCGCATGTGGTGAACGTGAGCTCGCGCTACGGCGCGGTGCAATGGAACGGGCAGCGCATCGCGGGGCTCAACAACATCGAGCTGATCACCGATCGGCCGCTCGACGTGAATCTGCGCGAGATCGAGCAAGTGAAACGTGACTGGCCTGATCGCGCATTGATCGTTTCATTGATGGTTCCGTGCAACGAGAAAGACTGGAAGTGGATCCTGACGCAAGTGGAGGACACCGGCGCGGATGCAGTCGAACTCAACTTCGGCTGCCCGCACGGCATGAGCGAACGCGGAATGGGCGCAGCCGTGGGGCAGGTTCCCGAGTACGTGGAGATGGTGACGCGCTGGGTCAAGGAAGGCACCAGGCTGCCGTGCCTCGTCAAGCTCACGCCCAACATCAGCGACATTCGCATGGGCTCGCGCGCCGCGTTCAAAGGCGGCGCGGACGGCGTGTCGCTCATCAACACGATCAACTCGATCGTCGCCGTCGACCTCGACCAGATGGCGCCCATGCCGACCGTCGACGGTAAGGGCACGCACGGCGGCTATTGCGGACCGGCCGTGAAGCCGATCGCGCTCAACATGGTCGCGGAAATCGCGCGCGATCCCGAGACTCCCGATCTGCCGATCTCGGGCATCGGCGGCATCTCGTCGTGGCGGGACGCGGCCGAGTTCATGGTGCTCGGCGCAGGCAGCGTGCAGGTGTGCACGGCGGCGATGCACTATGGCTTTCGCATCGTCAGTGATCTGGCCGATGGCCTCTCGAACTGGATGGACGAGAAGGGCTACGCGAGCCTCGACGACATTCGCGGCCGCGCCGTGCAGAACGTCACCGACTGGAAGTACCTCAATCTCAAGTACGGCATCAAGGCGCGCATCGATCAGGACAAGTGCATCAAGTGCGGACTGTGTCATATCGCGTGCGAGGACACGTCGCATCAGGCGATCCTGAAGGAGAAGGACGGCAAGCGTCATTTCGAAGTGGTGGATGCGCAATGCGTCGGCTGCAATCTGTGCATGCACGTCTGTCCCGTCGAGCAGTGCATCACGATGGAACGCGTCGATGCGGGCGAATACGCGAACTGGACCACGCACCCGAACAATCCGGCTCGCGAGAACGTCGAGGAGCCCGCGAAAGCGGCCTGAATCACACGCAGCGCTCGTCATTGACCCCCGCCGCGCACATCGCGCGCAGATGCGATGGCGCGGCGAACACTTAAGCGGAGTGCATCCGATGAATCAGACAGCGCGTAACGTCGAAGCGAGCGGCCTTTACAACGACGATCTGGCGCCGACCGGCCCGGCGCAGCGCACGTGGAAGTGGTATCACTTCGCGGCGTTGTGGGTCGGCATGGTGATGAACATCGCGTCGTACATGCTGGCGGCGGGGCTTACCGATCAGGGCATGTCGCCGTGGCAGGCCGTGATGACCGTGCTGCTCGGCAACGTGATCGTGCTGGTGCCGATGCTTCTGATCGGCCATGCCGGCGCGAAGCACGGCATTCCCTATGCAGTGCTGGTGCGTTCGTCTTTCGGCACGCAGGGCGCGAAGCTGCCGGCGCTGTTGCGCGCGATCGTCGCGTGCGGCTGGTACGGCATTCAGACGTGGCTGGGCGGCAGCGCGATCTATACGCTACTGAACATCCTCACGGGTAACGCGCTGCACGGCGCGGCGTTGCCGCTGATCGACATTTCCATCGGGCAACTCGGCTGCTTTCTGCTGTTCTGGGCGCTGCAGCTCTACTTCATCTGGCATGGCACCGATTCGATCCGCTGGCTCGAAAGCTGGTCCGCGCCGATCAAGGTGGTGATGTGCGTGGCGCTCGTATGGTGGGCAACGTCCAAGGCAGGCGGCATCGGTTCGATGCTCTCGGCGCCGTCGCAGTTCGTCGCCGGCGGCAAGAAGGAGGGCCTGTTCTGGGCGACGTTCTGGCCCGGCCTCACCGCGATGGTCGGCTTCTGGGCAACACTGGCGCTCAACATTCCGGACTTCACGCGCTTCGCACGCACGCAGCGCGACCAGATGGTCGGACAGTCGATCGGCCTGCCGCTGCCGATGGCGCTGCTCTCCGTGATCTCCGTCGTCGTAACGTCCGCGACGGTGGTGATCTACGGCAAGGCGATCTGGGATCCGATCGATCTCACGAGCCGCATGACGGGCATCGGCGTGGGCGTCGCGCTCGTCATTCTCACGCTCGATACGATGTGCTGCAATCTCGCGGCCAACCTCGTCGGACCCGCTTATGACTTTTCGAGCCTGTGGCCGAAGGGCATTTCGTATCGCGCGGGCGGCATGATCACGGCGACCATCGCCATCGTCATGATGCCGTGGAAGATTCTCGCCACCACGCAAGGCTATATCTTCACGTGGCTCGTCGGCTACTCGGCGCTGCTCGGGCCGGTGGCGGGCATCATGATGGTCGACTACTTCTTCATTCGCGGCACGCGGCTCGATCATCGCGAGTTGTTCGAGGAAGACGGCGAGTACTCGTATCACGGCGGCTGGAACATCGCCGCAGTCGTCGCGCTACTCATCGGCGTATTGCCGAATCTGCCCGGATTCCTGCATACCGCATTCCCCGCTTCCTTTCCCAACGTGCCCGCGTTCTTCAACACGGTCTACACGTATGCGTGGTTCGTCGGCCTCGTGCTGGCCGCGCTCGTGTATGGATCGTGGATGAAACTGCGCGGCAGCCCGCGTGCCGACATGCTGAGCGCTTGAACATCAACGGAGGACGACACATGCCTATTCTCATTCGCGGCGGCACCGTCATCGACGCGGACCGCAGCTATCGCGCCGATGTGCTGTGCGCCGATCCGCAGGCGGGCGGCACGATACTCGCCATCGGCCAGGACCTCGATATTCCCGCCGACACGCAGATCGTCGATGCAGGCGGCCAGTACGTGATGCCCGGCGGCATCGATCCGCATACGCACATGGAACTGCCGTTCATGGGCACGACCGCCAGCGACGACTTCTATAGCGGCACCGCGGCGGGATTGTCGGGCGGCACGACGAGCATCATCGACTTCGTGATTCCGAGCCCAAAGCAGCCGCTCATGGACGCGTTCAGGGAATGGCGCGGCTGGGCGGAAAAGGCATCGGCGGATTACGGGTTTCATGTTGCCGTGACATGGTGGGACGAGTCCGTGCATCGCGACATGGGCCTGCTCGTACACGAACACGGCGTGTCGAGCTTCAAGCACTTCATGGCCTACAAGAACGCGATCATGGCCGACGACGAAGTGCTCGTGAACAGCTTCACGCGCTCGCTCGAACTGGGCGCGCTGCCGACCGTGCATGCGGAGAACGGCGAGCTCGTATTCCAGTTGCAGAAGCAGCTGCTCGCGAAGGGCTTCAAGGGACCGGAGGCGCATCCGCTCTCGCGTCCGCCCGAAGTGGAGGGCGAGGCGGCCAATCGCGCGATCCGTATTGCACAGGTGCTGGGCGTGCCGCTTTACATCGTGCATGTGTCGGCGAAAGATGCGGTCGATGTCATTGCGAAGGCGCGCAACGACGGCCTGCGCGTGTTCGGCGAAGTGCTGCCGGGCCATCTCGTGATCGATGAATCGGTGTACCGCGATCCCGACTGGACGCGCGCCGCCGCGCACGTGATGAGCCCGCCGTTTCGCACGAGCGAGCATCGGGAGGCGCTGTGGCGCGGGCTGCAATCGGGCCAGTTGCATACCACGGCGACGGATCACTGCGTCTTCTGCGCGTCGCAGAAAGCGATGGGACGCGAAGACTTCACCAAGATTCCGAACGGTTGCGGCGGCGTGGAAGATCGCATGGCCGTGCTGTGGCATCACGGCGTGAACATGGGGCGTCTCACGCCCAACGAGTTCGTGCGCGTGACCTCGACGAACGCGGCGCAGATCTTCAATCTGTATCCGCGCAAGGGCGCGGTGCAGGTCGGCGCCGATGCCGACCTGGTCGTCTGGGATCCGCAGGCGTCGCGCACGATCTCGGTGAAGACGCATCATCAGCAAGTGGACTTCAATGTCTTCGAGGGCATGACGGTGCAGGGCGTGGCGACGCACACGCTCACGCGCGGCGCGCTTGCATGGACCGATGGCGATCTGCGCGCGGTGCGCGGCGCGGGGCAATATCTGAGGCGTCCGCCGAACGCATCGTATTTCGAAGCCGCGCGCGTGGCGAACAAGTTGAAGGAACCGCATCCCGTGGAGCGTGCCGAGACGGCTTGAGTCCAGCGCGATGAAAGAAGCCCTGCGTTGGAATGCGCGGGGCTTCATTGCGATATCAGCGAGCTTGACGTCGGAGCCGCCGACGATGAACTCGTCGACGGTCGCCAAGCGGAAAGCGCACCACGTCATGCGCGGTCTTGATCCCTTCGATCAACGCAAAGGGCCTTGAGAAGCGCGACTACGCGCTTCATCCATTGCCGTCCCTTGAACGCGAGGAGTCGCCGCGCAATACGGCGGCTCCGCACGCCCGATGGTCAGAAGAAGCCAAGCGGCGTTTCGCTATAGCTCACGAGCAGGTTCTTCGTCTGCTGGTAGTGATCGAGCATCATCTTGTGGTTCTCTCGACCGATGCCCGATTGCTTGTAGCCGCCGAACGCGGCGTGCGCCGGATACGCGTGATAGCAGTTGGTCCATACGCGACCCGCCTGGATGGCGCGCCCGAAGCGATACGCCCGCGTGCCATCGCGCGTCCAGACGCCTGCGCCGAGGCCATAGAGCGTGTCGTTCGCTATGTCGAGCGCCTCTTCTTCGGTTTTGAAGGTCGTCACCGAAAGCACCGGTCCGAAGATCTCTTCCTGAAAGATGCGCATCTTGTTGTTGCCGCGGAAAACAGTCGGCTTCACATAGAAGCCTTTGGCCAGCTCGCCCTCGAGCGCGTTGCGTTCGCCGCCGATCAGACAGTCCGCGCCTTCTTGCTTGCCGAGGTCGATGTACGACAGGATCTTCTCCAGCTGCTCCTGCGAGGCTTGCGCGCCGATCATGGTCTTCGTGTCCAGCGGATGCCCTTGCGCAATCGCCGCGACACGCTTCAACGCGCGTTCCATGAAGCGGTCATAGATGGACTCTTCGATCAGCGCGCGCGACGGGCACGTACACACTTCGCCCTGGTTGAGCGCGAACATGGCGAAGCCTTCGATCGCCTTGTCGAAGTAGCTGTCGTCCGCGTTGAGCACGTCGGCGAAGAAAATGTTCGGGCTCTTGCCGCCGAGTTCCAGTGTCACGGGTATCAGGTTCTGGCTGGCGTATTGCATGATGAGACGCCCTGTCGACGTCTCGCCCGTGAACGCGATCTTCGCGATGCGCTTGCTCGATGCGAGCGGCTTGCCGGCTTCGAGCCCGAAGCCGTTCACGACATTCACGACGCCCGGCGGCAACAGGTCTTCGATGACTTCCAGCAGCACCAGCAGCGACGCGGGCGTCTGTTCTGCGGGCTTCAGCACCACGCAGTTTCCCGCCGCAAGCGCGGGCGCGAGCTTCCATACGGCCATCAGAATGGGGAAGTTCCATGGGATGATCTGACCGACGACGCCGAGCGGCTCATGGAAGTGATACGCGACCGTGTCCTCGTCGATCTGTGAAATCGAGCCTTCCTGCGCGCGCGCGGCACTCGCGAAGTAGCGGAAGTGATCGATAGCGAGCGGGATATCGGCCGCCATCGTCTCGCGCAACGGCTTGCCGTTGTCGATCGATTCGGCTACCGCGAGCCGCGCGAGGTTCGCTTCCATGCGGTCGGCCATCTTCATCAGCAGATTGGCACGATCCGTTGTGGACGTCTTGCCCCACGATGTCTTCGCGGCATGAGCCGCATCGAGAGCGGCTTCGATGTCCGCTTCGCGCGAACGCGGGATCGAGGTGAACGGCTCGCCGGTAATGGGCGAGATGTCGTCGAAGTATTCGCCGCCGACGGGCGGCACCCACTTGCCGCCGATGAAATTTCCATACTGCTTCTTGTACGGATAGTCGGTGCTCAGGAACTGCATCTCCGCATGGTTCATCAGTGTGCTCCTCGCATGTCGATAAGAGCGGTCCGGCGCTGGCGATGCACGCCGCCGCCCCGACTACATTGCGAGTTCCATGCCATTGAGCGCATCCGCGGTACGTCATGAGCGGCGTGCGTTTCCGCAAGGGCGTGCCTTGCGGCCGCACGCGGGAGCTGTTCAAGTCCGCAACAGGTGTATCGCCGTGTAGCACTCTTGAGGAGTTGGACTGCGTCGCTTGGGGTCATGGCGCGACCGCTTAGGGTGCGCGTATAACGCTGATACCGGCGTTGAGCTAGGTTCTTGCCTGCCGCTTGATGGCGATTCGCGGTAACGACGCATAACGCGAAAGGCACTCCTATAGCCGAGCCAATGGGAACACAGAACACGCGATCGTGAAGACGAGCACACCGCGCCAGCGGTGTGCCGAGAATATGGGGCAGCTGTCGAACCCGACGCTGCGCGCGTCGCCATAATGACTGACGTCTCGCCGCGTGCGCAGACTGCATTCCCACAGAAAGGGCAAGACTAAGCGCTATGCAACCCACCGCGCTCTGTCGAGATCGAAAGAGCGCGGTGGACTTCCGCAGAGGCCGACTTAATGGCCGGGCCCCGCATTAAGGGGCAGCTTCGAAGCACGCGCAATGTCGGCGGTCATCTTGTTCGGGCCTGGCTTGTATCCGTTCGACATCAGCAGGAACGCCATGATGTCCGCATAGTCCTGATCCTTCATCTTGCCCGGACGATCGGCGGGCATGTTGGTCGCCATATAAGTGAAGATGCCGCCGACCGTCAGATGTGAATTCGCCGCCGGCGCGAACGACGGCCCTTGCAATGCGGGCGCCGTTACGCCCTGAAGTTGCGCGCCGTGGCACTTCGCGCACGAGCTTCCATACAGCGTCTTGCCGTGCGCGGTCTGAGCCTGTTCGAAGGAAGGCGGCTCTGCGCCGACTTCGTTCGACACCTTGATGTTGCCGCCCATGCGCGAGGCGTTCGCGTCTGCGAGCATGATGCCCGAGAACGAGGGCGATGCCTGCGACGGCTTGTCGAGGTAACCGGTCGATATCTTTTGCGCGGGCAGGGTCCACTGCTTCGTCAGTGCCTGAAGCTCGCCGTCCTTGCGCATGGCCGAGAGCGTATCGTCGATGAGCACGCGCGATGCGGCGGCCTTGGCGCCGAATGCGAAGGACAGGTGCCACTCGGCGTACGGCGAGTCGGCAGGCGCGATGTTGAAGCTGCGTTGCGGGTGCGCCAGGCGATAAGCGACGACGGCCGGATACCACACGATGGCTTCTCGCGCGCGTCCGGTCGCCACTGCGTCGACCGTCGAAGCGCAACTGTTTTCCAGATCGAGCGTCACGTCCCTCCGTTGCACAGCGATGAGTTGCGCTGGACTCGCATAGGTGGCCGCGACGGTGCGCTTCGCTGCGCCCTGTAACACGGTGCCGGGTGCCTCGACGCTCACATATCCCGCGCGCAAATAACCGCTAGAGAAGCGCATTTTGCCGCCGGAAGCATCGGCGACCGTGGAGCGCGGAAAGCCCGCGATCACGTCGCAATCGCGCGTGAGCATCCTGTCGAGTTCCCTGAGCGAAACGCCGTCGTCATCGCCTTCGCCGATACCGCGCACGAACTCGAACGGAAGTTTGGCGCGCGCGAAGACCGCTTGTGCGACGGCGCGATCCAGCGATGCTGACGGGCTACCGGGAAACGTGCAGATTCGTACCGCGGCATGCGACAACGAAGGCGCGAGCGCGATGAGTGCCGCGAGCATCCCCGTCGCGCGAAGGGTATGGAGTGAATGAGTCATGGGAAGGCATCCGGTGGTATGAGAGCGCCGCAAAGCGCGCGAAGAGGGCGCTCTGCGGTCCGATGAGCGCTTCAGGTGCGCTGCAAGTGCGCTTTAAGTACGATTGAGTGCGAACACATAGAGCGTGCCGCCGCGCGGCACCTTGTCGGCGGCCTTGGCCATCGGACCGCCCCAGATGGGATTGGCGCCGCCGTAGCCCGCGAGAATGGCGACGTATTCCTTGCCGTCGATCTCATAGACCGAAGGCTGCGCGATGATGCCGCTCGCGAGTTTGGGGCTCTTCCACAGGACCTTGCCCGTCTTTTCATCGAACGCGAGCAAGTGGCCGTCGAGCGAGCCGCTGAACGCAAGGCCGCCCGCCGTGGTCGCCACGCCGCCGTTCCATGGCAGTTCGGTCCAGTAGCTCCACACCTTCTTGCCGGTATTGACATCGATCGCCTGCAATTCGCCATAGCCCTTGCTGCCGGGCTCGGGCTTGATCTCGAATCCCTCTCCGAGATAGGGCAGGCCTTCCATGTAGTTCACCGACTTGCCGGACAAGGACATGCACGCATGCAGCGCGGGCACGATGGCAAGATGCGTCTCGGGATCGTACGACACGGACCACCAGTTCTTGCCGCCAAGGAAGCTCGGGCACGTCTCGATGGTCGTGCCTGTCTTCGGATATCTCGCGGCATCCTGCACCGGCTTGCCATCAGCGGTGTAGCCCGTGACCGAAGTGGCCTTCACGAACGGCCGCGCGTAGATCAGCTTGCCGTTGCTGCGATCGATCGCATGGAAGAAGCCATTGCGGTCTGCATGAATGATCGCGTCATAGTCCTTGCCCTGATACTTGACGTTCGCGAGCACCGGCGTGTTCACGCCGTCGTAGTCCCATGTGTCGTGCGTGGTGTACTGATAGTGCCATTTGAGATCGCCCGTTTTCGGATCGAGCGCGAGCAGCGAATCCGAATACAGGTTATCGCCGGGACGCAGGTCGGCGAGCCACGGCCCGGGGTTGCCCACGCCCCAGTAGAGCGTCTTGCTTACCGCGTCGTAGGTGCCGGTGAGCCATGCGGGCGCGCCGCCATGTTCCTGCATGCCGTCGGGCCACGTGTCGCCGCCCGGCTCTTTCGCGCCGGGCACCGTGAAGCGCTTCCATAGCACCTTGCCATCGTTGGGATCGAGCGCGGCGATGAAACCGCGCGCGCCATACTCGCCACCCGAACTGCCGACGACGAGCGCGCCATCGAGAGCGAGCGGCGCGAGCGAGAATGCGTAGCCTGTGCCCGGATCGAACATGGCCTTTTTCCATACGAGCGCGCCGGTTTGCGCATCGAGTGCGGCGACTTCACCGCTCAGCATCGCGACGTACACATTCTTTCCGTAGAGCGCGACGCCGCGATTCACCACGTCGCAACAGGCGGTCTTGAACGAAGTCGCCTCGAGATGCGGCTCGTACTTCCAAAGCTGCTTGCCCGTCGCGGCATCGAATGCATAGACGTTGTCCTTGGGCGTCGTCACGAACAGGAAGCGCCCATTGACGATGGGCGTCGCTTCGAAGCCTTGCTGCAAGTCAGCCGGAAACTTGTAGCTCCATGCCTGCTTCAGATCCTTGACGTTGCTCGTATCGATTTGCTTGAGCGGAGAGTGAGCGTGACCGTTGTAAGTGCGGTAATACGTGAGCCAGCCCGGATCGTCTTGCGCGCTCGTCAGGCGTTCATAGGTCACGCTGGCGTACTGCGCCGGCGTGGTGTCCGCCGCGATGGCCTGATGCTGTGCTAAAGCGAGTGTCGCTGCGGCCGCTGCTGCAAGGGCCGCAGAGCGCATTGCCGGGACCGGTCGGTTCATCATCGTCGTCTCCTGGGGATTTGAGTGCAACGTCTTTTCTGATTGCGCGTCTCTAGTGGATCGACATGCGCAACGGTTGCCGCATCATCAAGGCAACACATGTGCCATTGATCGAGAAATGGCGTGCAAGCCTTGTCCCATGCGGATGCGGCGGTCGATGCAACTCGAGCCGAAGCCGCTGCGCATAGATGCGCGGGTGTTGCATTCTGGAGTAGTGGAACGTGTGAGTGTTGCCGGATGGGGCAGCGGTGGGATCAGTCGAACAAGCGATCCACCATGCGTCGCAACGCACATGAAAACCATTCGGAGTGCGATAAATTAATTCGACGCAGCGAGGAATGCGGGACGTCGAACGTGCTAACGTCCGCGCGCACGGTCATGCGTTCATGTGGAGGAGGCAAGCAGAACGGCACATGTCCGGATCGGTGCCGCTGTGATCGGGACATGTGTTGATCGAGGCTTCAGCGCGTGGCGATATACATCGTGATTTCGAACCCGAAGCGCAGATCGGTGAAGGCAGGCTTAGTCCATTGCATGGCGTCTCCTTTGGATGTTGCGTGACGTCGGTCGCGAACCGTTTCGCAACCGGCCGTCAGGCTTGCAAGGTCCATGCCTTCGAAGAACGTTGTCCCGCTGCGACTGAATCGTTCCAAAGTGGAACACCATGGAACAGTTCACCGCTCCATGATTGAACAGCCGGGCATCTTGCGATAGATAGTGTTGCGTGAGATCCCGAGCGCCCGCGCGGCGGCCGATACATTGCCATGATGACGCGCAAGTGCTGCGGCGATGACGGCCACGGTGACCTCCTGAAGCCGTTCACAATCGAATGCCGATGCAGTGCTTGCTTCGCTGATGGCCGGCGTATGGGCGCCCAGGTCATCGAAGAAATCTTCGGGAAGATGCTCGCGGCGAATGCAGCCATCGTCGTCGACCATCGCGGCGGCGGTGCGTAGCACGTTGCACAACTGCCTGAAGTTTCCCGGCCAGGCGTAGCGCTCGAACAGTGCCATGACGTCGTCATCGATGGACAGACGACTGTTGCATCCTTCGTCGGTGCTCAACGTCCGCATCATGTTCGTGATGACCACGGAGAGGTCCGTGCGTTCGCGCAAGGGCGGCAGCTTGACGACAAGCCCGTTGAGCCGGTAGTACAGATCTTCGCGAAAGGTGTTCTGAGCGATCATCTCGCGCAGATTGCGGTGCGTGGCGCAGATGATCGCCACGTCCACCGGTATGGACTTGCTGGATCCGAGCGGATCGATCACGCGCTCCTGCAGCACGCGCAGCAGCCGTACTTGCAAGTGATAAGGCATGTCGCCGATTTCATCGAGGAAAAGCGTCCCGCCGTTCGCCTGAAGCACCTTACCGGCCGCGCCTTTGCGCCGCGCGCCCGTGAATGCCCCTTCCTCGTATCCGAACAGTTCGGATTCGATCAGGTTTTCCGGGATCGATGCGCAGTTCACCGCGATGAATGGCCCTCCGCGACGCGGCGAATCGCCGTGAATGGCTTGCGCGAGCACTTCTTTGCCCGTGCCCGTTTCCCCGGTGATGAGGATGGGAATACCCTTGCCGATGACCTTACGCACCTTGCCGATTACGGCCGCGATCTTGGCATCGCCCGTCTCGAGCGATGCGAGCTTGGATGACGGCTCATGAGTAACGAGCGCGCGCGGGGCAGGCCGCGCGGCGGGAGTCGTCGCGTCGGCGAAGGGCGCGCGGTCGAGGCGCACGCGCGCGCACACGACGGTGCCGTTGTTGAGGTTGAGCGAGATATGCGGCGCGCGGCTCGATTGCGAACGATCGATCAATTGCGCGCTTGTCAGGCCGAAAAGCGAGGAAAGCGTATGCGCGCGCAACGCCGACAGCGGCAGGCCGAACTGGAATTGTGCGCTGCGGTTAGCCGACAGGAAGCGGCCATCGAAGGTGAACGCCATCATGCCTTCCATGAGCGTGCCGAGAAATTCGGGCCGGCCATGAAAGGAGATCTGCATCGTGCCCTGAAAAGTACTTGAGAACAGGTGGTTTTCGATCATCTGCACCGACATGCGCGCGAGCGCCATCGTGTGACGATGGTAGCTGCGATGATCGCCCGTTACGTCGAGCACGCCGATCAGATCGCCATACGGATCGAGGATCGGCACGCTCGAACATGTGAGGAAACGATTGGCCGCGAGATAGTGCTGGTCGCCGTGCACGACGGTGGCCGAGCGCTCGGCAATCGCGGTGCCGATCGCATTCGTGCCTTGCCGCTCTTCCGCCCAGTTCGCTCCGGGCCTGAGCGCGACTTTCTCGGCGCGCGCTAGGAAGTCGTCGTCTCCGGTGGAATGGAGAATCAAGCCTTGCGCGTCCGTGAGGACGATCATGCTTTGCGTATTGACGATCTGCTCGCGCAGGCTCTCCATGACTGGGGTCGCGTGCGCGCATAGCACGCGGTTTTGCTCGAGCTTGAGCAGCAGGTCGGCGTGAGGTAGGACGTCGTAGTCGGGGCGCGTCGAAGCGTGGAGGCCGAACGTCTCCGATCGCTGATGCGCGTTGCGGATCGCCGGGATGAGCCAGCCGTTCTCCCTTTCATCGGGGATGCCCGCGATCTCGCGGATCTCGTCTTGCATCGTCTCCTCCTTGTGCAAGTGCCGGTCGAATCGCCGGATGGTGTGGCGCCGAAATAAGCAAGCACTGGGCCAATGTTTGACACGCGTCGACTTCTAAACCCAACTGAAAGTATAGGGAAGGTAGGGGTGCGCGGACAATGCAACGTCTTCTCGGATCGATGCTACAGCGGTGCGCCATGTCTCGCGCTTGATCGAAGACAAAGATTTCTCCGCGAAACGAGCGACTCGCAAAGATCATGGGCGTTTCGCAGAAGGACGCTGAGTACCATCATGAGACACGCAATCGCTCGCTTGGCGCCTACTCCTTCTGAGCACTTGAGCAGACATCCTCGAAAGCAACTCGAATCCAATACGCCAATTGCTGTGCAACGCAGCATCGTCGAGCTCATATTCAGTGTGAATGGACTAGGTTTTCGGCAAGCCTCGCGCCCGCGCGTAAACCACTATCGCGCGTGCGTTTGTATGCCAGTACTGTCAAACGCGAACGCGTACGCGCGTGCCCTTATCGCGTCTTGCACGGGCACCTTTGAACAGATTCTTCTGCTAGTCCGATCCAGTGGCGGTATAGCAAGTCCGCAGGAGTCGTGTTTCTCGCACATCGTGCCGCGCATGCGCGACGCGATGCGCGCGAGCATCCGGTGAATTCAATCCAACAAAAGAGGAGACGCCATGCTTGCAGGAATCCAGGTGCTTCGAGTGGCAGTCACGGCGGCGCTCACGCTAGGCGCAAGCGCGGCCTTCGCGCAGGCGTCGATCGTTTCGGGCCCTGCCAGCGACCCCACGTGCATGGTCCCGTGGAAAAGCGACACCAAGTTCATCAAGTATCCGAAGAAGAACGCGCCGTACCGCATCGCGCTCGTGAATGGCTATATCGCGAACACGTGGCGCATTCAGATGATCAAGACGGCCAAGGCCTATACCGCGCAACCCGCAGTCGCCGCGAAGCTGAAGGAATTCAAGGTCGTCTCCACAGGCGAGGACGTGCCGGCGCAGATTTCGGCCGTCAACAACTTCATCGATGCGGGCTATGACGCAATCATCGTGGATGCGCAGAACCCGTCCTCGTTCGGCCCGGCGATTCGCCGCGCGAAGAAGGCCGGCGTCGTGCTGATCGCATTCGACAACACGCTCGACAGCGAAGACGCAATCAACGTCGACGTCGATCAGTACGGGCTCGGCGTGCTATGGGCCAAGTGGCTCGCGGATCACGTGCCGAACGGCGGCAAGGTGCTCGAGGTTCGCGGCGTGGCAGGCACGTCGGTCGACACGGACCGGCACAACGGCTTCCAGAAGACGCTGGACCAGACAGGCAAGAAGTGGAACATCGTCCAGGTCTATGGCAAATGGGACGACGGCGTCGCGCAAAAGGCCGCCGCCGACGCCATCGCGGTACAAGGCCATTTCGATGGCATCTCGGCGCAGGGCGGCGACACCGGTGTCGTGCGCGCGATGCTCGACGCGAAGCATCCGTTCGTGCCGTTCGGCGGCGAGACGGAAAACGGCTTCCGCAAGTTCTGCGCGCAATACGGCAGCCAGGGCCTCAAATGCACGTCGGCAGGAAGCGGTCCGGCGCAGGTGGCCGTCGCGATCAAGACAGCGCTCGCCGCGCTCGACGGCCAGACGATACCCGTCGCGATCAAGCTGCCCCTCGACATCACGGACGATTCGAAGCTGAAGGCGGGCGTGAACTACTTCCCGAACGAGTCCGATAACTTCTTCGTCGGCAACTCCTTTCCGACGTGCGGCATCAACTTCTCGGCGCAGGAAATCATGAAGCAGACTCAGGGTAACCAGTAACGCGATCATGGCCGACGAGAAGAGGGGAGACGAAGCATGCGGCGGGATGCGGAGCGGCCGTTCTTTCAGATGTCCGGGATTTCGAAGAGCTATGGCGGCGCCGTCGCGCTGGATAACGCGGAGCTCGCGGTGCGCAGGGGACGCATTCACGCGGTCCTCGGCGAGAACGGCGCGGGCAAGTCCACGCTGCTGAAAGTGATGTCCGGCGTCGTGCAGCCGGACAAGGGCACGATGCATCTCGACGGCAGCGAAGTCTCGTTCGCGTCGCCGGCCGCAGCCAACGCGGCGGGCATCGTCTGCGTGTATCAGGAGCTCTCGCTGATCCCCGATCTCAGCGTGGCGGACAACATCTTCGCGTCGAACCCGCCGCGTCGTTTCGGCATGATCGATCGCCGGGCGCAGCGCCGGCAGGCCGAGGCCGCGCTTGCTCGCGCGGGCGCGCACGACATCAATCCGCTCGAGAAAGTCCGCGATCTGCCGCTGTCGCGCCAGCAAATGGTCGAACTCGCGAAGGGGCTCGCGCACGAGCCGCGCATCCTGATTCTCGACGAGGCCACCTCGGCGTTGACCGCAGCCGACGTGGCGCGCGTGATTGAAGTGCTCAAGCGCCTGCGCGACGAAGGGCTCGCGCTGCTCTTCATCTCGCACCGGATGCACGAAGTGAAAGCGCTCGCGGACGAATGCACCGTCTACCGTAACGGCCGTCATGTGATGAGCTTCGAGGCGGGCACGCGCTCCGACAACGAGGTCGTCGAGATGATGATCGGGCGGAAGTATCAGCACGTTTTCCCCGACAAGCCCGCACGCGAACCCGACGAAGATGCGCAAAGCAGCGCCTCGAAACCGGTGCTCGCCTGCCGCGATCTCGCGTGGAACGACACGCTTCGAGGCGTCAGCTTTTCGTTGAGGCGCGGCGAAATTCTCGGGCTCGGCGGCCTCGATGGACAAGGCCAGCGTGAACTGTTGCTCGCGTTGTTCGGCGTGCTGCGCGGTTGCACGGGCGAGATCGAGATCGATGGCCGTGCGGTCTCGGTTGCGAGCCCTCGCGCGGCCCGTGCCGACCGGATCGGCATGGCGCTGATTCCCGAGGATCGCAAGACCGAAGGGCTCATGTTGCCGATGTCCTTGCGCGAGAACCTGTCGTTTGCCGCGCTCGATCGCATGTCCACGGCGGGCGTGATCGATCGCGGCCGCCAGCAGTCTTTTGTCGACCGGATGATGAGCCTGCTCGCGATCAAGTCGTTCACCCTCGATGCGGCCGTGGACTCGCTATCGGGCGGCAACCAGCAGAAGGTGGTCATCGCGAAGTGGCTGATCCGGCAGCCGAGAATCCTGCTTCTCTGCGATCCGACGCGCGGCATCGACGTCGGCACGAAACAGGAGATCTATCAGCTGCTCCGGCGCCTCGCCGACGAAGGCGCCGCGATCGTCTTCTACTCGACCGACTACGACGAGTTGATCGGCTGCTGCGACCGCGTGCTCGTGCTCTACGAAGGCAAGATCAAGAAGGAACTGGCCGGTTCTGCCATCACCGAGCAGAGCCTCATTGCGAGCGCGCTGGACTTGCCGGTCGGTCAAACTTCGGCTTCAGAAGGAGTCGCGCCATGAGCGGGTTGCGTTACTGGTATGCGGAGAATCGCGGGTCGGCGTTCGCGTTCGGCCTGTTCGTGCTGATGTTCACGATCTACCTCATCAACTATCCGTCGAGCCTGTCGGCCAACGTCATTCAGACGGCGGCGAACAAGGCGGTGTTGCTCGCGCTGGTGTCGATGGGCCAGACGCTCGTCGTGCTCACCGCGGGCATCGACCTTTCGATCGGCATGATGCTCGTGCTCACGAACTGCCTGGCATCGTGGATGGTGACGGGCGACGCGTCGCACAGCGCGCTCGGCATCGCCGGCGTGCTCGCGGCGGGCGCGCTGTGCGGCGCGCTCAACGGCGTCATCATCATCTTCGGGCGTCTGCAGCCGATCGTCACGACCATCGCCACGGGCGCCGTCTACTACGGATTGGCGCTACTGCTGCGCCCGGTGCCCGGCGGATCGATCAACGAAGATCTCGCCGACGTACTGACCGGCAAAGTCGCGGGCGTGGTGCCGGCGAGTCTGCTGATTCTGCTCGCGGCCGTGGTGATCGTCTGGGTGCCTTTCAAGCGTTCGGCGGTCGGGCGCGCGGCTTACGCGACCGGCTCCTCCGAGCCAGCGGCCTTTTTGTCGGGCATGCCGATTCGCCGCGCGAAGCTGGTCAGCTACACGCTCGCCGGACTGCTCGCCGCCATCGGAGGCCTGTTTCTGACGTTCTTCACGGACACCGGCGAAGCGAGCCTCGGCAGCGCTAATTCGTACACCTTATTTTCCATCGCGGCTGTGGTGATCGGCGGCGTGTCGCTGCTCGGCGGCCGGGGCAGCGCGATCGGCGCGATCTTCGGCGCATTCGCGTTCCGCTCGATCGGTGACTTGCTGTTCGTGTTCAACGTCGATGCACTGTGGCAGCCGCTCTTTCAGGGCATCATCCTGGTGCTCGCCGTTTCGATCGGCGCGTGCGGGCTGTTCAGAGTCCGCAACCGCCTGGAGTGGTTCCAATGAGCGACGTTTCCGCAAACGGCCGGACGACGTTCGTGTCGAGGCTTGCGCGCAGAATCGACAAGCCGATCCTGATCGCGTTCGGGTGCATCGTCGCGCTGCTCCTTGTCGGCGGCATGTTCTCGCGCAATTTCACGTCGCCGGAGTACATCCTGCTGCAACTGAAGGTCGGGGCGTTTCTCGGCATCATCGCGACCGGGCTGATGATGGTGATCCTGCTCGGCCATATCGACTTGTCGCTTCCGTGGACGATCACCGTCGGCGCGATGATGGCGTGCGCCGTCGCGGGACACGGCGAACTCGGACGCGTGCTCGCGATTCCCGCGGGCATCGGTTGCGGCGTGCTCATCGGCATCGTCAACGGCGTGCTCGTCGCGCTGCTGCGTATTCCGTCGATGATCGCGACGCTCGCGACCAATGCCGTCGCGCAGGGCATCATGATCGTCTACACGGGGGGATCGTCGCCGCAGGATTCCGCGCCGGACGTGATGCGATGGCTCGCGGCCGGATGGCTCGTGCCGGGCGTGCCGAACGCGGTGGCGCTGTGGGTCGTGATCGGCGCCGCCACGATGTTCCTGCTGTCGCGCACGACCTTCGGCCGGACGCTGTACGCCATCGGCAACACGGAACGCGCGGCTTATCTTTCGGGCATCAACACGCGACTGGTCACGGTGGCCGCGTTCGCCGTGTGCAGCGGGTTCGCGGCCTTCGGCGGCGTGCTGCTGGCGGGGTATGCATCGAAGGCCGCGCAGTCGATGGGCGATGCCTATCTGTTGCCGGCCATCGCGGCGGTCGTGCTCGGCGGCACGTCGATTCTCGGCGGCCGGGGATCGTACCTCGGCACCGTGGCCGGCGCGATTCTCATCACGCTTCTACAGTCGATTCTCTCCGTCGCGCAAATGCCGGAGGCGGGGCGCCAGATCATCTACGGCGTGGTGATCGCGGCGATGCTGTTGCTGTACGGGCGGAGCAAGCGGCAGGGATAGGGAGTGTGTTTGTCGATGTTGGTTAGGGCGGTGCGGTCTGAGACATCGCTCGCTTGTCGAATAGTCCCGAGGATCGCGAAGAAAAGACGACGCGCGAAGCGCTACTCGTCGCGGTAGAGACGCTGCGCTTTCATCGACGTGAGCGCAATCGATACCCCAACGCCCGTAGACTCGCCCCTAGGGTTATCCCTAATTTTGCAAGAATGACTTGTCGAAACGCTCGTTAATCTTAAGCATTCGCTTACCTATACTGAAGTCACTGAATCGCAAGCAGGGCTGCTTGCGAAAACAAGACTGGAGGTAAGCATCATGAAAATCGCTACTATCATCATCGCCGCTGCGCTGGCTATTCCGGCCGCTTCGTCGTTCGCTCAAAGCCAACCGGTGACGCGCGCACAAGTGAAGGCCGAACTGGTCCAACTCGAACGCGCTGGCTACAACCCCAGCATGGATCGCGCGACGTATCCCGCGCAAATCCAGGCTGCCGAAGCGAAGGTTGCGGCTCAGAACGGACAGACCAGCTACGGCGGTGTCGCTGACGGCTCATCGGCTTCGGGCAGCCCGGCGCACACCGGCAACAGCGTCGCACCTGTCTATTTCGGCCACTAATCCCGGCCGCGACAGCAAAAACGCGCCACTGACGCGCAAATAAGATCGGCCGCTGTCGGACGCGACAGACGGCCGGTTCGCCTTTCCGACACCTCCGCCACCGGCAAAGCCGATGGCTTGCCCGGCACCGATTGTCCCGGGCTTTTTTGCGTTCACGAAGCACGAGTCGGGTGACGCGGGCGAGCGCCCGGATCGGATCTGCGACGGAGATCTGCTGAGAGCCTCGTTGTCGCCGGTGAGCACTTCAGCCTCGCTGCTATTCCTATCGCCTTGCCGATCAATCGCTGGTTGAGCACGCCGTTCCAGCATGACGACCTTCGCACTGTGTCTGCCTATGTTCATCGCCTCGTCAGACAGCGATGCGCTTTTCCAGTCAGTACGAACTCGTCATGCTCGCGACGTCAATCCGAGAACATCGCTCGACGAGCGTGCCACCAAAGTGCTTGAACACGACAGCAACACCCGACGCCGGGCGTGGCGCTTGCTGCCCCGACGGTCGTCCGCCCTTTCCTGGAAACGACTATGGATGCGTCCGCGCAGACCGGGAACACCAACGCGGCGCACGGGCAACCGGCGCGGCGCGAGTTGCCCGAGCTCATCCGCGCGTCGGCGGTGCGGCTGCCCGCGTTGGATGATTCCGATTTCGCGCAAGCCTTCGATCGCTTCGCGGACAAGCGGGTCGTGCTGCTCGGCGAGGCGAGCCACGGCACGGCCGAGTTCTACGAAGCGCGCGCCGCAATCACGCGGAGGCTGATCGAGCGGCATGGATTCGATTTCGTCGCGGTCGAAGCCGACTGGCCGGATGCAGCGCTGATCGACGAACATGTGCGCGGACGTCCCCGCGCCCGTCCCGACGCGCAGCCGTTCCGCCGCTTTCCGACGTGGATGTGGCGCAACGCGGAGTTTGCCGCCTTCGTCGCGTGGCTACGCCAGCACAATGCCCCGCTCGAGGAACACAATCGCGCAGCGTTCTATGGCCTGGACCTTTACAGTCTCTCCGAATCCATTGCCGCCGTGCTTGCGTACCTCGACGTGCATGATCCCGAGGCGGCGCGCGTCGCCCGAGTGCGCTATGGATGCCTCACGCCGTGGCAGAGAGATCCTTCCGTCTACGGCCGCGCTGCCTGGCAGGCCGGCTTCGGCAAGTGCGAGGAGGCAGTCGTTGCGCAGTTGCGCGACTTGCTCGACAAGCGCTTCGAGTCGGAAACGAGCGATCCGGCGCTGCTCGACGCGACGCACAACGCGCGTCTGGTCGCCGCGGCGGAGCAGTACTATCGCGCGATGTACAGCGGATCGGCCGAAAGCTGGAACCTGCGCGACACGCACATGTTCGACACGCTGCAAAGCCTGCTGGATGCGCGCGGAGCGCAATCGCGCGCGGTCGTGTGGGCGCACAACTCGCATTTGGGCGACGCATCGGCGACGGAGATGGGCCGCACGCGTGGCGAGCTCAACGTCGGGCAGTTGTGCCGCGAACGCTTCGGCGAGCAAGCGGCGCTGATCGGCTTCGGCACGCATACCGGAACGGTCGCCGCGGCCTCCGACTGGGACGAGCCGATGCAGATCATGCAGGTCCGGCCCTCGCGCGAAGACAGCTACGAGTATCAGTTCCATGCGGCGGGCGTAAGCCCGTGTTTCGTCGATCTGCGCGCCGGTGCTGACGATGCGCTACGCGACGCGCTGAGCGAAGCGCGCCTCGAGCGTTTCATCGGCGTGATCTATCGGCCGGATACCGAGCTATACAGTCATTACGCGGAGGCCGAGTTGTCCAGGCAATTCGATGCCTACGTGTGGTTCGACACAACGCGCGCGGTCAGCGCCATATCGTCTTCCGATGCGTCGGCGGACAAGTCCGCGAGTGCCGAAACGCCGGAGACGTTTCCGTTCGGCGTTTGACTTCGCATTGAGCTACTTCATGCGCGAGCGTGTCGATTGCTTTGACGAGCGTTTGCAAGCGGTGGGGGCGTCGGGTAGCTTTCGGCTTCGCAGGCGGCAGAAAGACACATGATGTTGGCAACGAAGGCATCCACATCGATGCGAGCAAGATCGAGCCGTCGGCATGCGGTACCGGAAGCGGGGGCGCTGGCGACGCCTGGAACCTCAACGTACTTACGTCGGAGACAACGTTTCATGCTCAAAGCTGCGATTTTCGATATCGATGGCACACTGGTCGACTCCGTCGATCTCCATGCGCGCGCCTGGCAGGAGGCTTTTGCGCACTTTGGCCATCAGGTGACGTTCGAGCAGGCCCGCAGTCAAATCGGCAAGGGCGGGGACAAGCTTATTCCGGTGTTTCTCTCGGACGCCGAGCAGCAGGATCATGGCGAAGCGCTCGAGAAATGGCGCGCCGATCACTTCCGGTCGCGCTATCTGCCGATGGTTCGGCCGTTCTCCTGCGTACCTGACCTGATCGCGCGGGTCCGTAAAGCGGGGCTGAAGGTAGCCGTGGCGTCATCGGCCAAGAAGCGGGAACTCGACGTATATCTCGATCTCGCAGGCATCACCGACCTTCTCGATGCATCTACATCATCCGACGACGCCGAGGCCTCGAAGCCCGCGCCCGATATTTTCGAAGCCGTGCTAAAGAAGCTCGGCGTCGAGGGTTCCGAGGCCGTTGCGATTGGCGACAGTCCATACGATGCGCAGGCGGCGCGCGCGGCGGGCATGAGTTGCATCGGCTTCCTGTCGGGCGGATTCACCGAGTCGAGTCTGCGTGAAGCGGGGTGCAGCGTCATCTATCCCGGCCCGGGCGCGATGCTTGCCTGCTTCGATCTCGCCGGTCCTTCGACATCCGGCGAGTCGGTGCATAGCGCCGCTGGCTAGGGTAGAGGCGGGCAGCATTGTGCGGTGCTCGATGCCCGGCGGCCTTCGATCAATATCGCGCGTTCGTATCGATCGGATAGACAGGCCGCTTCAGGTTACTGAACGCGAACAACCCGTAGTCCGAACTCGTCACGCCGCGGCTATCGCATTCGACGAGTCCGCTCGCGATCGGGACGAATACCGGCCTGCAATACATCCGCGATTTCAATATCAGGAAGCGGGCGCCGCGTGGATCGATACCGACGCTTTCGAACACGCCCAGGTCCCACGGCTCATGCGTGCGCTCGGTGACGAGAATGCGTGCCGCCCGCGTTTCGATGACGGCCGCGCGCCCCATGTACGCACGCTGTCCCGTGTAGGTCGGGCCGCTGATGATGTACTCGCCGTTGCTTAACGCACGCACGATGCCGGTCACTTCGAGCGGCGGCTTGCCACGCGACGCGACACTCGCGAGCTTGTTGCCGATGCGAACGGTGACCGTCGCGCCAACGCCCGCTTCGAAAAGGTGCGCGACGCTTTCGGGATCACACAACGGTCCGACGACGATGCCTTCGAGTCCCTGCCGCAACGCTTCTTCGAACACATCGGTCGTATCGCAGGTTCCGCCCGACATGCAGTTATCGCCGTGATCGAGCAGAAGCACGGGCCTCTGCGCTTCGCGCGCAAGCGCGGCGCCCTCCGACACCGACTGCGCGAGCGGCGCGCTGCGATAGACAAAGTCCTCGCGCGCGTCCCATATCTGCCTGGCGATACGATTCGCCACCTCTTGCGCCTTCGCTCGCTCGCCGTTCGCGACCACCACGACGCTGATGCACGGCGCAGCGATATCCGCGAGCGAGAAGCCCGATAACACCGACACGGCCAGCACGCCGTCTTCACGTTCGGCCGCGCGCGCGGCATCGACGGCGCGCTTCATCGCGCCATCGGCGGTCGCGCTCTTGAGCGTATGCGTGAGCAACGGCGGCTGCGCCCATGCAATAACCGGCTTCGCCCTGCCATGCACGAGATCGAGCAACAAGCGCGCTGCATGCTCGCCGCTTTCATACATATCGACGTGCGGATAGGTCTTGAAGCTCACGATCACATCCGCGTTGTCGATCATCTTCTGCGTCACGTTCGCGTGCAGATCGAGCGATACCGCAATCGGTGAATGCGGTAATGCGCGTCGCACGCGCTCGAGCAGATCGCCTTCACCGTCCGGAGAATTCTCGGCAACCATCGCGCCATGCAGGTCGAGCATGACGGCATCGCAACCCGGAGCCGCCTCGACGATCGACTGACATATCGCGTCATACGCCTCGGCTGCCACGCGCCCGCTCGGATTCGCTGATGCCGATATCGGCGTGACGATCTGCGCATGCTCACGTTGTGCCGCATCGATGAATGCCGACATCGCTGTCCGCATGCCTGCGTTCTCTTTATAGGCATCCTCGCCATAGCAGGGCCCATAGCGACCGAAGGCCTCGAGCGGCGTCGCGACCGGCGAAAACGTGTTGGTCTCGTGATTCATCCGTGCGATAAGAATCTTCATGCGCGTGCTCCTTCGACAGGCGCGTTCGCCGCGCGCAACATCACTTGCAGCAGCACGTTGCACCCGGCTTCGAGATGATCGGCGCGCGCATCCTCAATTTCGTTATGACTGATGCCGTCCTTGCATGGCACGAAGATCATGGCGGCAGGGGCCACGCGCGCGAGATACACGGCGTCATGGCCCGCGCCGCTCACGATGTCCATCGACGTCAGACCGAGGGCATCGGCGCTCTCGCGCACCGATGCTACCAACGATGCATCGAACGGTTGCGGCGCGAAGTAGACAACCTCGTCTATCGTCACCGGCAGGCTCGCCTGTGAGCATGCGTCGCGCAGTGCGCGGTCCATCGCGAGAAGCGTCGCGTCATCGGCGGCGCGCAGATCGACGGTCAGCTTCACGCGGCCCGGAATGACGTTGCGCGAGTTCGGATGCACGTCCACCCAGCCGACGGTGCCGCGCGCATGCGGTGCATGGTCCAGCGCAATGCGATTGACCGCGCGAATCACGTCGGCCGCGACGAGCAGTGCATCGCGGCGTAGCTCCATCGGCGTCGGGCCAGCATGCGCTTCCATGCCGTCGATCGTCACGTCGTACCAGCGTTGACCGAGCGCGCCCTGCACGACGCCGATCACCTTGTCGTTCGCTTCGAGCACCGGACCTTGCTCGATATGCGCTTCGAAATACGCGCCCACGTGGTGCGCCGCGACGCGCTCGCCCCTATAGCCGATTGCAGCGAGCGCATCGCGCACGGACACGCCTGCGCGGTCGACCTGTTCGAGTGCATGGTCGAGCGTGAACGCGCCCGCAAAGACGCCCGAACCCATCATCACAGGGACGAAGCGCGAGCCTTCCTCGTTGGTCCATACCGCGACTTCGATCGGCGCGGCCGTGCGCACGTTGTTGTCGTTGAGCGTGCGCAGCACTTCCAGTCCCGCCAGCACGCCATAGTTGCCGTCGAACTTTCCGCCGGTCGGCTGCGTATCGATATGACTGCCCGTCACGACGGGCGGGAGATCGTCGCGTGTGCCCGCACGGCGCGCGAAGATATTGCCGATCGCATCGACGCGCACCGTACAGCCGATTCCCTTCGCCCACGCAACGAAAAGATCGCGACCCTGCTTGTCGAGCTCGGTCAAGGCGAGCCTGCACACGCCGCCCTTTTGCGTCGCGCCGATGCGGGCGAGCACCATCAGACTGTCCCAGAGACGCGCACCGTCGACGCGCAAAGCGGCGCGTGCCGGCAAATCGTGAGCTTGCATTCGAGGTTCCTTCGCTTGAGTGTTGCGAGTGTGTTTCGAGCGCGACGTTCAGACGACGCCCACGCCGAGGTAACGATCCTTGACCGATTCATCGGCGATGAACGCATCGTTCGTCCCTTCGTACACGATGCGTCCCTGCTCGATGATGTAATGCCGGTCCGCCAGTTGCGTGCACACTTCGAGGTTCTGTTCGACGAGCAGGATCGCCACGCCCGCCTGGCGGATCAACCTGAGTTGCGCGACGATCTCTTCGACGATCACAGGCGCAAGGCCTTCCACTGGTTCATCGAGCATCAGCAAACGGGGATGATTCATCAGCGCGCGGCCGATCGCGAGCATCTGCTGCTCGCCGCCGGAAAGCTGTCCGCCGCCGTTCGTACGGCGCTCTTTCAGCCGCGGAAAGATACGATAGATGTCCGCGAGTTGCCATGGGGAATCCTTGCGCGCGCCGAGTCGCAGATTCTCTTCGACCGACAACAGTTTGAAGATGCCGCGATGTTCCGGCACGAAGCACACGCCGCGCGCCGCGATCTTGTGAGGCGGCAGTTTGGCGAGATCGGCGCCCTTGAATCTCACGCTGCCTTGCGGAGTCACGACGCCCGCAATGCTCTTGAGCGTCGTCGACTTGCCCGCGCCATTGCGTCCGAGCAGCGTGACGGTTTCCCCTTCGCGGATAGCAAGCGAGACGCCCTGAAGAATATGGCTCTTGCCGTAGTAACCGTGAATGTTATCGACATCGAGCATCATGCGCGGCCTCCGGTGATCATGTTGCCGAGATAGGCGCTGCGCACGCGATCGTCGCCGCGTATGTCGGCGGGCTTGCCTTCGACGAGCACGCGGCCCTGTTGCATCACCGTGATCGTGTCGGAGATATCCATCACGATATCCATGTTGTGTTCGATCAGCACCACCGTGTAGTCGTCGCGCAGGCTGCGGATCAACTGCTTCATGTCGCCGAGATCGTCGATGCCCATGCCCGACGTCGGCTCGTCGAGAAAGATCGCCTTGGGTCGTGCCGCGAGCGCCATGCCGACTTCGAGCCGACGCTGCTGACCGTGCGACAGCGCACTGGCCTGCGTCGCTGCGAAGCGTTGCAATGCCAGGCGTTCGAGAATGCCATCGACGGTATCGCGATGTTCGAGCGCGCCACGCGGCGGCGTCCACGCATTGAGCGCGCGTTTGGCGTCCACGCCTTGCGCGGCGAGACGCAAGTTCTCGCGCACCGAAAGATTCGCGAACAGGCTCGTCACCTGAAACGAACGAGCGATGCCGCGTTTCACCCGGCGATGATCAGGCTCGTGCGTCACGTCATGGCCATCGAACACGATATTGCCCGCCGTGATCGGCAGCGTGCCCGTCAGCACATGAAAGAGCGTCGTCTTGCCTGCGCCGTTCGGCCCGATCACCGAATGCACCGTGTTCCTGGCGATGCGCAGATTCACATCGGTGAGCGCCGCGAACTTGCCATAGCGTTTCGCGACGCCCTTCGCTTCGAGTATCGACGCACTCATGCCAGCTCTCCTCGATCCCGCTTCATCGCGCGAAAGATGCGTTCACCCAGGCCCCACAAGCCGCGCTGCATGAAGAGGCTCACCGCGATCAGGACGAGCCCGAGCAGCAGCAGCCAGCGCGGCCAGAGCGTCGAAAGCCAGTCGGCGAAAAGCACATAGAACGCAGCGCCGAGCACGGATGAGAAGAGATTGCTCGTGCCGCCGATCACCGTCATCACGAGAATCATCTCGCTCGTGTGGTAGTCGATGTTGGAGAGCGGCGCGATGCCCGTCATCATCGCGTGAAGCGCGCCGGCCAGTCCCGTGACGGCACCCGACACGACGAACGCTGCGAGCTTGAAGCGCCTGATGTCATAGCCGACTGCCGCGGCACGCGCTTCGTTGTCGCGGATCGCGAGCAGCGTGCGGCCGAAAATCGAATGCGATACGCGCAGCATCAGCCAGAATGCGATGAGGAACAGGACGGCCACGAACGCGTAGTACTTCCACGGCGACGCTATGGAGACGAGCGGCTGCCCGAGAAGCGACAACGCAGGACGCGGGATGTCGAGCAGGCCGTTATCGCCGCCGGTGAGTTCGGGTGTCGTATAAGCGAGAAAGTAGAACATCTGCCCGAATGCGAGCGTGAGCATCACGAAGTACGCGCCGCGCTGACGTATCGAGAACCATCCGACGACGGCGGCGGCAAGCGCGCCCGTGACGATCGCACCGAACAACGCGGCCGGAACCTGAAGTCCCGCTTTCGAAAGGATCAGGCCCGCGCTATAACTTCCCAGCCCGAAGAAAATGCCCTGCCCGAAGGACAGCAAGCCCGTATGTCCGAGCAGAAGATTGCAGCCGAGCGCGGCGAGCGCATAAACCAGCACCTCGGTTGCGAGCGATCCCGAGCGCATCGTCATCGGCAGAATGCAAACGACGATCGCCGCGAGCAACAAGAACCGATACCGATGCAGCGAGTCCCTGAAGGATCGCCGCGGCACGCTCACGTCGAGCGTATTCGAATTCAGCTTGGAATTCATGCGGTCCTCCCGAGCAGGCCATTCGGACGCAGCAACAACACGGCCGCCATCGCGACATAGATCATGAGACGCGCGCCTTCGGGCCATAGCGTGCTCATCACGCTTTGCACGATGCCGACCAGCAAGCCACCGACGAGCGCGCCGAGAAAGTTCCCCATGCCGCCGACGACAACGACGACGAATGCCACGCCGAGCGCCTCGATGCCCATGAACGGGTCGACCCCGCGTATCGGCGCCGCGAGCACGCCTGCGAGCGCCGCCGTGCCCGCGCCGAGCGCGAACACGAGACTGAAGATGCGTGTCACATTGAGGCCGAGGAGGGACACCATCTCGCTCGACTCGCTTCCCGCACGCACTGCGCTACCGAGCCGCGTGCCTTCGAGCACCCACCAGAGAATGCCGGCGAGCACGGCCGTGAAGGCGATCACGAAGAGACGATACTTCGGGTAAATGAAGCTGCCCCACATCACGACGCCATTGAGCATGTCGGGCACGGCGACGTTATCGCCGAGCGGCCCCCACATGATGATCGCGCATTCCTGTATCACGAGTGCGAGCCCGACCGTCGCGAGAATATGAAACTCGTGCTGCTGCGCATACACATGTCGCAGCACCACCTTCTCGACGATCCACGCGAGCGCTCCGACGACCACCGGCACGATGACGAGCGCTGTCCAGAAGTTCATCGACCACTGCATCGCCTGATAACAGAAATACGCGCCCAGCAGATAGAACGCGCCGTGCGCGAAGTTCACGAAGCGCAGCAGCCCGAACACGATCGACAAGCCGACCGCGAGCAGAAAGTACAGCATGCCTACGCCGATGCCGTTCACGACCTGCAACAGATAAACGTTCATGGTCTTGCGTCAGAAGAGTGACGGCGCGAATGCGGGCGATGCCAGCACTCGCATGAGCACAACGCGATTCAGGACCTCAGGCGAGCTTGCATTGCGTCTTGTCGAGCGGCAGGAAAGACTGGCCGGAACTCACGATGTCCGCGTAATCGTCCTTGTCCTTCATCTTGCTCTTGGCCTTGCCCTTCAGCAGGTAGTAGTTCTTGAGCACTTGATGGTCGCCCGCGCGAATCTCTTCGGGACCGGTCAGGCCCGCGTACTTCATGCCTTCCAGCGCGGCGACGACTTTCTTCGGATCGGCCGTGCCGGCCTTGACGATGCCGTCGAGCAGGATTTTCGTGCAGATGTACGAGCCCGCGAGGCTGTAGTTGGGATTGGACTTGTACGTTGCGTTCACGCGCTTGACCAGTTCGTGATTGAGCGGCGTGTCGATTGCATGCCAGTACTGCGCGCCGAAATAGACGCCTTCGCAGATATCGGGGCCGAGTGCTTCGAACTGTTCGAGTCCCGATGCCCACGCCATCAGGATCGTGCAATTGTTCTTCATGCCGAAGCTCACGGCCTGCCGCAACGTATCCGACGATTGCGAACCGAAGTTCAGAATGAGCAGCACATCCGGTTTGGCCGCGACCGCATTCGTCAGATAACCACTGAATTCCTTCTCGTTGAGCGAGTGATAGCTATTGCCCACATGCTCGATGCCCTTCTCCTTGAAGATCGCTTTTGCAGCCGACAACAGGCCGTCGCCGAATACGTATTGCGGCGTGATCGTGTACCAGCGCTTCGCCTTGGGCATGGTTTGGATAAGCGGGCGAACCGTCTGTTCGATCGCGCCGAAAGTCGGCACCGACCAGCGGAAGGTCGCGCTGTTGCAGTCCTTGCCGGTGAGTTCGTCCGCGCCCGCGGTCGTGATGAAGATGCCATCGGCTTTCTCGGCTTCCTTGCCCATTGCGAGCGCTTCGGAAGAAAGAATGCCGCCTGCGAAGTAGCGCGCGTTCTTTTGCTGCGCGATTTCCTGCACGCGCCGCACGGCCGTCGCGGGTTTTCCCTCGGTGTCGAGCGTCGTATAGGCCAGCGGCTGACCGAGCACCTTCCCGTATTGATCGATGGCGAGTTTCATGCCGAGATCGGCGTATTTGCCGTTGGCCGCGAACGGGCCCGACATCGGCACGGGGCAAGCGAACTGGATGGGCGAGCCTTGCGCAAATGCGCTTCTTGCGACGAGCGCTTCGAACGATCCCGGAATGGCCGACAGCGCGGCCAGCTTCAACATGTTTCGGCGATTCAAGATTGACGCTCCCTGAGAAGATGACCCGCGCAGCCGCCCCGCGTTTTGTCGTGATACGTTGGAACCCTCGGCTCGTTCATCCGATTTATCATGATAAATAGAATGAACCCGATGCTAGGAACAATAAATTCGCGTGTCAATACGGCAAAATTCCGGTTTGCGGAGCCACCGTGCGCCCGCGTATGAGTCGTCAGAAAGAAAGGGAGCATCGACATGGTGATGGAGCGTGCGAAACGCACCGGCGCGGCAATCGAGATCGCGCAGCACACGATCAAGCAGCCGAAGCGCGCTGATCTCGTTGCTGAGGAGATCAAGCGGCTGATCACGGAGAAGAACCTGAAGCCCGGCGACAAGCTGCCGCGTGAAGTGGAATTGCAGCAACTCTTTTCCGTGAGCAAGAGCACGATCCGCGAGGCGCTCAAATCGCTGGAGGTGCAAGGTCTCATCAAGGTGACGACCGGACCATCGGGCGGCGGCACGATCGTCGAAGTGCCGCTGGATCGCACCTTGCAACTATTGCAGAACTATCTGTTCTTCAAGGACGTGACCATCGACGATATCTACACGGTGCGTCAACTGCTCGAACCTGAACTGGCGGCGGGCGCCGTACCGCATCTGACCGACGAGGACTTCGATGCGCTGGAAGCCAGCATCGCGTGTTGCGATGAACCGGCACCGGCCCATATGGGTCGCGACATCGTGAGACAACGACAGGAAGACGTGAACTTTCACGATATTCTTGCTGCCGCGAATCCGAATCCGTTCTTGCGCTTCGCGTGCGAACTCATCAACGAGATGATCCGGCAACTCATCGAGTTCAGAAACGATACGCCGCAAGCGGAACACGAAAAGTTCGGCCGCGCGAATGTGAAGATCCACAAGGCGATAACTCAGGCGGCGCGCGCCCGCGATGCCGACAAGGTGCGCGAGCTGATGGTGATTCACATGACAGAAGCGCCGCGCTATGTGAAGCGTATGAAGGGTAAGTTGCGCGGGCGGCTCATTCTCGATTCGGAGATCCGCAAACGCGTCAATTCGCGCGGCGCATGAGTCATGCACGACCGTGCGGATCGTGATCTATTCCGACGAGTCGCAATCGACAGGCGACGACGCGGGCTCCTGTCATCGAATGAGAGATCGCAACGCGTTTCGTGGTCCTCGTTTTTTTGACCGCCGTTGACAAGCAAAAATTCTACGCATTAGACTTGCCCCATCCCTCGCGGCCTGACAAAGATGTCCGCCCGAGGACCCGGCACAGAAGCCCCCTGACGAACCGACGGTTCGTCAGGGGGCTTTTTTTTGTTCGCATTTTTCCCTTGTATCTGCGCCCACTTCTGGAGAATCCGCATGTTGCTGAAGCCGTCGGGCTGGTTGCGTCTCGCCCTTACCGCAGGACTTGCACTGACATCGCTCGCATCGAGTGCCGCCGATCCCGTGAAGATCGGCCTGCTGGAAGATGCCTCGGGAAACTTCGCACTGGCGACGATTCCGAAGATTCACGCCACGCAGCTCGCTGTCGATGAAATCAACGCCAAGGGCGGCATCCTCGGACGTCCGGTTTCATTGATCGCCTACGACACTCAGTCAGACAACACCAAGTTCCAGGAACTCGCACGGCGTCTCGTGCAGACCGACAAGCCGGATGTGATTTTCGGCGCCTTCTCCAGCGCATCGCGCGAGGCCATACGGCCCATCATGGATCGCGCGCATCAGCTTTACTGGTACGACAATCAGTACGAAGGCGGCGTGTGCGATACCAACACGTTCGTCACGGGCGCGGTCCCCGAACAGCAATTCTCCACACTGATTCCGTGGATGATGCAGAAGTACGGCAAGAAGGTGTACACCATCGCAGCCGACTACAACTTCGGGCAGATCTCCGCCGAATGGGTGCGCAACATCGTCAAGGAGAACGGCGGCACGATGGTCGGCGAAGAATTCATTCCGCTGTCCGTATCGCAGTTCGGCCAGACGATCCAGAACATCCAGAAGGCCAAGCCCGACTTCGTCGTGACCTTGCTCGTCGGCGCGAATCAGGCCTCGTACTACGAGCAGCAGGCTTCGGCCCATCTGAATCTGCCGATGGCGAGTTCGGTGAACGTCGGTCAGGCGTATGAACACAAGCGCTTTAAACCGCCCGCGCTCAAGGACATGTACGTGACCGCGAACTACGTGGAAGAAGTCGATTCGCCCGCCAGCAACGACTTCAAGAAGCGCTTCCACGCGAAGTTCCCGAACGAGCCGTACATCAATCAGGAAGCGGCGAACGCGTACGACGCCATCTATCTTTATAAGGCGGCCGTCGAAAAGGCCAAGACGACGAATCAGGATGCGGTGCGCAAGGCGCTCGAAACCGGAATCTGCACGGAAGGCGCGCAAGGCAAGGTCTGTATCGACCCGAAGAGCCATCACGCGAGTCACACCATTTACCTCGTGCATGTGAAGGACGATCACTCGGTCGACATCCCGAAGGTCTGGAACGACGTCCAGCCGTACTGGCTCGGCAAGGTGGGGTGCGATCTGCCCAACAAGCCGGATCATCGTCAGTACACGCCGTCTAACCTGCCCAAGAAGTCCTGATCCGGGCCGGCGCGCGCTCGCAGCACATAGCGAACGCGCGTCCGCCTTCTGAACGTGGAGCATGCATGGCCACCTTTTCGGTTCTCTACTCGCTTATCTATCAGTTCGGCGACAGCTTCGCCTATCTGGTGCTCGCGGCGCTCGGTCTCGCCGTGATCTTCGGCATGATGGGCGTAATCAATCTCGCGCACGGAGAGTTCATCATGTGCGGCGCGTACGTGACGATCATCGCGGCCAAGCGCGGGTTGCCGCTGCCTCTCGCCATGCTGCTCGGCGCGCTCGCGGCGGCGCTCGCGGGCGTGGTGATCGAAAGGCTCGTCATTCGTCATCTGTACGACCGCTTATTCGATTCCGTTGTCGCGACGTGGGCCATCAGTCTCATCGTGCAACAGACCATGCTGCTCGTCGCCGGTCCTTCGATAGAAGGCATTGGCACGCCTTTCGGGTCGTTCTCGCTCGGCGACTATTCGTTTTCGACGTATCGCGCGCTGTTGCCGGGCATCGCGCTGGCAATCCTGTTCGGGCTGTATGTGCTCTTCTTCAAGACGAACTACGGCGTCTGCGCCCGCGCCACGATTCAGAACGCCAACATCGCGCAATGTCTCGGCCTGCGCACGGACCGGCTCTACACGCTGACTTTCGCGCTCGGCGCGGGACTCGCCGGGCTGACCGGCGCGCTCTATGCGCCGACCATGACCGCGGTGCCGACCATGGGCAGCAACTTCATCGTGCAGGCCTTCGTGTCGGTGGTGGTCGGCGGCGCGAACGTGATTGCCGGCACGACGCCCGCTGCCGCCGTGCTCGCCGTGATTCAGACCGCGCTCACGGCCTCGTATGGTCAGTTGTTCGGACAGATCGGCTTGCTGGTGACGGTCATCGTGGTGATCCGACTGATGCCGCAAGGTCTCGGCAATCTCTTTTCCCGCGCGCGCTAGGAGGCAACCGTGAAGCAAACGAAAGAGCCTTCGCGGCTGTCCCCGGCCCGCGCCACGCGCGCGGTCCAATACGTGCCGTGGCTGGTCGGGCTCGCGCTGCCGCTCGTCGTGGACGCCACCACGAGCGGCAATCTCGCATACTGCCTGTTGTGGGCCTTCGGCGCGGTCGGTCTCGCCGCGATGTGGGGCTATGGCGGCATCCTGTCCTTCGGGCAGACGGCCTTCTTCGGCTTGGCAGGCTACAGCTACGGCATCTTCACGCTGAACTACGGCGATGCCTGGTTCGATTCGTGGCTGGGTCTCGTCGCGGGACTGGCGGTGAGCGTCGTCGTGGCGGCGCTGATCGGCTACATGATCTTCTATGGCCGTATCAAGGGCGTTTTCATCGGTATCGTCACCTTGTCGGTGACGCTCGTGCTCGAAACGTTCATGTCGCAGACGGCAGGTCCGCAATGGGCGATCGGCGAAGCGCGTCTGAACGGCTACAACGGCATGGGCGGCATGCCGCCGCTCACCATCCCGTGGCCTGGCGGTCCGCTGACGCTGGAAAACGCGAGCTTCTACTACCTCGTGCTGATCCTGTTGATCGTGGTCTATGCCGCGATGCGCAGGCTGCTCGACGGCACGTTCGGGCTCACGCTCATCGCCATTCGCGAGAACCCGCAGCGCGCCGAGATGCTGGGCGTCGACATCCGCCGGCATCAGCTTCTGGTCTTCGTTCTCGGGTGCACGCTCGGCGGCTTGTCGGGCGCGCTGTACACGATCTGGGGCTCTTACATCACGCCTTCGACCATGGGCCTCACCTCCGCGGCCATGCCCGTCATCTGGGTGGCGACGTCGGGCAGGAAGAGCATCGGCGGAACCGTTCTCGGCACCGCGTTGCTGGTGTGGCTTTCGCAGAACCTCGCGGTGTACGGCAGCCAGTACGCGCTCATCCTGCTCGGCGCGATTCTTTTGATCGTCGTGCTGGCGGCGCCGGAAGGTCTGCTGCCGTTCGTGACACGGCATTTGCGACGTCTTCGGCGCCGCGCGGATCAGGATGCGCGCCTGGGCGGCGCATGTCTCAAACGGGAGGAGGGCAAGTCATGACCACGCTCTTGGAAACGCGCGGACTCAAGAAGCACTTCGGCGGCGCGCATGTCATCAACGGCATCGACTTCAGTATCGATGCAGGCGAGATCCGCTGCGTGATCGGCCCCAACGGCGCGGGCAAGAGCACGTTCTTCAAGCTCATCACCGGCGAGCACCGGCCGTCCGAGGGCAGTGTGATGTTTCTCGGCCAGGACATGAGTCATGTGCTGCCGCACGAACGTATTCGGATGGGCATGAGCATCAAGTTCCAGATTCCCGGCGTGTTCCCGGATCTGAGCGTGCGCCAGCATCTGCAGTTGTCGCTGCATCGCGCAAAGGACGACCGGCCCGAAAGCCTCGACGAACTGTTGCAGCGCTTCATGCTGCAAGACGAGGAGCATGTGCTCGCTCGCAATCTGTCGCACGGCAAGAAGCAATGGCTCGAAATCGCCATGGCGGTGTCGCTTCGTCCGAAGCTGCTCTTTCTCGATGAACCGGTTGCGGGCATGTCCGTCGAGGAAACGCATGCGACCGGCGAGCTCATCAAGCGTCTCTCGGCGGCCGGCCTCACGATGATGGTCGTCGAACACGACATGACCTTCGTCAAGCAGATCGCGTCGCGCGTGACGGTGCTCCACGGAGGAAGCCTGCTCGCCGATGGTCCGCTCGACGAGATCCTCGCCCGCGACGATGTCGCGGAAGTCTATCTGGGGAAGAAGAAATGAGTGCGTTGCTCCAGGTGTCGGGTGTGGAAGCGGGATATGGCGGCGGCCGCGTGCTGAACGGCGTGTCGTTCGGCGTCGGACGGGGCGAAGTGCTGGCGCTGATCGGCCGCAACGGTGTCGGCAAGACGACGCTGATGCGCGCGTTGATTGGTCTGATCGGTCTCGATGGAGGAAGTATCGAGCTGGACGGCGAAGCCATCGGCCACGAGAAGCCGTATGTCCGCGCGCAGCGGGGCATGGGCTACGTGCCGCAAGGCCGCGAGATATTCGGCGCGCTGACCGTTGCGGAGAACCTGCAGGTCGGCGCGCAGGCCAATCGCGCGCAGGCGGCGCGAATGAAGGACACGGTCGTCGGCTACTTTCCGATTCTGAAAAAGCGGTATCAGCAGAAAGCGGGAACCATGAGCGGCGGCGAACAGCAGCAGCTTGCGATCGCGCGTGCGCTGATCAGTTCGCCCAAAGTGGTATTGCTCGATGAGCCGTCCGAGGGCATCCAGCCATCCATTGTCGATCTGATCGGCGAAACGCTTCAGCAAATCGCGCATGAAACAGGGATCGGCGTGGTGCTGGTCGAGCAGGACATGGGAATGGTCGAACGCATCGCGACGCGCTGCTGCGTGATGGACAAGGGCCGTATCGTCGAGACGCTGAGCCCGGCGCAACTCGCGGACGAACAACTGATTCGCCAGTATCTGGCACTGTGACGGAGACGAAACATGAAATGGCTTGAAGATTCGATCATGATGAAGCGTGGCGTCGGCGCGGATCGCGAACCGGTGGAGCACCATCTGACCGAGGAAATGCAGAAGACCTATCACTACACGATCGGGCCGTACTCGCAACCGGTGTTGCATGTGAAGCCCGGCGATCGCGTGGTGGTGGAGACGCGCGATGCGTTCGAAGGCAAGATCAAAGAGGAGACCGACAAGCCGTCCGAGGTGCTGAAGGTGCCGTTCCTCAATCCGCAAAACGGCCCGATCATGATCGAGGGCGCGGAGAAGGGCGATGTGGTCGCCGTGTACATCGAGAAGATGGCGCCGCGCGGTGACGATCCGCACGGCTTCTGCTGCATGATTCCCAACTTCGGCGGACTGACGGGCACGGACTACACGGCGCTCTTGAATGAGCCGCTGCCGGAAGTGGTGCGCAAGATCAGGATCGACGAAGAAAACGTGTACTGGAGCAAGCGCAATACGCTGCCGTACAAGCCGCATATCGGGACGCTGAGTCTTTCGCCGGAGATCGACTCCATCAATTCGCTCACGCCCGACAACCACGGCGGCAACATGGACGTGCCCGACATGGGACCGGGCAGCATCACGTACTTGCCGGTGCGCTCGCCGGGCGGGCGGCTCTTCATCGGCGATGCGCACGCCTGTCAGGGCGATGGCGAAGTGTGCGGCACGGCGGTCGAATATCGGAGCACGACGACCGTGCGCGTCGATCTCATCAAGAAGTGGCAGATCGACTGGCCGCGGCTCGAGAACGAAGACGCGCTCATGAGCATCGGCAGCGCGCGGCCGCTGGAAGACGCGACGCGCATTGCCTACCGCGAACTGGTGCTATGGATGGCCGCGGAATACGGCTTCGACAAGTGGGACGCGTACATGATGCTGAGCCAGGTCGGCAAGGTTCGACTGGGCAATTTTGTCGATCCAAAATACACGGTTGGCGCGATGGTCGCCAAGCATTACCTCAAGTAACGCGCCAGTTGGCGCGTCCAAGGCAGTCGGCATCACGCGCGGGGCGTCCTCTCTCCGCGCATTCGAGAGCGTGTCACGAAATGGCTTTGTCCGATCCCATCAGAGTGGGTCTGCTGTGCTCGACGAGCGGCTCGACCGCTCTGCTCGAGCAGTCGCAATGGCGCGGGGCGCGCCTCGCCGTCGAGGAGATCAATGCGCGCGGCGGCATCGGCGGGCGCGAGCTCGTCGCGATTCACTATGACCCCGCGTCCGATCCGGCCGTGTTCCGCGAGCTTGCCGAGCGGCTGATCGTGAAGGACGGCGTCAATACGATCTTCGGCGGATATACGTCGACGAGCCGCAAGGCGATGCTGCCCGTCGTCGAGAAGCACAACCGGCTTCTCATCTACGCGCAGATGTACGAGGGCTTCGAGTATTCGGACAACATCATCTACAGCGGCGCGTCGCCTAATCAGAACGGCGTGCAACTGGCGGACTTCATGACCGAGACCTTCGGCGCGCGCGTGTACTTCGTCGGGTCGAGCTACGTCTATCCGTACGAATGCAACCGCACGATGCAGGAGCTGCTGCTGCAGCATCCCGAAGGCGCGATCCTCGGCGAACGGTATCTGTCGCTCGACGCCACGCGCGAGCAGTTCGAGCAAGTGGTCGCGGACATCCGGCGCAAGTCTCCGGACTGGATTTTCAGCACGGTCATCGGCGCGACGGTGCCGTATCTCTACGATGCCTACGCGCACGCCGACTTCGATCCGTCGCGCATGCCCATCGGCAGCCTGAATACGTCGGAGACCGAAATCCACGCGATGCAGCGCGGCATCGCGGCAGGGCACATCACGGCAGCGCCTTATTTTCAGAGCGTCGATACCGAAGAGAATCACCGCGCCGTCGCGCATCACCAGTCGCGCTACGGTTCGGACACCCCGACGGACATGAACTGGGAGGCCGCGTACTATCAAATGCACATGTTCGCCGAAGCCTACGCACGTTCCGGTTCCGACGAGATCGGCGTCATCATGCCGCATCTGCTCGGATCGGAATACGCGGCGCCGCAGGGGCGGGTGCGTATCGATCCCGTGAATCATCACATGGCGCTCTATCCGCGCATCGGCCGCGTGAACGCCGATGGCCAGTTCACCATTCTGCGCGAGTCGAAGTTCGCCGTCGGTCCCGACCCGTACATGACGCGCCAGAAGCTCGGGGACTGGGTCACGAAGCTGAGCACGCGAGAGTACTGACGTGAGCGCGCGAACAGACAGAGGTCAGCGAAGCCTCACGGGTTCGATTCTCGAGCGCAATGCACGGGTCGTCGTTTTTCATCCGGACGACGATGACGGGCTGACGCTCACGAACCATCTCAGGCGCATGGGCTTCCAGGTCGAGCGATGCTGGCCGCCCACGGACACCCTGCCGGAAAAGACCGATCTCGTGTTTCGTGCGTTGCTGCCCGAAGAGCGCGCGCCGAAGGGCGAGTGGTGCGGGCCGGATGCGCCGCCCGTCATCTGCGTGGTGGCATACGAGAACCCGACGTTCATCGATCAGGCTATCAAGATGGGATCGGACGGCATCGTCACCACGCCGATTCGCGCCTCCGGGCTGCTGTCCACGGTGGTGATGGCGCTCTATCACGCGAGGCGCGCGCGTCAACACACGCAACGCATCGCGAGGCTCGAACAGAAGCTGCTCGACAGCCGGCACTTGCAGGAAGCCAAGAGCATCCTGATGACGATGCATCGCTTGAGCGAGCGCGAGGCCTACGACATGCTGCGCGCGCAGGCAATGGAGAAGCGCGTGACGATCGACGATATCTGTCATTCCGTCATTCAGGCAGGCGAAGTCTTGCAGATCGCACGCGGGCTGAATTCGGACGACGGGCGCGACACGGAGTGACGCGTCGCGCCGCCCATTCATCGACACATTAAGGAGCGGCGAACATGGACCTGCAACTGAAGGGCTTGAAAGCGATCGTGACCGGCGGGACCAAGGGCATTGGTCTCGCGATCGCGCGGACGCTGGCTACCGAGGGCGCCGATGTGGCCATCTGCGCGCGCGACGAAGCGAGCGTCGCAGCGACGGCGAGCGCGCTATCCGAACTGAGCGGCGCGCGGGCGTCGGGTGCGGCCGTCGATGTCTCCGATGGCGCGGCGCTCAAGGCGTGGGTCGAACGTGTCGGCGCGGAGTGGGGCGGGCTGGATATCGTCGTGGCGAATGTGAGCGCGCTTGCCATCGGCAACGACCTCGAGTCGTGGCGCAAGGAGTTCGAGACCGATCTGCTCGGCACGGTGAATCTCGTCGATGCCGCCATGCCTTATCTCACCGCGAGCAAGGCGGCGTCGATCGTTGCCATATCGAGCGTGTCGGCACGCGAGATCGACTTCGCGGCCGGACCTTATGGCGTCTTCAAGGCCGCGATCGTGCACTACACGCAGGGGCTCGCGAATCAATTGGCCTCGAAGGGGATTCGCGCAAACACGGTTTCGCCGGGCAACGTGTACTTCGAAGGCGGCGTGTGGGACTGGATCGAGCACAACGATCCGGCGTTGTTCGAACGCGCGTTGGCGTTGAATCCGACCGGCCGCATGGCGAGGCCGCAAGAGATCGCCAATGCGGTGGCGTTCGTCGCCAGTCCGGCTGCGAGCTTCGTGAGCGGCGCGAACATCGTCGTCGACGGTGCGCTCACGCGCGGCGTCCAGCTCTGATCAAGGGATCAAATCAACGGATCAAATCAACGGGAGCATCGAATGGAAAAACGCAGCGCAATCGACGTCGATCTTGCGACCCTCACGGTCGATGCCGTGCAGGACGGATTCAGGACCGGCCGGTTCACGGCGGAAGAACTGGCGCGCGCCTGCTTCGACTGGATCGAACGTCATAACACGATGTATAACGCGCTGATCTTCCTGAATCCCGCCGCGATCGACGACGCGCGCAGGATCGACGAGCAGCGCGCCGCCGGTGAAGCATTGGGGCCGCTCGCTGGCGTGCCGGTCGTCATCAAAGACCCGATGGACATGGTCGGCTTTCCGACCACCGCGGGATGGTCGAAGTTGTACAGCAAGACCGGCGGCATCGACCTGATGCCCGAGCGCGATGCGCCGGTTGTCGCGCGCATGCGCCGCGCGGGCGCGATTCTGCTCGGCAAGACGAACGTCCCGATTCTGAGTCATACCGGATCGCATGCCAACGACAGTTGGGCAGGCCCGACGATCAACGTCGCGATGCCCGACCGCGTGCCGGGCGGAAGCAGCGCGGGAACGGCGTCGGCGGTGGCGTCGGGCATGGCGGTGCTCGGACTCGCCGAGGAGACGGGTGGATCCATCCAGAACCCCGCATCGGCGCAGGACCTCGTCGGCATCAAGCCGACCATTGGGCTGGTGCCGAACGCGGGCGTGATGCCCTTGTCGGGCAATCGCGACGTCGTCGGGCCGATTGCGCGCAACGTGAAAGATGCGGCGCTGTGTCTCGACGTGATCGCCGGTTACACGAGCGAAGACCCGAAGACGCTCGCCGGCGTCGGCCGGCAGCCGGAAGGCGGCTATGCGTCGGCGCTCGACCGTGACGCGCTGAAGGGCAAGCGCATCGGTCTGTACGGTCCCGGCTGGCGCGATCAGCCGCTTTCCGACGAGGCCGCGGCGCTGTACGAGCGCGTGAAGGGCGAGCTCGTATCGCTCGGCGCGACGCTGATCGACGATCCTTTCCAAGGCTCCGGCTTTGCCGAACTGCGCAGGACGACTCCGCCGCTGCGCAATTTCGACGCGCGCGGTCTCGAATCCATCCCCTACGACGTCGAGAAATATCTGGAACGTTTGGGCAAGCATGCTTCGATCAAGAGCTTTGCGCAGTTCGCGGAGGTGACGAGAGACGAAGACGCTTTCTCGCCGCACGGCGTGCTGAACTTCATGCACAGCCTGGCGGATTTCAAGGCCGCGCTGGCGAATCCATCGCAGCCGCCGGAGATGCCTGAATTCATCGAACTGAAGGCGCGCTATCTACGCATCTTCGAGCGCGTGTTCGACGAGCAGAGGCTCGATGCCCTCGTCTTTCCGCAGATGAGATGCGAGCTTCCGCCCTTGCACGGAAAGGACACCATTCAGGAGACGACGGTGGGGGAGATCAACATCGCGGGCGTGCCAGGCATCGCGGTTCCCGCCGGTTACTACGAGTCGGGCTCGCCGTTCGGGCTTATCTTTGTGGGTCGCCAGTGGGACGAGGCAGCGCTGCTGGGCCTCGCCTACGCCTATGAGCAAGGCGCGGGCAGGCGGAAGGCGCCAGTGCTCGGCTGAAGCTCCTTGCTCGCACGCGGGCTGCCGGTTCTGATCGCCTATCCACGAGCTTCCATGCGGTCGACAACACCGTACGCTGCTGCGCGTGCCGCTCGCTCGCCGATCGAAGCGCTGCGATCAGCCGGCGCTTGCTGCCCGATCGTTTCTGGACTATGCGCGCCTCGTGACGCCGCGATGGTCTGCATGCGCGACTCATCAGCAACCTGCGGCTCGGACTGTCCGCGTTCCTCGACAACCACCTGCGATGCGCCGAGCAGTTGCTGGCTCCGCCATGATCCTCGCGTTCGAAACACGGCCCACATCGACAGGAGCGCCCGTTATGCGCTGATGACGGCCTTTCTGCCACATAAAGGATTCTCGCTCGCGAAAGCATCAATAAGAATCGCACTAACGCCGCTATTCAGCCGCCATCCGCCATAAGCGCAGTCGTACTTTTTTGGCGGCTTGCAAATTCGCGTATTTGAAACTAGCCTGCACCAGCAATCGGACGATCTCTTCAACGCACCACCTTCCTTTCGGGAACATCGATGACGATGAAGCGTAGCTGGGCGGGCCGTTTTCTTTCGATCTCCACGGCAACGGCGCTCGGGGCGGGCAGCAGCGGCGCCGTATCGGCCGCGCCATCCGAGGCGCTCGTCACCGCCGCGAAGCAGGAAGGGCAATTGACCACGATCGCGTTGCCGCACGACTGGTGCGGATACGGCGCGCTGATCGACGCGTTCCAGAAGAAGTACGGCATTCACGTCAACGAGCTCAACCCGGACGCGGGTTCGGGCGACGAGATCGAAGCAATCAAGGCGAACAAAGGCAACAAGGGACCGCAAGCGCCGGATGTGATCGATGTCGGGCTGTCGTTCGGTCCGTCCGCGAAAAAAGAAGGCTTGTTGCAGCCTTACAAGGTGGCGACGTGGGACTCGATCCCCGCTGCGTCGAAGGATGCGGAAGGCTACTGGTATGGCGACTACTACGGCGTGCTCGCGTTCGAAGTCAACGCGGACATGATCGACAAGCCGCCGTCCGATTGGGGCGATCTGCTCAAATCCGACTATCGCAACGCGGTCTCGCTCGCAGGCGACCCGCGTTCGGCGAATCAGGCGATTCAGGCCGTCTATGCAGCGGGCGTTTCGCAGACGAAGGGTGACGGCTCCAAGGCCGACCAGGCGGGCCTGAAGTTCTTCGCCGATCTCAACAAGAGCGGCAACTTCGTGCCGGTGATCGGCAAGGCCGCGTCGCTTGCGCAGGGCACGACGCCGATCATCGTGCGCTGGGATTACAACGCGCTTGCCGATCGCGACACGCTCAAGGGCAATCCCAAAGTGCAGGTGATCGTGCCGAAGACGGGCGTCGTCGCAGGCGTGTATGTGCAAGCGATCAGCGCTTATGCACCGCACCCGAACGCGGCGAAACTGTGGATGGAATTCCTTTACTCCGACGAAGGGCAACTCGGCTGGCTCGCCGGATACTGCCATCCCATGCGCTATAACGAACTGGTCGCGCAGAAGAAAGTGCCGCAGGCGCTGCTCGCGAAGCTGCCGCCGGCATCGGCTTACAGCAACGCCGTGTTCCCGACGCTCGACCAGCAAAACGCGACGAAAGACGCCGTCACCAAGGGTTGGGATCACGTCGTCGGCGCGAACGTGAAGTAGTCGCGAGTTCGCTGCAATGAGCGCATCTCCGCAGCCAGGCGCTTCGGGCCCGGATCTGCTGACGCCGGCCGCGCCCGCGCCGCAGTCCGGCCCCGCCCGCGCAAGCCGTGGCGCCGGCTGGCTCAGCTATGCCGGCGTCGCGCCATTCTTTGCTTTCGCGCTGCTGTTTCTATTGCTGCCCACCGCTTTTCTGATGATCGGCGCCTTCCAGGATGCGCAGGGACACTTCACGCTGGCGAATCTTCGCGAACTGTCCCAGCCCGCCGTGCTCGATGCCTACTGGATCAGCGTGAAAGTGAGCGTGGCATCGTCCGCCGGCGGGACGCTCTTCGGCGCGTTGCTCGCCTGGGCCGCGGTGCATGGCCGCCTACCGGCGTGGATCCGTCCGACGCTCATGACGTTTTCGGGAGTCGCCTCGAACTTCGCGGGCGTGCCGCTCGCCTTCGCATTCATCTGCACCTTGGGGCGCGTGGGTCTCGTAACGGTGCTGGCGCGCAAATACCTCGGCGTCAATCTCTATTCCACGGGCTTCAGCATTCTCAGCTTCTTCGGGCTGACCATCACCTACCTGTACTTCCAGATTCCGTTGATGGTCCTCATCATCACGCCCGCGCTGGACGGTCTCAAACGCGAGTGGCGCGAAGCATGCGACTGCCTCGGCGGCACGGCCGCGCAGTATTGGCGCTACGTCGGATTGCCGGTCCTGTGGCCGAGCCTGCTCGGGGCGGCGCTGCTGCTCTTTGCCAACGCGTTCGGCGCAGTGGCCACGGCCTACGCGCTGACGGGCAGCTCGCTCAACATCGTGCCGATCCTGCTGTACGCGCAGATTCGCGGCGACGTGCTGCATAACCAGAACCTCGGTTATGCGCTCGCGCTGGGCATGATCGTGGTCACGGGCTTGTCGAACGGCGGCTACATCTGGTTGCGCGCGAGAGCCGAAAGAGGCCGCCGATGAAGACGCAATCGCGCGCGGGCGCCTGGATCGCGATGATCGTCGGCACGCTGTACTTTCTGATTCCGCTCGCCGCCACCTTCGAGTTCAGCCTGCGGATGCGCCGCGATGGCTACAGCTTCGACGCCTATCGAGTCGTGCTCGGCGATCCGCATTTTCAGGCTTCGTTCGGCTATTCGGTGCTGATGGGCCTGCTCACCATCGTGATCGGCGTGCTGCTCGTCGTGCCCACCGCGTATTGGGTGCAACTGCGTCTGCCGAAGTTGCGGCCCGTCGTCGAATTCATCACCTTGCTGCCGCTCGTGATACCGGCCATCGTGATCGTCTTCGGCTATCTGCGCATCTATAACAGCAGTTCGATCCTGCCGCTCACCAGCAACGAGCGCGCGACCGATCTGCTGCTCGTCTTCGGCTACGTCACGCTGTCTTTGCCCTACATGTATCGCGCCGTAGATGCGGGCATGCGCGCCGTGGACGTTCGCTCGCTGACCGAGGCCGCCGAATGTCTCGGCGCGGGCTGGACGACGATCCTCTTCCGCGTGATCTTCCCCAACGTGCGCTCGGGGATTCTGTCCGGCGCGTTTCTGACGTTCGCCGTCGTGATCGGCGAATTCACGATCGCGAGCCTGCTCGACCGTCCTGCGTTCGGACCTTATCTGCAATTGATCGGCGCGAACCGCGCATACGAACCGTCGGCGCTGGCGATTATCGCGTTCATCGTCACATGGGCATCGATGGGCCTGATCCAGGTGTTCGGATCGGCGCGCGCACTGGCCGGCCGTAAAACCTGAGCCGACGAGGCCGCAAGCATGCCATTTCTCGAAATCGACGATCTTCACAAAACCTTCGGGCCGAACGTGGCCCTGCATCGGTTCGACATGACGATCGAGCAGGGCGAATTCATCACGTTTCTCGGTCCCTCGGGCTGCGGCAAGACGACGGTGCTGCGCATGATCGCCGGATTCGAGACGCCCACGCGCGGCACCATCCGTCTGAACGGACGCGACGTCACGCATATGCGCACGCGCGATCGCGCCGTGGGCATGGTGTTTCAGGCGTATGCGCTCTTTCCGAACATGACGGTGGCGCAGAACATCGGCTTCGCGTTGAAGGTTGCGAAGCGTTCGCAAAAGGAGATCGATGCGCGCGTCGCCGAGATGCTCGAACTCATCAAGCTGCCGCAACTCGCCGGGCGGTATCCGTGGCAACTGTCAGGCGGACAGCAACAGCGCGTGGCGCTGGCTCGCGCGCTGGCGAGCAAACCGCAGGTGCTGCTGCTCGACGAACCGCTGTCCGCGCTCGATGCGAAAATCCGCGTGTCGCTGCGCGAAGACATTCGGGCGCTGCAGCGTGAACTCGGCATCACATCGATCTTTGTCACGCATGACCAGGAAGAGGCGTTGTCGATCTCCGACCGTATCGTCGTGATGAACGACGGACGCGTGGAGCAGGTGGGTTCGCCGCTCGACATCTACAACTTCCCGCGCACGCGCTTTGTGGCCTCGTTCGTGGGAACGCTGAATATTCTGGCGGGACGCGTGATCGATCCCGGCACCGGGCGCATCGCGGTCGATGGTCAGGAACTCGTGACGTCGCGCTCCCTGCCGCCGGATGATGCCGGCAAGGAGCGATTGCTGGCGCTGCGTCCCGAAGCGATCGTGCTGGAGCCGCCGTCGAACGGTCGCAATTCGCTCGCGGCCACCGTCGAGCAGATCAGCTTTCTCGGCGCCGTGGTGCGCATTCGCGCGCGCGTGAGCGACGCAGTCGTTTCGATCGATGTGTTCAACGATCCGAACCGGACCCTGCCGGAATACGGGCAGCCGGTTGCACTCGGGTTTTCGCATGACAACCTTCTCGTGCTGGATGAGAACCCGCGCTAGCGCTGCGTGACAGCAAGCGCATCATGGATGCGATCGGCGCCTTGCATTGTTATGCTACTCATCATCGATGAGAGCGGGGGCAACTTGGTCGACCGGGAATTGCTCGACACAGAGCCGAAGAAGCCGTGCGCCGTGCCTGCGCAGGCAAGCCCGTGCGACGCGCTTTTCATTCGCTCGCAGCCAACGAGCGTGGACCGTCCGTGCCGTCGCGCGCGTCTCGCGCTCGCCGCGACGATTCTCGGGTCGAGCATGGCGTTTATCGACGGCTCGGTCGTCAATGTCGCGCTGCCCGCCATTCAAAGCGACTTCCGCGCGACGGTCCAGGCGGTGCAGTGGGTGGTGAATGCGTACCTGCTTTTTCTCGGCTCGCTCGTGCTGGTCGGCGGGTCCATGGGCGATCACTTCGGCCGCCGCACGATCTTCATTGCGGGCATCGCGCTGTTCACGCTCGCGTCGGCGGCTTGCGGGTTTGCGCCGAGCGTCCATGCGCTGATCGCGGCGCGCGCGTTCCAAGGCATCGGCGCCGCATTGCTCGTGCCGAGCAGTCTCGCAATCATAGGCGCGGTATTCGAAGGCGAAGCCCGCGGGCGTGCAATCGGCACCTGGGCCGGCGTGGGCGCGATTACATCGGCGGTGGGGCCGGTAGCAGGCGGCTGGCTCGTCGATGCATTGTCGTGGCGAGCAATTTTCTTTCTCAACGTGCCGCTTGCAGCGGTGACGATCGCGCTCGCCGTCTTGTCGGTGCCCGATAGCCACAAGCTCGATGAACCTCGACAAGTCGACTGGCCCGGCGCGCTGTGCGCGGCAGCAGGACTTGCCGCGCTCACATACGGCCTGACCGACGCCGCCGCGCACGGGTTCGCCGATCCGTTCGTACTATCCGCACTCGGCGCCGGTGTCGTCGTGCTCGCCGCATTCGTGCGGATCGAGGCGAAAAGCCGTCACCCGATGATGCCGCTCGACGTCTTTCGCTCGCGAGATTTCGCAGGCGCCAATCTCGTGACACTGCTGCTTTACTTCGGCCTCGGTGGCGTATTTTTCTTCCTGCCGTTCACGCTGATTCGCGCACATGGCTACACGGCGACGCAAGCCGGTGCGGCGCTGCTTCCGGCGCCCGTCATCATCGGTTTGCTATCGCGATTGACCGGCGGCCTGACGAGCCGCTTCGGCTCGCGCTTGCTGTTGACAGTGGGACCAAGCGTCGCCGGAATCGGTTTCGCACTGCTGGCGCTGCCGTTTGCGGGCGGCAGCTATTGGAGCGGATTCTTCCCTGCGCTGGCCGTGCTCGGCCTCGGGATGACGATCACCGTCGCGCCGTTGACCACGACCGTCATGAATTCGGTGCCGGCCGACCGCGCGGGCATTGCGTCGGGCATCAACAACGCTGTTGCGCGCGTGGCCAGCCTGCTGGCGATTGCCGTGCTCGGCATCGTGTTCGTCTGGTCGCACCATGCGGCGTTGTCGGCGCGGCTCGATGCGTTGCACGTGCCGCAGAATGCACGCGCGACCGCGACGTCGTTGCAGTCGGGAATTCAGTCTGCGACAGCGGCGAGCGATGGACATGCGCTACCAGTCGCACGGGCAGACGCCGACGCTATCGCTGATGCGCTGCGCGCTGTCGCGCTGGTCGCGGCCGCGTGCGCGTTCGCCGGAGCGGGAATTGCGGCGGCGACGATTCAGCCGCGTAAGTGATGGACTTCGCGTCGCCATCGACGTCCGCTTTCAGCGGCGGATCAGCATGCTTCGGGTGTGGTTGATGGCCGGGACGGTTTAAGTTCAGCGCGCAAGCAGATCATCGCTAGCCGATGACACACCCATATCGCTATGCCGAGGCGACCGGCAAGGCGGCGATGAATTCATCGATCGCGGCGAACAGCGACGCGCGGCGCACGCCGTCCTGAGCCTCTATCGACAAACCTCCCATCAGCGTCATGCAGAGCGCGGCGATCGCTTGAACGTTGGCGTTGGCATCGAGTTCGCCTTCCTCGCGCGCCTGTTTGAGCCGCGCGGCAATCGCACGCGCCACGTTGCGGCGTTCCGCGCGCAATTCGTCGCGTAGTTCGGCGTGCTCGATACCAACCGACATGCCACCGAGAAAAATCATGCAGCCACGTGGGGCCTGACCGCTCGTGAACAGTACGACGCTCGCGCGGAACATGGCGCGAAGCGCGTCCCGCACAGATTCATGCGCGCGCAACTGCCGAACCGCTGCGCCGCCTTCCTCGCGCGCGTAGAGGGCAAGCGCCTCGCGATACAGCTCCTGCTTGCTGCCGAAGGCGGCATAGATGCTTGGCGAATTGATGCCCATGGCATTGACGAGGTCGGACATCGAGCAGGTGTCGAAGCCTTTGGCCCAGAACACCTCCATTGCCCGCCTGAGCGCCGCATCGCGATCGAAAGCGCGCGGCCGGCCACGCGGTCTTTGGGGCTCTTCCATGGGGCGCTGCCTGTCTAGCGTCATACTGTCTCCCGGTCCCGCTGCACGCGGTGGCATTAATGACGTGCATGGAATTCACAATTATATGTTGAGCGTCACAAAACTTCTGGACCTTATCGGGCGATCGTCATTTAATATATGTGTCGATCGTTACATAAACCAGATCTTTGGAGCTTTGCATGAGAACGTCTATTGCCGCTTTGTCTGCCGCGCTCGTCTTTGCTGCGCCTATCTCAACTTTCGCAAGCAGTGCTGCGCCTGTCGCGTCACCGGCGAGCCCTGTTTATTCCGTGTTCGTAGATCAACCGACGGGTTTCACGTTCGTGAAGATGCCGTCAGGCTGGAGGTTCGTAGGGGCCGTATCGAAGGATGACGCGCAGCATCTGCCGGACAACGTGCTGAGGTCCAGTTCGCTGCCCGAGGACTATGCACAGTCGACGGCTGCGGCATCGCTGAAGTGAGTAAGTGGGGAACCCGGCTTTCGCTGGACTTTATGCGCCGGCGAGTGCATGCGGGGCCGACCTTGTGACGCGACTCGACGTTGACTCGAGTCGTCGCACTGACTTTCCACGCCGCTTCTTCGCATTGATAGCGTCCGAACATCAATGCTTCCGAAAATTGCACTTTTTGTTTCGACCTTCTTGCGCAAGTATCTGATCTCAAGACGTTCATAAAAGAGAACGCGTCGGAGACAGGCACGAAGCGCGGAGCAGCGTTTCGCTGCATCGCAGTGCACGCCCGTTCGCGGCTGGCGTCAACAGTCATCGACGCATAACTCGCGTATTCCATCTCGCTACTTGAATCCTGCCGCCGCTTTCGAGCGCATCTAGCGGCAGCGGTGCATCTCGCGCCTGCCGCAGCGAGTCGATGGACCTTCCGTATCCGCTTCATCCGTCATAGGTCAATTCAGGAGACACGTCACATGCAGATCACCGGAATGTTGCACGGCTCGCGCCTGTTGCAATTCGTCGGCTTTCCGTCGAGCGAAGTGCTCGGCCCGGGCGCCAGCGAAGAAGAGATCAAGTCGCTCATCGACCGTCACGGCCAGATATTCATCAAGCCGGTGTTCAAGGGTGGCGTGGGCAAGAAGGGCAAGGCGGGCCTGCTCGGCCGCGCAACGGATCTGAAGACGGCGCTCGCCGAAAAGGAACGACTGTACTTCGCCGAACACGCCGTCGGCCATGTGAGAGCCAAGGCAAACGGCGTGACGTTCGAAGCGGGCGTGCCGGCCAAGCACGAAGTCTATTTCTCGATCACCGATTCCACGCGTTTTCGCGCGCCGACGATGACGCTTTCGCACATGGGCGGCATGGACATCGAGGAAGTCGACCCGAAGCACGTCGCGATGGTGCCGTTCGATGCGCTGACCGGATTGAAGGCGTTCGTCGTCGCCAATGCGCTGAGCGAGATCGGCGCGCCGCGCGAAATCATCTCGCCGCTCGTGCAGCAGTTGCCGAAGCTCTGGGAGCTGTTCCACGACTTCGGGATGACGACGCTGGAACTCAACCCCATCCGCATGCGCGAAGACAAGAAGGGACGTCTCACGCCCGTCGCATGCGACTTCAAGTGCGGATTCGATCGCGACGATCCACGCTTCTCGCGGCTCGGCCTGCCACCGCATCTGTTCGCCGCCGACTACTCGGATTTCGAACAGGAGATCAATCAGTTGCGCACGCACCAGGGGCAAAGCGATGTCTACGTGATCAACGACAAGGGCACCATCCTCGCGCCCACGTTCGGCGGCGGCGCGAATTCGCTCGTCACGGAAATGCTTGGCGATGCGGCGATCATCTCGTCGGACTTCGGCGGCAATCCTCCGTACGAAAAGATGAGGGAAGTGGCGCGCATCTGCTTCCGGCACTGGCTGAAGCAGTCGAATGTGCTGTTCATCATCGGCGGCAAGTCCAACAACACCGACATCTTCGAAACCCTGCGCGCGATGGCCGATGCGCTGCGCGAGCACTTCAGCGAGCACGGACCGACGCCGCTCTATGTCGTGCTCGGACGCGGCGGTCCCAACCTCGTGCGCGGCATGTCCGCGCTGCGCGACACCTGCGATTCGCTCGGCCTGCCGTATCGCCTTTTTGGCTTCGATTCGGACATCAGCGAAGTGATCCAGTACGCGCGCCGTGCGGATACATGGATGCAATCGGGCGGACGCGCGCAAGTGGCGGCGCGCATCGGCGCGCGCGACGCGCAATCGCATACGGCATCGGCTTGAGGAGATCGGACATGCACAAGCAAGGCATTAGTCATTTCAAATACTTCGTCGGCATTCAGTCGCTGGCGGATATCGCGACGCGCGAAGACCGCGTCTGCGTGCTCAATATTCTCGGTGGCGAATCATCGGACGTGACGCCGGTGAGCCACGCTTTCTCGCGCGGAAATGTCGTCTTCGGTACGGCGCCCGGCAAAGGCGGACAAGTGCTCGCGACGCCCGCGGGCGACATTCCGGTCTTCAACAACGTGCGAGAAGGGCTGGAAGCCGGGCATCGCTTCAACTGCGGCGTGGTCTATCTGCCGCCATCGGCCGCGCGCGACGGCGTGGCCGAACTGATCCGCGTGAATCCCGATCTGCGCAAGATCTTCATCATCACGGAGAAGATCGCCGTGCACGATGCCCGTGAGATCCGCGCGATGGGGCAGCAGGCGGGCATCGACATCTTCGGCGCAAATGGGTTGGGCGTGGCGGACTCCTGGCAACGCGTGCGCATCGGCGGCGCGCTCGGTGGCGACGATCCTGGCGCGACCTTGCGCCAGGGATCCATCGCGATCTTCTCGAATTCCGGCGGCTTCAGCACCACGATTGCGCAGTACCTGCGCATGAGCGGCTGGGGCACCTCGACGGTCATCTCCAGCGGCAAGGACGTCTACATCCACTATGCCGCGCCCGAATTCGCCTTCGCGCTTGCAAACGACGCCCGCAGCAAGGCTGCCGTGTTGTACTGCGAGCCCGGCGGTTACTACGAAGCCGACGCGAACTTCACGAAACCCGTGGTCGCGTGCGTGGTGGGCCGCTGGAAAAGCCGTCTGACGCGCGCGGTGGGACATGCTGGCGCGATGGCGGGCGGCGCCGACGATGCGCTCGCGAAGGAACGCTGGTTCAAGGAGAAATTCGGCGTCGAACGGCTTTTCACGCCCGACGATCCATGCTGCTCGGCGAAGGGCGCGGTGGTGACGAACATCGCGCATATTCCCGCCGCGCTCACGGCGGTGATGCGGGCGAACGCCACATTGCCCGACTTCGAGCCCGAAGGCAGTCTCGCGCTCAAGCCGTGGTTCGGCTCCGATCAGGGGCTCGAATTGCCCGACGATCTCGCGCTCGCGGTCGTGAAAGCCGTCGCGCCGTATGACGAACAGGTCGCGCGCGTGAACGACCAGATCGGCGCTATTGCTCCGCGCCAGCCATTGAAGGATGCCTCGGGCGCCTCGCAGATGGATGCGAAGACTCAGGTGAGCAGCCTGCACGGCGTATCGATGCTCGAAGCGGCCAAGCATTCCTTCGAAGCGAACGTCTGCCTCGCGCTGTTGCACGAGTTCGGCGGCGCGAACGACGAAAAACTGATGAACGTCGCGGTCGGCGCAGCGGTGAACCTGTACGGCAAGCCTGAACTGTCGGCCGCGCAGGCGGCGCGGGAGGCCGGCAATGCGCCGAACGCGGTGCTCGCCGCCGCCGCCGCGATCGTCGGGCCGAATCGCCAGCGAGCGGCGCGCGAGGCGGCCAGGCTGATGATCGACCGCTTCGCCGGGGCAAAGCTCGTCGACGCGTTCGACGACGACTTCGACATCGACGCGATCGACACCGAAGGCAGCGCGACGCTGTTCTCCGACGAGCCCGATCCGAAGGCCGAAGCCATGCTCGCCGGCCTCGCCGCCCGTGGCGTGAGTTCCGTGTTCGTGCGATGGCTTGCCGGCGGCCCGGGCCATCCGCGCGCGGACGCCGTGCTCGCGGCCATCACGACGACACTCGCCTGGGGCCCGCTCATGCGCAAGCGCATCTCGCGTCTGACGGCGGAGAGCCTGCCATGGTGGACGACGCTTTTCGGCACGCTGATCGGCGCGTCGGCGGACGCGTCGCGCCATCGTCCGGACAGCTTCTGCGATCTCTCCACTGAGACGCTGCTCGGCGAGCGCTCGCTGACGGAAATCGCGTTCGCGGCGTTGCTCGGCCTCGAACCGTCCGCCGACGACCTGTTCGCCTTCAGGACGCTGACCGGATTGCTGCTCACGAACGGACCGGGCGCGATCTCGGCGCAAGGCGCGAAGGGCGCGGTATCGGCCGATGGCCCCGAATCGCCCGAACGCGTGCAATTGAACAAGGCGCTGACCGGTTTTCTGACGCACACCGGCTATACGCACGGCGGCAACGGTTACGAGGGCATCGCCTTTCTCAACGATGCGTTTCGCGACAGCGCCCTGGACGATCCCGCGGACCCGCATCACGGCGTCGATCTCGAAGCGCTCGCGCGCCGCTCCGTCGAGCATTACGCGCGATACAAGGCGAGCCAGAAGCAGGCCGGCAGCCTCGACATCGCCAAGCTGCCGGGCGTCAATCACCCGGTGTTCAAGGACAAGCCGGTGAATCACGATCCGCGCGAGGTGTTTATCGCCCAGCTGTACGAGGCGCGAGGCGAGTACAACGCGTTTCATGCGTACTACCGCGCGCTGGTGCAGGCCTTGTTCGACGCGGGCGTCTCGCGCAATGTCTACTGCGTGAATGTCGATGCCGTGATCGCCGCGCTGCTGCTGAAAATGCTGTGGCAGCCGCTCAAGCGCGGCGCGTTCAGCGAGGCGGATCTCGAAACCGCCGCGTTCACGATTTTTCTGTATCCGCGCATGCTCGGTTGCGCCGCGGAAATCGACGATCACCTGAACCGCGGCCGCAACATGGACACGCGCACGCCCGCTTCACAGTGCCGTTTCGTGGCCTGAGCGCTGACATCCGGGAGGTCGGCCGAGCCGACCGTTTCCGGCGATTGATAACCGCAGAACATCAATCGTTGAAAACATTGCACTTATCGTTTTGATGGCGGCAGGCCATCATCCCCGAAATACAAGAGCGGACAGACCGCACATTTCGGGACTTCAGGAGACACATCGATGCATCCCTCACCTTCGACCCTTTCGCCGGGACATTCAAAGGCTGCGGCGGTTTTCCGCGTAACGGCCGGCAATTTCCTGGAGCAGTTCGACTTCTTTCTGTTCGGCTTCTACGCGACGCAAATCGCCGGCGTGTTCTTTCCGGCATCGAGTGAATTCGCTTCGCTGATGATGACGTTCGCCGTCTTCGGCGCCGGCTTTCTGATGCGTCCGCTGGGCGCGATCGTGCTCGGCGCTTACATCGACGATGTCGGCCGCCGCAAGGGCCTGATCGTCACGCTTTCCATCATGGCGAGCGGCACCATCCTGATCGCATTCGTGCCGGGCTATGCGACGATCGGTCTTCTGGCGCCCGCGCTCGTGCTCGTCGGACGTTTGCTGCAGGGGTTCTCGGCAGGCGCTGAACTGGGCGGCGTGTCGGTCTATCTCGCCGAGATGGCCACGCCTGGCCGCAAGGGCTTCTTCACGAGCTGGCAGTCGGCGAGCCAGCAGGTTGCGATCGTCGTTGCCGCGGCGCTTGGCTTCTTGCTCAACCAGTCGCTCGACACCGCGGCTATCGCGAGCTGGGGATGGCGCGTGCCGTTCTTCGTCGGCTGCATGATCGTGCCGTTCATCTTCATGCTGCGTCGCAATCTGGAAGAAACGCAGGAGTTCAAGGCACGCCAGCATCGCCCGAGCATGAAGGAAGTGTTCCGCACGCTGGCGCAGAACTGGGCCGCCGTGATCGCCGGCATGATGCTGGTGGCGATGACGACCTCGAGCTTCTATCTCATCACGGTGTATGCGCCGACGTTCGGAAAGACCGTCCTGCACCTGAGCACCGCGGACAGTCTGCTCGTGACCTTGTGCGTAGCCGTGTCGAACTTCGTGTGGCTGCCGATCGGCGGGGCGCTCTCGGACAAGATCGGCCGCAGGCCGCTGCTCGTCGGCATGACGCTGCTCGCTATCGCGACCGCATACCCCGCATTGTCGATACTCGCCCACGCGCCGAGCTTCATCAACATGCTGCTCGTGCTGCTTTGGCTCTCGTTCATGTACGGCATGTATAACGGCGCGATGGTCGTCGCGCTGACCGAGGTGATGCCGGTCGAGGTGCGCGTGGCGGGCTTCTCGCTTGCTTATAGCCTGGCGACGGCGGTGTTCGGCGGCTTCACGCCCGCGATTTCGACGGCGCTCATTCACATGACCGGCGACAAGGCGGCACCCGGATACTGGATGAGCTTCGCCGCCGGCTGCGCGCTTCTGGCGACGTTCGCGCTCTATCGCCGGCGCGCAGCAAGGCTGACGCCGGCGCACTGATGCGACGCTCGTCGCGACGAGCGTCTATCGAACCCTACACGACTTCGATCATGAAGAATTTGCTTTCGAAACTCTACGCGGCGGCGCTCATCGCCGCCTCGGCTGCTGCGTCCAGCGTACAGGCCGCCGACCTGCACGTCATGAGCTCGGGTGGCTTCACCGCGGCATACAAGGTGCTCGGTCCTAGGTTCGCGTCGGAGACGGGCAACACGCTCGACACCGCGCTGGGTCCGTCGATGGGCAAATCGCCCGAAGCGATTCCCAACCGCCTCGAACGTGGCGAGCCGGCCGACGCCGTCATCATGGTCGGTTATGCGCTCGACGAGTTGATCAAGCAGGGCAAGGTCGTGCCCGGTTCGCGCGTGGAACTGGCGGACTCGCGCATCGGCATGGTCGTGCGCGACGGCGCGGCGAAGCCCGACATCAGCTCGCCGGAAGGCCTGCGGCAGACTCTGCTGCATGCGAAGTCGATTGCCTACTCCGACAGCGCGAGCGGTGTGTATATCGAGCGGGAACTGTTCACGAAGCTCGGCATCGAGGATCAGGTCAAGTCCAAGGCGAAGATGATTCCGCGCATACCGGTGGCTTCGGTCGTCGCGAACGGCGACTACGAGATCGGCTTTCAGCAGGTGAGCGAGTTGCTGCCGGTCAAGGGCGCAACGTTCGTCGGAAAGATTCCGGAGTCTTTGCAGTCTGTCACGCGTTTTGCCGCCGGCATTCCGGTGAGCGCGCAGCATCCGAAGGAAGCGAAGGCGCTTCTCGATTATCTGGCATCGCCCGGCGTGCAGGCCGATGTGAAATCGACCGGGCTCGATAGCGTCGCCGCGCATTGATCTAGCCTGCGCGGTCAACTTCCCGAGGTACTGCTCGCGTGGTCCTCTGCGCCGTCGGCGTCTACCGGCGCCGGCGCGCGCAGCATTTGCGCAAGACGCGCGCGATCGCAGGCGCCATCCCACATCGAAACGAAGATCACCGCGCACGCGTTGCTGACCACGCTCGTGAGCGCCCGCGCTTCGGACATGAAGCGGTCGATGCCCACCAACAGCGCCACGCCCGCCAGGGGGAGATCCGGCATCACGGCCAGCGTCGCGACGAGCGCCACCAGGCCGCTTCCGGCCACGCCTGCGGCTCCTTTCGACGTCAGCAGCATGACCGCGAGCATCATCGCGATCTGCGACGCCGAGAGCGACACGTCGCACGCCTGCGCGATGAAGATCGATGCCAGCGTGAGATAGATCGCGGTGCCGTCGAGATTGAACGAATAGCCCGCGGGCAGCACGAGTCCGACGACGCCCTTGTCGCAGCCGAGCATCTCCAGCTTCGCGAGCAGGCGCGGCAACACCGGTTCCGTCGACGAAGTCGCCAGAACGATGAGCAACTCCTCGCGCAGATAACGCAAGAGCCGCCACAGCGCGAAGCCGTGCAAGCGCGCGAGCGGAGCGAGGACGAGCGCGACGAACAGCACGCACGCCACGTAGAACGACACCATCAACATGCCGAGGGAGCCGACCGAATGAATCCCGAAGCGACCCACCGTGAAAGCCATCGCGCCGAATGCGCCGAGCGGCGAGAGCCGCATGATCATCGCGAGGATGCGAAATAGCGCCTGGGCGAAGCCCTCGATGAGCGCGAGCACGGGCCGGCCGGCAGCCGGATGCAGATTCAGCGCGAAGCCGAATAGCAGCGAAAGCAGCAGCACCGGCAGCACCTCGCCCTTGTCGAAGGCGCCATACATGGTATCGGGGATAACGTTCAGTGCGAAGGCGACGAAGCCATCCGGATGCGCCTGCTTCACATACTGCGCGAGAATCGTCGTATCGAGACTTCGCGCGTCGATATGCATGCCCGCGCCGGGCCGCATCAGAAAGGCCGTGAAGAGTCCCAGCGCGAGGGCCACCGCAGTCAGAAAATAGAAGAGTCCCAGCGCCCGGAAGATCACACGACCGATTGCCTTGCCGCTCGCGACAGAGGTGATCCCGGAGACGATCGTGCAGAAGACGATCGGCGTAATCATCATCCTGACGAGGGCCACGAAACCGTCGCTGACAGACTTGAGATGTGAGCCGGCTTGCGGCCAGAAGTGCCCGAGCGCCATGCCGAGCACCATGCCCAGCACGACCTGCACATAGAGCAGACGCAGCGTTCTCGCCACCCTCACGACGCGGGCTTCCTGCTGGGGCGCGCTTTTCGGGCTACGTCGTCGGTTGACGTGCCGCTGTTCCTGACATCGCCTCTCATATCCAGAATCGTTTGATGAAACTCCTGCGCGGCTGGCGTGAGCGTGCGTCCGCGGCGCCTCACGATGCCTACTCGTCGCTTCACGACAGGGTCCACCAGCGGCACACTCGTGAGGATGTGATGATTGCGTCCCGGCATGGCCATCGACGGTACGGCGGCCACGCCGAGGCCCGCTTCCACCAGACCCAGCATGGTCGTGACATGACGCGTTTCGCATACGCTGGGCGCGCGCGGCGACACGGCCGAAAGAGCCTGATCGAGCAACAGACGATTGCCTGACGTCTTGTCCACGGAAACGTAGTCGTGCTCGTAGAGCTCGTTCCAGGTCACGCGTTTCTTGCGCGCGAGCGGGTGGTCACGACGGCAAGCCGCGACGAACTGCTCCTGTAGCAGCACTTTGAAGTCGACCTCGGACTCCTGGCTTCCCATGAAGCTGACGCCGAAATCAGCCTCGCCGCTGAGAACGGCGGAGAGCACCTCGTTCGCGCTCGCATCGAACAATTTCACCCTGATGCGCGGAAAACGGCGATGGAAGCTCGCAACCGCGCTTGGCAGGAAGTAGTAGGCCACGGATGGCACGCAGGCAATGGTGACATGACCCAATCGGCTCGACGAGACATCGCGGATGCCGAGCAGGGCGACATCGAGATCGTCCAGCAACTGCTCCGCGCTCGGCGCAAATGCCCGGCCGACAGTCGTGAGCGTCACGCTGCGCGTGGTGCGTTCGAAGAGACGCACGCCGAGCGCTTCCTCCAGCTTGTCGATCCGGCGGCTCAGCGCTGGCTGGGAGATGTTCACCGCCTCGGCTGCCTTTCGAAAGCTGCCCAGTTCCACCACGGCTCTGAATGCCTGCAAGTCGTTGAGGTCGAAGTTGACGCCCACGGGCCATTCTCCGCGTTCTTAGATGCCGATATTGTGCATGACGCAGCGGGCGCGTCTATTCCTGCGGCGGGAGACGTGATGTGGATCGGAAGGGGCGAGGGTGGGGGATACTTCCTGAGGGTTCTCGGACCTGCGTCGTTGAGCGCCCGAGCGCAAGGCGATCGACGGCATCTCGGTGCTTTCGTTCGCCTCTGTAACGGCCGCTTACCGCGACGATGATTCACTCAAGCATTAGCTCTGTGCGGTCCAAAGGTCATCGACAGCGCGAATCGCAAGCAAGTATCCGTTCGCGCCCGCCCCGCAGATCACCGCGGTCGCGGCCACCGAGATTGTCGAGTGGCGGTATTCCTCGGAGCGCCGGTGAATGTTCGTGATATGCACTTCCACCACCGGCTGGCGGATCAGCTTGACTGCGTCGAGCACCGGAATCCGCCCGAACGAGAAGCCGGCCGGGTTGATGACGAGCGCGGCGTCCTGCAGGAATGCTTCCTGAATCCAGTCGACCAGTTGGCTCTCGCTGTTGGTCTGACGGAACACGCAATCGAACTTGAGATCCTCGGCAAGCGCGAGACAGTTCCGTTCGATGTCCTTCAGAGTCGTATGGCCGTAAAGGTGCGGTTCCCGCAGCCCCAGCATGTTCAGGTTGGAGCCGTTGAGGATATAGAGTTTGCGAGTCATGGTTTCAATGGGTGGCGCTGCGTTCGAGGGCCGTGTCTTTGGTTTCCCGCGACGTGGCGATCATGAGGAAGGAGAGCAGGTTCAGCGAGCCACAGACAGCGACGATGGCCCACGGTGAACCGTGAAAGGCATTGAGCAGGGCCACCGCGACGATCGGCATGGGCCCGCCGGTGAGCAGATTGGCGCCCGAGTACGACAGCGCGGAGCCCGTGTAGCGCGCTTCGGTCGGGAAAGATTCGGCGAACCATACCGGCTGGATGCCGCTCTGAAACTGCGTGAAGCCGAGAAATGCGCCCATCACGGCCATCGTCATGGCGACCGAGTGCTGGTTGAGGATCGGAAAGTAAATCAGACAGCAGACGAGCGTGCAGAACGAGCCGATCATCAGCGCGCGCTTACGCCCGATCCGGTCGCTCAGATAGCCGCCCGCGAGCGCACCCACGATGGCGCAGACATTGGCCACCATCAGCAGCATGAAGCCGGTCTGCTTGGGCACGCCGAGGTTCTTCGTGAGATAGCTCAGCGAAAAGACCACGATCAGATAGAACAGCGCCGCGGGGCCGCAGAAGAACAGTGTCAGACGCAGTGCGGTCCGCCAGTGAAACCTGAAGACGATGCCGAGCGGATTGGCGGCGCGCGCGCCTTCGCCCTTCTTCTTCAGCGCCTCGAAGGCCGGCGTCTCGCTGACCTTCATGCGGATATAGATGCCGAGCAGCACGAGCACGAAACTCGCAAGGAACGGGATACGCCATCCGAACGATTCGAAGTCATCGGCCGAAAGCAGGGCGGACAGCGCGAAGAGCGAGAAATTCGCCAGAATCTGGCTGAGCGGCGAGCAGATGCCGAGCAGGCCGGAATACCATCCGCGTTTCGTCGCGGCCGCGTGTTCGACCGCCATCAGTTGCGCGCCGGTCGATTCTCCACCGAGCGCGAACCCCTGAATGATGCGCAGCGAAACCAGCAGGGTCGGCGCAAGAATGCCGACCTGCTGATAAGTGGGCAGCAGGCCCATCATGAACGACGACGCGCCCATCACCGAAACCGTGACGAGCATGAGGTTGCGCCGTCCCCAGCGGTCGCCGAGCATGCCGCAGATCACCGCGCCCAGCGGACGCGCGGCGAGCCCCGCCCAGAAACTGGCGAGCGACGCAAGCAGCGACGCAGTCGGGTCGAGCGATGGAAAGAACAGCTTCGGAAAGATCGTGGCTGCGACCACGCCGTATAGCGCGAAATCGAACCACTCCAGCGCCGTGCCGACGGTCGCGCCCGCCACTGCGCGACGCGCCATCAAGTGGGCCTGCGCGGATCGTTCGCCCGCGGCCATGTTGGGGTCAGCGGTAACTGACATGAATGTCTCCTGGATTTTGGATGTTGGCGTTCGTTTCTCGGACGAGCAAGTGGTATTGTTGGCTCGAGCAACGCTGAATGTTCCGAACCGGAACCGCGTTTCATATCGCGAAAGCCCGACGAACCATGTCGCTGAAGAACGGCCTGAGAATTCTGGATTTCCTTGCGTCGCAAGGCGAAGGCACGGGACTGCTGGAGATCGCCGATGCGTTAGGCATGCCGCGCAGTTCATGTCATCGCGTGCTCGCCGAACTGGTCGAGAGCGGCTATGTGCGTCAGTTCGCCGACAACAGCCGCTATATCCTCACGATGCGCATGACGTCGAACGGCCTCGAGTTTCTGAGCCTGACCGGTATCGCGGACATCGCGCAGCCGATCATCGAACGTGTCGCGGCGCAGACCGGCGAACTGGCGCGGCTGTCGCTGGTGGATGGCGACGCCATCATCTGGGTCGGCAAGGCGGACGGACAGCGCACAGGCTTTCGCTATGATCCCGACATGGGTCAGGCCGCGCGGCTTTCGTGCACGTCGACGGGTCACGCGTGGCTCATGACGATGTCGGATGAACAAGCGGCCGCGCTGGTCTTGAAGCAGGGCTTCGGTCAGCCGAAGGAATTCGGCCCTAACGCGCCGACGACGCTGAAGGCATTGTTCGGTTTCCTGCACGCCGCGCGCGTGCGCGGCTACGCAATGATCGACGAGGTGTTTGCGCCCAGAATGTCGGCGGTCGCGGCACCGGTGGTCAGCGGCTCGCGCTGCGTCGGCGTCATTAGCCTGGCGGGTCCGCGCAAGCGGCTGACCGCAGAGAAGATCCACGAGTACTCGGAACTGCTGCGCGAGGCCGCCAACGAGCTCGCTCAGCTCAGCAACATGGCCGGGTTTCCGAGCCGGCCACCTCTGGGCAAGGGATGAGAAAGCGGAGCCGAGGTTCATCGACGGCCGACACCGTGCGCGACATCGTCGCGTGAGCGACAGCGCCACTCCACTAGCGGCCTTTGCATGCCTGACTGCGTGACCGGGGCAATGAGTCGCCCGACGGACGGCATGCGGCGGCGCCCCATAAACCGGCCATTCCATCGCCTGGTTGCCTCTGAAAAGGGCCGCAGCTTAACGAGGCGCGCCTACGCCAGCCCACAACGCGTACCACCGCAACACGACATCGCTCGATGTTCGTGATCGTTGGTCGCTCCAAGCGGCCGCAGCTTCCCTTGAACGGGCTTCGGCTGACGGCCACATTTCGTCGAATGCTTCGCTGGCTGCCAGTCGTTGCGCGATTTTCATAACGGCGTTATGATTTTTTCGAAAGCCACGGCGCGGTCGTTAATGCGCGGAGCGGTCCACGAATCAGCATGGATGTCCTGCCTCTGATGGCATGCGTGCATCCGAGAGGCGGGCAATGAAAGCGGAACCAACCAAGCAAGCTCCGGCACAGCCGGCTCCCAAGGCGTTGCGGCGATACTTGTCGCTCGATGACTTCGAGATCGCCGCGCGGCGGCATCTTCCGCGACCTATATTCGGGTACATCTCGGGTGCAGCCGAGCGCAACGCATCGCTGGACGACAACGAACGGGCGTATTCGGAATATCGCTTCGTGACGCGCGTGCTTCGAGACGTGTCCCGGCGCACGCAAGCGACGACACTGCTCGGCAAGACGTATCGCGCTCCGTTCGGCATCGCGCCGATGGGCATATCGGCGTTGTCCGCTTACCGTGGCGACCTCGTGCAAGCACGAGCCGCTCGCGATGCCGGCATCCCGATGATCATGAGCGGCTCGTCGCTCATTCCTCTTGAGACAGTGGCCAAGGAAGCGTCCGGCACATGGTTCCAGGCCTATCTACCGGGCGAACCCGAGAAGATTCGCGCGCTGATCGAACGTGTCCAACGCGCCGGCTACGACACGCTCGTTCTGACAGTGGACACGGCCGTGCTCGCCAATCGCGAGAACAATATCCGCACGGGATTTTCGACACCGCTCAAGCCAAGCATGCGGCTCGCGTGGGACGGCGTCACGCGCCCTCGATGGCTCTTCGGCACCGCGCTCAGAACGCTCGTCAACCACGGCATGCCGCACTTCGAGAACTCCTATGCGACGAGAGGCGCGCCCATCTTCTCGGGCCGCGTCGTGCGGGATTTCGGCGCGAAGGACCATCTGAACTGGAGCCATGTGCGTCAGATCCGGGCGCAATGGACGGGAAAACTCGTGATCAAGGGCATCATGGCAACCGACGACGCGATCGCCGCGCGAGATCATGGCGCCGATGGAATCATCGTCTCGAACCACGGCGGGCGACAGCTGGACGGCACCGCCGCGCCGCTTCGCGTGCTGCCTGGAATCGCGAATGCAGTCGGTCATGACATCGCGGTGATGATCGACGGAGGCATCCGGCGGGGTACCGATGTGCTGAAGGCGCTCGCGCTCGGCGCGGATTTCGTCTTCGTCGGCCGGCCGTTCAACTATGCCGCCTCTGTGGCCGGCAAGGCGGGCGTCGCGCACGCAGTCGCCATCCTGCAAGCAGAGGTGCAACGCAATCTCGGCTTGCTCGGCGTCGTCAGCATCGACGAATTGACGCCGGACGTCCTGATCAGGTTGCCGGAAGGCGTGGCTGCAAGCCAAAGGTACGGGCAATGAAATCGCACAATAAGGATGACGAACAAATAGACCGGTCAGTGGCCGCTGTCGACAGGACGCTTTCCTTGCTCGAAGCGTTTCTGGGCGAACCTGGCGGCCGGTCGCTGTCGGATTTGGAACAGCAAACGGGGCTCTTCAAGAGCGTCATTCTCCGATACATGCTTTCGCTCGAAGCACGCGGGTTCGTGCACAAGGAGCAAAACGGCATGTACCGGCTGGGCTACAAGGCCGCTCAGCTCGGCCGTGCATTCGAAAGCAGCGTGGGGCTCGTGACGACATTGCAGCCGGTCGTCGAGCGGCTCAGCGAGAAGACCGGCGCGAGCGCGTCAGTTTATGTGCGGGACGGCGACGCGCGCCTTTGTCTGCTGCGGGCGGAACCCGAGCGCGATGTTCGCGTGGCGATCCGCGCCGGCACGCGGCGTCCAATGGACAAATCGGCGTCGAGTCTCGCTTTCAAACGCTTCGAGCGCAAAACCGTGCAGGCATTCGCGAGCGCGGGCGTGGCGGGCATCGTTTCGTCGGCGGGCGTCGGTGACCCGCTGCTCGCGTCGATGGCCGCGCCGCTTTTCGGTATCTCCGATGCGTTCGTCGGCGTGCTGACGCTTTCAGGCGTGATCGGCCACTTCGATGTGGACGATGCGCGTATCCGCTCGCAACTCTTCGACGAAGCGCTCGCTGCCAGCGCATTGCTTGGCGCTGCGCCGTGATCTGCCTAATCGCCCGCTGCGTGGGCTCAGGCCTGACGGCGCTCGCCAGTACCGTACATGCGCTCGCAAAACGCCATGCTTGCCCCGAGTCGTCGTGAAAGATCGGACGCCGCCTGAAGTTGCGGCGCAATCAGCTCGCCGGTTTCGCGCGCCTCGTTCAAGCGCGAGGCCGGGCCGGATAGCGTCAACGCGGCCATGAATTCCGCATCCGGCCCGAACACGGGCGTGGCGAATGCCGCCGTATGCACGTCCCGCGCCCCCGATGTGAAAAGCGGAAGCTGCGGCGGCTCAGAAAAGATCGGTTCGCGCAGTCCCCAGTAACGGATCACCTGGCCGATCGCGGTGTCGTCGAGCGGAAGCGATGTTCCCGCGAGCCGGGTCTCGCGCAGACCCTCGGACGGCTCCGCCCTGAACAGGCACAGACGTTGGTTCTTCTCGAGCACGTAATACGAGGCGCTTTCCTTCGTTTGCGCCGCGAGCGCGAAGAGGATGGGCTCCACCACGGACGACAGGTGAAACGACTGCTCATACAGCTTGCCCAGATACAGCACGCGCGCGCCGAGTCCGTACATGCCGTCGTCGGAACGCACGACGTAACCCATGCGTTCGAGCGAGTTCATTAGCCGATAAACCGTCGTTTTGTGCATGCCCGACGCGCTTGCCAGCGCAGCAAGCGAGAGTTTCTCTTTGCCGAGCCTGAAGCAATCGAGCAGGCCGAGCGCTCGTTCGACCGCGACCACACCGTCGTTTCCCATCTCGTCCCCTTGACGTTCATCCTTTCGATGCATTGTACACAGTAAAACGATGGTGTGCACTGTAAAAGGGTTAACGCTACTGGCTCGCACATCGAGCGCGCGTTAAAGTGGTTTCACTTCGTACACCACTGTTGCACACAGTACAACTCTCCCTGAGGTTAGTCCATGAGCACCGACACGAATCAATCGATCATCCGCGACATCGAGCGCGTTTCACCCGAACTAGTACAAGCTGCGGCGAAGTTCCAGGCCGCCATCCTCGCCGACGTCGCAGGCCGGCGCGGCACCGTGCACGGCCGCGTGAAGCCGCTGTCGCCGAAGATGAAAGTCGCGGGACCGGCGATCACCGTCGAGGTGCGACAAGGCGACAATCTGGCGATCCACGCCGCTCTGGCGGTCGCGAAGCCGGGCGATGTGATCGTCGTGGACGGAAAGGGCGACGTGAGCTGCGCGCTGCTCGGCGAGATCATGGCGACACAGGCGAAGGTCAGCGGCATCGCGGGCATCGTCATCGACGCAGCGGTGCGCGACGCGCACGAACTCGCGAACGGCGACTATCCGATTTTCTCCGCCGGCCTGAATCCGTGCGGCCCGACCAAGAGCGTGGCCGGTCTCGTCAACCATCCGATTTCCGCTGGCGGCACGGCGGTCAATCCCGGCGATCTCGTGGTCGGCGATGCCGATGGCGTCGTCGTGATTCCGCGCGCCGATGTCGCGCGCATCGTCGAACTCGCGCAGAAGAAGCTGGATATGGAAACGGCGCGTATCGCGGCGATCCACAAGGGCGATGTGCGTCCTGGCTGGCTCGACAAGGAACTGCGCGCGGCGGGCATGCTGGCCGAAGGCGAGGTTCTGTAATGAACACGACTGCTCAGGAGCCCGTCGTCCTCGTCACGGCCGCCGATCTCGCGCCGCAAGCGCTCGACATGCTGCACGCGTTCAAGGTCGTGTTCGCCGGCAAGCAGCCGACCGAAGACGACATCGTCGCGCTGTGTGAGAAGACGAAGCCGGTCGCGATCATCGTCCGTTACGGCAAGATCAACGCCCGCATCATGGATGCAGCGGAGAACCTGCAGGTCATCTCGAAGCACGGCAGCGGTATCGACGTGATCGATCAGGAAGCCGCCGCCGCGCGCGGCATCGCGGTGCGCGCGGCAGTCGGCGCGAACGCGGCGGCGGTCGCCGAGCACGCGTGGGCGCTCATTCTTGCGTGCGCGAAGTCGGTGCCGCAGCTCGACGTTCGCATGCGCGCCGGCCACTGGGACAAGTCCACGCACAAGTCCTTCGAACTCGACGGCGGCACGCTCGGCGTGGTCGGGCTTGGTTCGATCGGCCGGCGCGTCGCGGCTATCGGCGTCGCGTTCGGCATGAAGGTGCTCGCCTTCGATCCGTTCGCGAAGGAAGCCCCGCACGGCGTGACGCTCGCGTCGATGGAAGACATCTACGCAGCGTCCGACGTGCTCTCGCTCAACTGTCCGCTGACGGACGAGAACCGCAACATGATCAATCGCGACACGCTTGCTCGCATGAAGCAGGGCGCGATTCTCGTGAACACGGCGCGCGGCGGGCTGATCGACGAAGCCGCGCTCGTCGAGGCGCTCGCGAGCGGCCGGTTGCGCTCGGCCGGCGTCGATAGCTTCGCGGTCGAGCCGATGACGCATCCGCACCCGTTCCAGTCCGTGCCGAATCTGATTCTGTCGCCGCACGTCGGCGGCGTCAGCGAAGCGGCCTACGTGAACATGGGCAAGGGCGCTGCGGCCAACGTGCTCGCGGTCATCGAGGAAAACGCCCGCAAGGTGGCGTGACGTTCGCAGGAATACTGAGCATGTTCTATCTCACGTCGCCCGAAGTGCGCGAAGCGCAGGTGTTCACGCGCATGCCGGAGAAGTACCGCAAAGCGGATGTGCAGACGGATTGGGCACGCGCCAATCGTGGCGGCATGACCACCGATTCGTTTCTCGAAGGTCCTGTCTGGGATCCGCGCGGCCACCTTTACGTGACCGACATCCCTTACGGCCGCATCTTTCGCATTTCGCTCTCGGGAGAGTGGGATCTCGTCGCGCAGTACGACGGCGAGCCCAACGGGATGAAACTGTTCGACGACGCGCACCTTCTCATCACCGACTATCGCAACGGCCTGATGCTGCTCGACATCGAGCGCGGGGAAGTGAAGCCGTACCTCGAGCGCCGCAACTCCGAGCGCTTCAAGGGCGTGAACGACCTGACCTTCGATTCGCACGGCAACCTGTACTTTACGGATCAAGGCCAGTCCGGCCTGCACGATCCGACAGGCCGCGTGTATCGGCTGTCGCCGGAGGGCAAGCTCGACATGCTGCTCGGCAATTGCCCGAGCCCGAACGGACTCGTGCTGTCGCCGGACGAGAAGGTGCTTTACGTCGGCATGACGCGCGGCAACTGCGTGTGGCGCGTGCCGTTGCAGGCGGACGGCTCGGTCAGCAAGGTCGGGCAGTTCTTCACGTCCTACGGCCCGAGCGGTCCCGACGGTCTCACGATCGACTCGGATGGCCGCTTGTTCATCGCGAATCCGGGGCTTGGCCGCGTGTGGGTGCTCAACAGCCGCGCCGAGCCGGTCGAGATTCTGACCGCGCAGGAAGGCGTGTCGCTCACGAACCTGTGTTTCGGCGGCGCGGACATGAAGACGCTTTTCATGACGGAGTCGACGAACGGTCTGGTGTTGAAGGCCGACATGAGCGTTTGCGGACCGCTTCCCAAGCAAGCAAAGAAACACTGAGGCTTTCTCGTCGACGGGCGATGCACGCCTGCGCGACGCGAAGCCGAGACATTGCGCCCAAGCAGCGCGATGGAGGAGCCACTCATGCAACTCTCGCAAACCATCGATGAAACCCGCGCCGCGCGTTCGAAGAACGCGGCGAGCGGGACCGTGCTCGCCAGCGAAGACTTCGCGGCCAGTGAACGCACGCTCGCGAAGGCGTTCCGGCGCATTCTTCCGTTCATCTTCCTCTGCTATGTCGTCAGCTATCTCGACCGAACGAATGTCGGCTTCGCCGCGCTGACGATGAACAAAGACCTCGGTCTCACAGGCGAGCAATTCGGCCTGGCTGCCGGACTGTTCTCGATCGGCTACTTCCTGTTCGAGATTCCGAGCAACCTCATCATGCAGAAGGTCGGGGCGCGGGTCTGGATCGCGCGCATCATGATCACCTGGGGCGTGTGCTCGATGCTGACCGCGTTCGTCGTCGGCCCGAAGAGCTTCGCCGGCGCGCGGTTCCTGCTCGGCATCGCGGAAGCCGGATTCACGCCCGGCATCTATCTCTATTTCACGCACTGGTTTCCCGGCAAATGGCGCGCCAAGGTGACGGCCGCGTTCCTCGTCGGCATTCCCGTCGCGAACATGATCGGCTCGCCGATCTCCGGCGCGCTGCTTCAGTTGGGCGGACTGCACGGCCTGAAAAGCTGGCAATGGCTGCTGCTGATCGAAGGCCTGCCCGCTGTGCTGCTCGGCGTTGCATGTCTCTTCATCCTCGCGGATCGTCCCGACAAGGCCAGCTGGCTCAGCGACGAAGAGAAGGCCACGCTCGCCCGGCGCCTTGCCGCGGAGCAGAAGGATATCGGCAGCAAGCACGGCAGCACGTTGCGCGACGCCATGACCAACTGGCGGGTGTTCGTGCTCGCGTTCATCAACTTCTGCGGGATCGTCGGATCGGTGGGCGTCGGCCTGTGGATGCCGCAGATCATTAAGCAGTTCGGCGTCACGCATTCGGTCGTCGGCTGGCTGACGGCGCTTCCTTACCTGATCGGCGCGTTCGCGATGCTGTGGTGGGCGCGCGTGGCGAACAAGGCGCAAAAGCGCGTGCCGTACGTTGCCGGCGCTTTGCTGGTCGCCGCCGCAGCGCTCGCATGCAGCGCGCTGACCGACGTGCCGCTCTTGAAGCTCATCGCCCTGTGTTTCACCGTCAGCGGAATTCTCGCGTTCCAGGCGACGTACTGGGCGATTCCCTCCAGCTTTCTCACCGGCCGCGCCGCGGCGGGCGGACTCGCGCTCATCGTGTCCGTCGGCAATCTCGGCGGCTTCGCGGGACCGTCGATGATCGGCGCGCTCAAGCAGATCTCCGGCGGCTTCACGCTGCCGCTGCTGGCCGTCTCCGCCGTGCTGCTGATCGGCGCGCTGACGATCGCATGGCTCGGCGATCCCGGCGCGAATGCCGGCGAAGCCAGCGCCGCGCGCAAGTCGTGAAAGGCTGCGACAACAAAATTCATAACCCTGTTTGGAGACGAAATGTCCGTGAAGAAGGCTCACAAGAAAGCCAAGCTTAGAACCAGTCTTGCGCTTGGGACGGTCGCAGTCGCAAGCATGACGTTCGCGTCCGGCGCGGCGCGTGCGCAAAGCAGCGTGACGCTGTACGGCATCGCCGATGTCGGCTTCGAGTATCTGAACAACACCAGTGCCGGCGGATCTCAGGTGAGAGAAGTGTCCGGCAATCTCTCCGGCTCGCGCTGGGGCCTGAAGGGCGTCGAAGACTTGGGCGGCGGGCTGAAGGCGCTGTTCAACCTCGAGGCCGGCTTCAACATCAACGACGGAACGAGCTCGCAGTCGACCCGCGGCCTCGGCACGAACCCGACGACGACGTCGCGCCTCTTCGGTCGGCAGGCGTGGGTCGGTCTCAGCTACAAAGGGCAGCAGTTGACGCTGGGTCGCCAGAACGCGCTGATCTACGAACAGTCGGTGACGTTCGATCCGATGGGCGTCTCATCGCGCTATTCAGCGCTGTCGCTCGACTATGCGCTGGCCGCTCGCATCGACAATTCGGTGAAGTACACCGGCAAGTTCGGCCCGGTGACCGCGCAGGCGATGTACAGCACGCGCTACGACACGGGCTACGGTTCCGAAGTGCCGGGCGCGCTCATCACCGGCCGGTTCTTCAGCGGCGCGTTGACCTATTCGAGCGGCCCGATCGCGGCGACCGCCGTCTACGAACAGCGCAACAGCAACACGCTGACCACGAACACGAGCACCGAACGCCGCGCGCTCGCCGCCGCGACGTACAACTTCGGTCCGGTGACGGCCTATGCCGGCTACCGCTATCTGCGGGCATCGAACACATTTCTGCCGGTCAACCCGATTGCCGTCGCCAACGGTTCGGCCGCCAATGCCGCCAACCTGTACTGGCTCGGCGCGCAATATCTGATCACGCCGTCGTTCCAGTTGACCGCGGTCGGCTACTACCACGACGTTCATTCGACCGGCGCCGATCCGTGGCTGGCCGTCATCAACGCCGACTACTTCCTGTCGAAGCGCACCGACCTCTACGCGACCGTCGGTTACGCGCACAACAAGGACAAGTCGGCGCTTGGCGTGAACGGCTACGGCACGGTCGCGCCCGGCTACAACCAGACCGGCGTCACAGTCGGCCTGCGCCAGAAGTTCTGACGAGGAAACCGCCGTGCAGATCGTCCATGCGCCTCATTTGCCCGTCCGCGAAGAATGGCTCGCGCGCCGTCAGGAGCCGATTCTGGAGCCGGATCTTCCTATCGTCGATGCGCATCATCATCTGTGGGACCGGCAGAGCGGGCGCTATCTAGCGGACGAGTTCGCGCGCGATGCCGGCAGCGGGCATCGCATCGTAGCGAGCGTCTATGTGCAATGCCGGTCGATGCTGCGCGAGCACGGTCCCGCGGCGATGAAGCCGGTCGGCGAAGCGGAGTTCGCCAACGGCATCGCCGCGATGTTCGCAAGCGGGGCGTATGGACCGACGAGAGCCAGCGACGCGATCGTCGGCGGCGCGGACCTCGCGCTGGGCGATGCGGTCGCGCCCGTGCTCGAAGCCATGCTTCAGGTCACGGGCGGCCGCTTGCGCGGCATCCGCAATCCGCTTGCGTGGCATTCGAGCACGGACGTGGTTTCGAGCCCGGTGACGCCGCCGCGCGATCTGATGGCGAACGCCGACTTCCGGCGAGGCGTGAAGACGCTGGCGCGCTACGGGCTGTCGCTGGATGCGTGGGTCTATCACACGCAACTCGCGGAGCTTTACGAACTGGCGAGCGCCGCGCCGGATGTGACCGTGGTCATCGATCACTTCGGCGGCCCGCTCGGCGTCGGACCGCACGCGAACAGCCGCGAGCAGGTCATGGCCGAATGGCGGCACGGGCTCGCGCGGCTGGCGAGCCTGCCCAACACGCGCCTGAAGCTGGGCGGCGCGGGCATGACCGTGTTCGGCTTCGGCTTGCGGTTCGGCTTCGGCTCCGCATCGCGCGAAACGCCGCCTTCGTCGGAGGAACTCGCCGCCGCGTGGCGGCCTTACTTCGAGACCTGCATCGAACTCTTCGGCGCGAAGCGCTGCATGTTCGAGAGCAACTTCCCCGTCGACAAGGGCATGTTCAGCTACGGCGTGCTGTGGAACGCCTTCAAGCGGCTGGCGCAGTCATTGTCAGCGGATGAAAAAGCCGCGCTGTTCAGCGGCACCGCCGCGGCGACGTATCGCTTGCGGTTACCAGGAGACGAGTCATGAAAACGAGCGCGAGCCTTCCATCGGGCGCAACCGGAAGCGACATCGGCAGCGAAGCCGAAGGGAAGCGTTACAAGGACATCACGCGCGGGGAGTGGCGCTCGCTGTCGCTCGCCGGTCTCGGCTGGACGTTCGAGAGCTATGACTCGTTCCTCCTCTCGCTTCTCTTGCCGACGCTTGCGCTGCAATTCGGTCTGTCGAAGGCCCAGCTCGGGCTTTTCACGAGCATCACGGCAGCCGGGCAGATTCTCGGCGGCATCCTGTTCGGCTACGTGTCGGACCGGCTGGGGCGTGTGCGCACGGCGCTGCTTTGCATCGGCATCTATTCGCTGTTCTCGGGGCTGCTCGCGTTCGCGCCGAACGAGCACTGGTTCGCGACGATCCGCTTCTTCGGCGCGCTCGGCATGGGCGGGACGTGGACGGCGGGCGCGGCGCTCATCGCCGAAACGTGGCACGCGAGCCGCCGCGGCAAGGGCGGCGCGCTGATGCAGATGGGCCTGCCCATCGGCGCGATTCTCGCGATCACGATCTCGGGCATCGTCAGCGGCGTCAACGACGGTCTCGCGGGCCACGGATGGCGCGTGCTGTTCCTGATCGGCGCGTTGCCGTTCTTCATCCTGTTTTTCGTCGCGCGCAAGACGCCCGAGTCGCCCATCTGGCTCGAACGCAAACGCGCGAGGGCGCAGGCAACGACCGCTCCCGTCGATGCGAAGCTGAACGTCCGCGGTCTGCTCACTGCGTTCATGTTCATCTTCTTTCTGCAATACCTGTACTGGGGCGTGTTCACCTGGACGCCGACGTTCCTCGTCACGGTGAAGCACCTCGATTTCGTGCATAGCCTCAAGTTCGTGCTCGCGCTGCAATTCGGCGCAATCGCCGGTTTTCTGATGTTTTCCGCTTTCGTCGATCGCCTCGGACGCCGGCCGATGTTCATGGCGTATCTGCTCGTCGGCGCGGCGGCGGTGTTCGGCTACATCCTGTCGTCGAATGCGCTCGTGCTGATGGTCGCCATCTTCTTCACGGGCTTCAGCGTGAACGGCATCTTCGCGGGGGCGGGACCGTTTCTCGCGGAAATCATCGGCAATACGGCATCGCGCGGCTTTCTCATGGGCCTCGCATACAACGGCGGGCGGCTCGGCGGATTCATCGCGCCGCTCGTCATCGGGACACTCGCAACGACTGCGGGCGGTTTCGTGCTGGGCTTGTCGACGACCATCGTCGCGTTCATCGCCGCCGCGATCGTCGTGTTCTTCGCGCCGGAGACGCGCGGCAAGACGCTCGCATGACGACCGCCCCCAATCAGCCGAATCATCCGGGATGGATCGGCAGGCTCTTTCCCGCCCTCAATGAAGCGTCGCTGCGGCGCTATTTGAGCGGGCAGGTCGCGTCGGTGCTGGGAAGCTGGACGCAGAACGTCACGCTGAATCTGCTCGTGTATCACCTGTCGGGTTCGGCGGCGATACTCGCGCTGCTCAACTTCCTGTTGTACGGGCCGCAACTCGTCGTCGCGCCCGTCGCCGGATCGCGCATCCGCGCGGAGAACGCGCGTCGCGTGACGCTGTGCGTGCTCACGGCGTCGCTCATCTTGACGGGCAGTCTCATCACCCTGTCCGCATTGCATCTGCTGAATGTGCCGCTGATTCTCGCGCACGCGCTCGCGATCGGCATTTCGAGTGCGATCGAAGTGCCCGCGCGTCAGGTGTTGCTGCTCACGAGCCTGCGCGATACGAGCCTGACATCGAACGCGGTCGCGATGAACACCATGGTCTATAACGTCGGCCGCATGGTCGGCCCGACGATTGCGGGATTCGTCTATCCGACGCTCGGTCCGCGCGCATCGTTCGCAATCTATGCGCTCGCGCTGTGTTTCATGGCGATTTGCGTGCGGTCGATTCGACTCTCCACGGAGGCACGCGCCTCGCGCGCGGAGAGCAGCTTGCGCGACGCCGTCGGCTACGTGATGTCGGACGCGTTTTCCGCGCGCTATCTGCCGATCCTCGCATGCATCGGCCTCTTCGCGGCGAGTTACCAGACGCTCGTGCCGCTTCTCGCGGACCGCGCGTTCCACGACGCCGCGCGTTTCACCGGCGTGTTCTTCGCCTGCGCGGGCGCGGGTTCGCTGAGTTCGGCCGTGCTGCTCTCGTCGGCGCTGGGTCCGCGCGCGTCGGCGCGGTTCATCGCGTGGGCGCCGTGGACCGCGATCATCGCGCTGATGGTGCTCGCCACGACGAGCGCGGTAGGCGCATCGATGCCCGCGTTCTACGCGCTGGGCTTCAGCCTCACGTTCGCGGCGACATCGACGAACGCGACCATTCAGCGCCGCTGCCCCGAGCACGTTCGCGGCGGACTCGTCGGCATGTACGGCATGGCCTACAACGGCACGATGCCGTTCGGCTATCTGCTCGTCGGCACGATATCCGAGGCGCTCGGCGTGCGCCACACATTCGCGGCGATGGCGGTGGTGCTCGCGGTGGGCGTCCTGTCCATCGTCGCGTGGCAACGATTCAAACTACAGCGCGATGGCGCATAAAGTCGGAGACGAACATGTCAATTGCAAGCACCACGACACTCGAGCGGCAGACGATGCGAAAGGTCATCTGGCGGCTGCTGCCGTTCCTGATGATCTGTTATCTGATGGCGTTCATCGATCGCGGCAACGTCGGCATGGCGTCGCTTCAGATGAATCACGACATCGGCATGTCCGCGAAAGTGTTCGGCTTCGGCGCGAGTCTGTTCTTCGTGTCCTACTTTATCTGCGAAGTGCCGAGCAACCTCGCGCTCGAAAAGTACGGCGCGCGCGTCTGGATCGCGCGGATCATGATTACGTGGGGGCTGGTGTCGGCGGCGACGGCGCTCGTGCACAACGCCACGACGTTCTATATCCTGCGCTTTCTGCTCGGCGCGGCCGAAGCCGGCTTTGCACCGGGCGTGCTGCTCTATCTGTCGTACTGGGTGCCGAAGGCGTATCGCGCGCGCGTCGTCGCGACCTTCATGGTGTCGATTCCGGCGGCGAGCTTCATCGGGTCGCCCATCTCCGCGCTCTTGCTGCAGATGGACGGCATTGCGGGTCTGCGCGGCTGGCATTGGCTCTTCATCCTCGAAGGCGTGCCGACGGTTCTGCTCGGCATCGCGTGCCTCTTCATGCTGACCGACAAGCCCGCCAAGGCGACGTGGCTGAACGAAGACGAGCGCGCGTGGCTGCTCGGCGCGCTCGCCGCGGAAAATGCACAGCCGAAGAAGGTCGCGCCGATGCCGCTGACCAAGCTCTTTCGCAACCGCTACGTGCTGTGCCTCGCGCTCGTCGATACCTGCGCGTCCGCTGCGGGCAGCACGTTGTCGGTGTGGCAGCCGCAGTTGTTGAAGTCGTACGGCTTGACCGTGCTGCAGACGGGCATGCTGAACGCCGTGCCGTACGCGCTGGCGTCGATTCTGATGATCTTCTGGGGCCGTCATTCCGACCGCACGAAGGAGCATCGCTGGCATACCGTCGTGCCGATGCTCTTGATCGGCGGCGGTCTCTTCGCCACGTCGCTCAGCGGGTCGCTGGTGCCCACCGTGTGCATGCTGTGCTGCGTGCTCGTCGGCGCCTATGCGTTCAAGGGACCGTTCTGGGCGCTCGCATCGGACATGCTGTCGAACAGCACGATCGCGGCGGGGTTGGCCACCGTCAATGCCATCGCGAACTTGCTGGGTGGCGGCCTGATGGTCAACGTCTACGGCTGGGTCAAGGCGGCGACGGGCAGCTATTCGCTCGCGCTCATGCCGCTCGGCATACTGACGCTGGTCAGCGTCGCCACGCTGCTCCTGCTGACGCGCAAAGGTCAATCTGGGCGCATGGTCGGCAAGACGGAGGCGGCATGAGCAGCAAGGGTGTGTCGCGACGCAGATTTCTGAAACTGGCTTGCGCGTCCCTCGCGACGGCCGCGCTGCCTCGCACGGCGGCGGCCGAGGAAACGTGGTCGAGCGGTTCGGAGCGACCGTCCTTCGCCTTGCCGGAGCATGCCGTCGATTGTCACATGCATATCTATGACGATCGCTTTCCGGTGGCGCCCGGCACCAAACTGCGGCCGCCCAATGCGACGGTCGAGCAGTATCGGCAGTTGCAGAAACGGCTCGGGATACGGCGCAACGTCGTCGTGACGCCATCGACATACGGCACCGACAACCGATGCACCGTGGAAGCGTTGAAGCGCTTCGGCAACGACGCGCGCGGCATTGCTGTCGTCGATACATCGGTGACGGATGAGGCGCTTCATGCGTTGAACGGCGCCGGCGTGCGCGGCATTCGATTCAACCTGAGCTATCCCGGCGCGACGACGCTGGACATGCTCGCGCCGCTGGCAAAGCGCATCACGCCGATGGGATGGCACATCGAACTCGTCGTGCAAGGTGCGAAGCTGCCGCAACTGGAGGGGCACCTCGCGGCGCTGCCTTGTCCGCTCGTCATCGACCATATCGCGCATGTGCCGCAGCCCGGCGGCGCCGCGAGCGACGCGCTACGCACGGCGCAGCGCCTCGTCGAGAGGGGCAACACGTGGATCACGTTGTCGGGGCCGTACGTGGACAGCAAGACGGGTGCGCCCGGTTATGAAGACGTGGCGCCGGTCGCCAGGGCACTCATCGCCATGGCCTCTGAGCGCATGCTGTGGGGCACGGACTGGCCGCATCCGACGCAGACCTCGGGCAAGCCCGACGACGCCAGCCTGGTCGATGTCATCGCGGGCTGGATCGACAGGCCGGAGTGGCAGCGGATGATATTCGTGACGAATCCGACGAGGCTCTACGGGTTCGATGCCGTGTAGGCCGTTGTCGATGGTATTGGCGGCGACGTTTTCCCTCGACGACGACCGCGAGTGAGGCATCCGCAACGGTACGCGGCGATCAATGTAGTGGAAGCCGCAAATCTTCATTGGGCCTTGAGGGCTGGTGCGTGCAGGTCGCAAACTTGGCCGTGTTCCGGTGGAGCCCGTCGCGATTGTGGTGGTCGAGCGTCGACAGTGCCGAGGCTACATTGATCGCGATGTGCTGGAAGCTTGCGGCGCGCAATAGCGGCTCCGGCGCATATTTGTTAGGTGCCCAGCGCGTCCGCCCAATCACCTCTGCAGCACGCTGTTGGAAACGCGTCTCAAACGCGCGCCCGCTCATCTTGAAGGAATGCGCCAGAGATACGCTCGACGTGCCGTTGGGCTTCCGTTCGCCGGCATCCATGAAAAATTGTCGCGTCGCGCTTAATGGCTCTAGGCCGCGCCCGATGCTGTCGGATGCGACTTCCGCATCAACAGCTGCGCTCGCCGCGGGAACCTAGCGTTACCCCGCATGTGCGCCAGATACGCGCGCGCGTACGCTTTGGATACAGAATCCTCTCCTCCGGAGCCAGAGCCGCGCGGCGACGCCGACCGACTTTCATGAATCTTCCTAGCTTCCCAAGCGTGTCATGCACCGGCGACGTCATGACGCCCGACATAGACGATTCGATGTTCAGCTTCCTCGACTTGCGACGACCGCCACCTTCGCTCGGGCGCTGGGTCTCGGGCTCTAAGATCCCTCTGAACGCACGCGCGGTAATGGAGCGATGTGGGCTCGATATCGATACCGAGGGGTTGCTGCGTGTTTTGGTTAAGTCGCCGGTGACAGACGACTATGAAGCCGTATGGTTGCTTGCGCGCTCGGGAGGACGACTCGTCTCCATCGTCGTTCGGGACGCTCGCACAGTCGGCAACTCGCATCTATGCTCTGACCAGCACCTCGCGGTAGAACAAGCAAAGCGTTATTGCGCAGCGTTCGCCTTTGTCTTCGTGCAGGCGCCTACACACCGGACCAGCCAGATCGGCGATGTGCCACCGACGGCGCCATCCGAGGTCAGCGCGCGCGAACCCGTCCGGTATTTCTGCGCCGATGAGGGCAATATCCGCGTATGGCGTGCTTCCTTGACGACAGAGGAGTGATGGTTCCGCGTGAAGAGCGCCTGTCGAGTGTCCCGTCACAATGGCTGATATGCTATTGGTATTCTGTATCCATACCGAGCCGCTATGCCAGCTAAACTTCTTAAAATCCAGGCCCGAACGGATTACGTGGACGAGGTTTACCGGGTCTTGCTGGATGCAATCAGCGAGGGGTCGATCGCGCCGGGTACTCGCATAGTCCAGGAAGAAATCGCCGAACAGCTCGCGGTGTCGCGGTCGCCCGTGCTGCAAGCGTTTCGGCTCTTGAAGAAGGACGGTCTGGTTGAAGACGCGCCGGGACGCGGGCTGCAGGTCACGCCGCTGGACAGCGCGCGCGTGAGCCACTTATACGAGTTCCGCGGTGCCCTCGATGGGCTCGCGGCACAGTTGGCTGCCAAGAAGAAGACTGTGCTGGACAAGGCCCTCATTAGCCACGGCCGCAAAGTGTCCAGGGGAGACGACGTCAAGGCGATGATCGAGGCCGACATGGCTTTTCACAGCGCTATCTATGCCGCTTCAGGCAATCCATTGATTGTCGAAAACGCGCGGCTGCACTGGATGCATCTTCGTCGAGTGATGGGCGCGGTGTTGCAGGTGGTGGGGCAGCGTAAGACGGTTTGGGAGGAGCACGCAGCCATAGCTGCCGCTATCGCCGATGGCGATGAGGAGCTTGCCGCCAAGCTCAGTGTCCGGCACACCGAGGTGGCCCGAGAAAATCTTCTGCGCGGGATGACCCAAGCAGAGATGCGCATCACGTCTTGACCTGCTGAACCGTTACCTGCAGCAAACCGCTAGTCTGCGCCGCAGCGGCAACGCTGCGGGCAGTATTGGGCCCCTACGCAACGTGCGGCCGCTACCTGGGCAGTCCTTCTGCGTCACCGTTGTCGCGGCGGTGACCTCCTCGTCATAACCCCTTGCTTGCCCTCTAGGGCAGCTATCGTCTCCCGTCCCTCGCCCCCCTGCAAACGCTTGCTCGATTGCGAGCCGAGCTCGAAGTCGGCTTCGCGCTCGGGCGCGTCACACGCCGAGCGCACCGTGTTGTCGGTGCATCGCCTCCGTGTTTACCCATAGAGACATACACAGAAAGTGCGCATAATCTTTGGATACAGAGTTCAGAACACGGAAGACAGCGTACAAGCCGGCGACCAACACCCGTCGCCCGCGATCCCCGATCAATTACGGAGGCAAGAGACATGAGCGTCAAGTCGGACAAGATGGACGAGCAGAAACGCACGGGCGGTTCGGTGCCGGTGGCCAAGAAGTTGATCCCCTTCGGCGGCTATTACACGAACAAAGTCCCGGACCACGATCCGGAGCTCACCGAGACCGGCCCGGGGACTCCGATGGGCGAATTCATGCGCCGCTTCTGGCACCCGGTCTGCATGTCCATGGAACTGACCGATACGCCGCGTTTTCTCAAGATCCTCAATGAGGAACTCGTCGCATTCCGCGATAAGAGCGGCCGTGTAGGTGTCCTGCATGCTCACTGCGTTCACCGCGGTGCCTCGCTCGAATACGGTGCTATTCAGGAGAAGGGCATCATGTGCTGCTATCACGGCATGGTGTTCGACGTGGACGGCACCTGCCTTCACGTTCCCTTCCCGAAAGGAGAGGAAAAGGAAGCAGAGCGTTACGCCTGCTCCATCCGTCAGGGCGCCTACAAGGCAGTCGAGCGCAATGGCCTGGTCTTCGCCTATATGGGGCCGCCCGACGAAGAGCCGCCGTTCCCCGAGTGGGAGGGCGACTACACGGTTCTGCCGGGCGATGAACTCGTGCCGTATAGCAACTTCCAGCATTGCAACTGGCTGCAAGTGCAGGACAACGCGGCGGATAACTATCATCCCACCGCGCTGCACGCCGGCAAGAACGTCGTCGGCGGTAACTATCAAGGCACCACGTTCGACGAGGTCGGCGCTGCTTCCATGGAAGTCGCCCCCGATATGAACTTCGTTCCGGTGCAGAACGGCCGTAGCCTTGCGTGCGCGGGCGCGCGTCGGGTCGACAAGGACAAGTTGTTCATTCGTGTTCAGCATCAAGTTCTGCCGAACCTTAGCCTGCATGCGTACACGTCGGAAGACGGCTCGAAGAAGAAGTACTTCAGCCGCTTTCACATCATCCGTTGGACCGTGCCGGTCGACGACGAGAACAGCAAAATGATCGGGTGGCGGGTGATGGGTCCGGGCATCGATACGCGCGGAATCGGAAACAAGGAGATGGTTGGGTATGAGACGATCGACTTTCTCGAAGGTCAGGTCGCGATGCGCCGGCCCGAGCGGTTCGGCAAGTACAAGCTCGAGGACATGCCCCCGATTCCGTCGAACCACCGCGAGCGACACAACTACAAGGAATGCCAGTACGCGCCGGGCGACTACGAGGCCATTATCAGTCAACGTCCTATCGCGGTTCATGCGCTCGAGAACCCCACCCGCTTCGACGCGGGACTGTATCAGTTCCGAAAGATGTTGCGCGACGCGGTTCGCGGCAGCAACCCGGCTGCGTCGGCTCGCGGTTTTGCCGAATGGTTCCGAGAGTTGGGCGGGGCACCCAACAGCTTCTGCTCGGGCAATGTTTTCGAAATTGCAGAAGGCGCGACTGTCCAAGAGGAGGTCGCCCGGCGACGCAAGGTACTGAAGTCCGTCGTCGAAATCCTGAATCAAAGCGAAAGCATGAAAGGCGAGGAGCGCGGCCAGTTCGTTCGCAGCAAGTTTGCAGAGCTTGAACAGTCGCTGAAAGGCTGATCGAGTGCCGGCTGTCTCACCGGCGCGGGAAGCACGCGCGCCGTGAGCCGTCCGGCCTCATCGATCAACACTCGCGAGCAAGGAACTGACGATGGAAACACTATTGGAACGAGAAGAGGCCGTGCAGGACGTCGGGGCTGGAACGCTCGAGGTCAGGGTGCGCCAGATCCGATACGAGGGTCGGGGCATCAACTCGTATGAATTGACGAGTCCGGTGGGGCACGAACTGCCGCCATTCGAGGCAGGCGCTCACATTGACATTCACCTGAGCAACGGCGCAATCCGCCAGTATTCCTTGTGCAATTCTCCGGCCGACCGTACGCGATACGTCATTGCTGTACTCAAGGACGAGAACGGTCGAGGCGGGTCCCGAGCGGTGCATGAAGCGATACGCGCAGGGGACATCGTCAAGATTAGTCAGCCGCGCAATCACTTCGCTCTGGCTTCCGACGCCACGAAGGTCATCCTGATTGCCGGCGGCATCGGTGTGACGCCGTTGAAGGCGATGGCCCACGAGCTGGAGGCGAGGGGCGTCGACTTCGAAATGCACTACTGCGCTCGTAGCCCGTCGGCTGCTGCGTTCAGCGACGAACTCAAGGCGATGCACGCTGCGGGAAGACTGAGCTACCACTTCGACGACGGCCTGGCGAACAACCAACTGGATCTGCGTGCACTACTGAGCCAACCGGAACCGGGCACGCACGTGTACTACTGTGGCCCGGCGGGTTTCATGTCGGCGTGCGCCGAGGCAGCGAGTCATTGGCCGAAGGGCACCGTTCACTTCGAGCACTTCAAGGCGCCCGAGCAGCCCAAGCGCGCGCCGGCGGAAACGGAAAGTACCGAAGGTTGCGAGGTAACCATTGCAAGCACGGGTCAGGTGCTCCACGTAGCGCCCGACCAGAGCCTGTGCGATGCGCTCAGCGAGGCTGGCGTTGACGTCCCGACGTCGTGTTGCGCTGGACTGTGCGCGACATGCAAAGTCCGCTACCTGGAGGGCGAGGTCGAGCACAACGACTTCATCCTGAGCGACGAGGAACGCGAGGAGTTTCTGACCGTCTGTGTCTCGCGGCCAGTGAGCAAAACGTTGGTCCTTGACCTATAGAGCGACGCGTCACAAGACCAGTCACTGCCGCCATGCGAACTTTCTATGAACAGGACATGTCGGGAAGCGCGCACTCAAGCCGACGCGGAGTCGCAGCATCGCACGAGAAAAGGGCGTTGGCGTGACGCTCCGTGCATCGCAAAGGACTCAGTGGCAGACCGTTACAGGGACTAGAAATGGCCACCGTTATGTCGATTCGATGACTATGAATGGGGATAAGGCATGACACCCAGCCTGCTGAAGATTCGCTCGCGACCGGATTATGTGGAGGAAGTCTATCAAGCGCTGGCGGATGCGATCTGCGATGGCTCGCTCCCTCCCGGCACACGCCTCACGCAAGAGGATATTGCGGAGCAACTCGCGGTATCGCGCTCGCCGGTTCTTCAGGCGCTTCGCCTGTTGAAGAAAGACGGTCTGGTTCAAGACGCCCCGGGCAGAGGAGTGCTCGTCGCACCCTTGAACTCAGATTGGCTGAGTGACCTCTATGAAGTTCGCGCTACCCTCGATGCCTTGGCCGCGCGACTCGCCGCCAATAAAAAGGCCACGCTAGATCCGCAGCTGTTTAGCCGCGGCAGGAAGGCCTGGGCGTCTGGAAATGTGCGAGCCATGATAGATGCCGATATGGAGTTTCACTTCGCAGTGTACGCGGCGTCGGGCAATCGGCTGATCAGTGACACCGCCCGCGTGCATTGGGTTCACCTTCGACGCGTGATGGGCGCGAGCTTGCAGGTGTCCGGGCAACGTGAGTCGATATGGGACGAGCACGCCGCAATCGCAAAGGCTATCGAGCGGGGAGACGCGAGCCTTGCGATGAGCTTGTCCGATGCCCACACCAAAAGGGCTCAAGCCCATTTCATTGACGATTTTGACCTCTTGCTGGGGCCGCGCAATAGCCACCAAGACCTGCGTGTTGTCGACGAAGCTCTCGCCGGCTGAGGCTTGACAAGATGATGTCATAGCACGTCGCGATAAACGCGATGCAGTTAGATGTACTACATGATTCGCTTACGACTAATAGCTTCTCAATAGCTAACGAGCGCTGATTTGGCGCAACGATTCATCCAACCATTGCAATCCAGGAGCCCACATGTCCACAGTTGCCGAGCCACAGGCGGAGTCCAAGCAAGAATCGATTCTCAAGCCGGGAAAGATTTCGATCTATGAGCCCGAACAGGATGGCCTGATCTTCCCGACGATTCCCCAGTTCAAGGACGTTGCGGCACATCGCCAGTATTTGAAGGAGCATTTGGTCGCGGCTTGCCGTGCTTTCGCGCTCCAGGGATTCGATTACGGCTTCGCTGGTCACCTGACAGTGCGGGATCCGGAGAACCCTGGCCTGTACTGGACCAATCCGATGGCGGTTCACTTCTCGCAGGTCAAGGTGTCGAATCTCATATGCGCCGATCATAACGGCACTGTCGTTGAAGGAGAGTACGCAATCAACCGCGCGGGGTTCGTTCTTCATGCCGCGGTTCACGAGCAGCATCCTGACATCGTTGCCATGTGCCACGCTCATACCGTTTATGGGACCGCCTTCGCATCGCTCGGCAAGCCTTTGGCGCCGATCTCTCAGGACGCGGCTGCGTTCTTCGAAGATCACGTCGTCATTGGCGATGAGGCCGGCAAGGTGGCGGTCGAAGTCAAGGGTGGCAATAAGGTTGCGAATGCTTTTGCTGGCGTCAAGGCCGCGATTCATCAGAATCATGGCCTCTTGACCGCTAGCCGTCATAGCATCGATTCCGCCGCTTTCTGGTTCATCGCGCTGGAACGTTGTTGCCAACAACAGTTGATGATCGAAGCGACGGGTATCACGCCCCGCGAAGTCACGCCCGAACGCGCCCGGTATAGCCGCGAGCATGTCGGCAGCGACTACATCGGGTGGTTGCACTTCCAGACGATCTGGACAGACCTGGTCGCGACTCAACCTGACATGTTCGATTGAACACCGCTGTGACGGCAAACCTGCGCGCCGTATGACTGCGGGCGTGCAGGATGCGACCCGGCGGAGAAGAGCACCTAACGCGCCCGCCGATACTGAAGGCTACCCAGGAGACACCAATTGAGTTCCCACAGCCCCGCCGTCTATGTAGAAGGTGCCGACACGTCCGTCTTTGCAAAAGCAACGTGGCGCCTCCTTCCTTTTCTTTTCGTCTGCTACCTGTTCGCGTATCTCGACCGTATCAACGTCGCATTTGCGAAGCTGCAAATGTTGAGCGACCTCGGCTTCAGCGAGGCGGTCTATGGGTTTGGCGCCAGCGTGTTCTTCGTCGGGTATCTCCTTTTCGAAGTTCCAAGCAACCTACTATTACTTCGCGTCGGCCCCCGGCGTTGGATAGCCCGCATCATGGTTACCTGGGGGTTGATCTCTGCCGGCATGATGTTTGTCAGGACCCCCACGACGTTTTACATCATGCGTTTCCTGTTAGGCGTCGCCGAGGCAGGCTTCTTCCCGGCGATTGTGCTCTACCTGACCTATTGGTTTCCGCCGTCACGCAGGTCTAAAGTCACTGCCCTGTTCCTGACGGGCATTCCGATGTCGGGCGTTATTGGTGGTCCGCTGTCCGGCTGGATCATGACTGCGTTCAACGGGTCTCACGGGTTCGCCGGCTGGCAGTGGTTGTTTCTGTTGGAAGGCATTCCTACCGCGCTTCTGGGTGTGGCGGCGTTTTTCTATCTGGACGACAAGGTACGCGATGCAAAGTGGCTGAGCGAAGGGCAGAAGGACTTCCTGGAGCAGTCGCTCACCGATGAAGCCTCATCGACCGCGCTTCACTCCGTGCGCGATGGCTTGCTCAATCCCAAGGTACTGCTGGTAAGCACCATTTACTTCTTCTATACCATGGGGTTGTACGGCGTCAGCTTCTGGCTTCCGACGTTGATCAAGTCCAGCGGCGTGTCTGACCCGTTCAATGTCGGGCTTTTGACATCTGTTCCGTATGCAGCCGGCGCAGTGGCGATGGTCTTCGTCAGTAGCAGATCTGACAGGACAGGTGAACGTCGTTGGCACCTCATCGTTCCTGGGCTCGTCGGCGCGTTTGGGCTCGCATTGAGCGTCTGGTTTGCGAACTCGACCTTGCTGGCTATGGTGGCCCTGACGCTCGGCACGATGGGCGTCATGACGACCATCTCGCAGTTCTGGGTTCTGCCGCCAGCTTTCCTTGGCGGTGCGGCGGCCGCGGCAGGACTCGCGCTTGCAAACTCGGTCGGCAGCATTTCGGGGGTTGTGAGCCCATCGTTGATCGGTGTGATCAAAACCGCCACGGGCTCCGCGGGAGCTGGTGTGCTTGGGCTCTCTGTCAGTCTGGTAATCGGTGGCGTGCTGGTCTTGCTGGTTCCCGCGACACTGGTAAATGTTCGGCGGAAGTAGCCGATAGTGCCGGCGGGGTCGTCGGAAATAGTAGTTGCGCGGTCGCAGGTGGTAACGCGTGCGTTCGTCGCTATTAGACGCGCCGAACGCACGCGCCAAGCACGATGGTGCGAGTTGACGACACGTGCATCGTGGGCACAGCGGTCATAGCACTTCAGACTCGTTCCCTATGGTGGGCAGTGCCGATGGCCGGATTTCGCCTGCTAGTCGCCGCTATCAGCTCGGTGGCGCGACGGGCGGCAATGAGTCGACTGCCGTCCGAGAGCGACGCTTACTGGCTGGCCGAGGCGGCCGTGGTGTCTCAGACGGTAAAGCGCCAAGAACGGACGCCCGGCTTCGGACCACTAATATTCGACCAGTGCCTAGCGGCGAAGCACACACGGGGCATTCGTCCCATTGTCGCCGGTGGGTCTAGCCTACTCGAACCCGGCTTCACGCGCGTGAGGCGTTCTTTCACGCGGGCGTATAGATCGCAAGTTTCAACGCAGGGTCGTCGTTCGCCTGAAAGCTCGCGTAGTCGTAGCGTTGCGCGCCGCGCTCAGGATGGGTCAGCACCTTCTGCCCGGACGCGCCCCCTCGAACATCGTGCGCGTTCCACCATTTCGCGAACTCGGCGCTGTGCGCGCGCAGTCTTTCGACCAGTTCGACAAAGGCCGGATCGTCAGCATAGAGATCATGCGTCGCGCGAAACAACGCGATCATGCGACGCGCCTCGCTGGTCCAGGTCGCGCCGAATAGCCGTCGCGAATCCGGTTCGATGAACATGAACACCAGAATGTTGCGATCCGCTTCGGCGAGACGGTCGAAGCCGAGCAGATCGGCCGCCGCAGCATTCCAGGCTAGCAGATCCCAACGCCTGCCTGTGACATACGCGGGAAGCTCGAGTGTCGCGATCAGATTCGCGATGGGTGCCGGCACGCTCTCGCGAGTGAAGGGTTGCTGATCGCCGCTGCGTGCCAGTGCGCGCAGATGCGCCGCCTCGACTTTGCCGAGCCGTAACGCGCGAGCCAGCGCGTCGAGCGTGGTATCGGACGGGCTCACCGTGCGGCCCTGCTCGAGCCGCACATACCAGTCAACGCCGATGCCCGCGAGTTCCGCGACCTCTTCGCGACGCAAACCGGGCGTGCGACGCCGCCGACCGCCGTTATTGAGTCCGACGGACTCGGGACTCAGCTTCTCGCGCCGTGAGCGCAGGAAATCGCCAAACTCGCTTCGGCTCACTTTTGTCACGACGTTCCTTCCTCTGCAAGCAGGTACGCGGGAATCCCAGGATAGTACTAGGCCTTGTTACCGATTTTACGCCTGCCAGAATGGCCTTTCCTGACCCCCCCATCGGAGGAAACTCACATGAAAGCAGCGATTCTGAATACGCTCGGCAAACCGCTTGCGATCGAAGATATAGCAGACCCTTCGTTGGGCACCGGCGAAGTGATCGTCGACGTCGTTGCCGCACCAGTACTGTCGTATGCGCGAGAAGTATTCAGCGGCGAGCGCCGCTACGCGATCGAATTACCCATCGTGCCAGGCTGCGGGGCTATCGGTCGGGTGCGCGCGTTCGGGCCCGACGCCACGCATCTGAGAACAGGCGACTGGGTATTCTGCGATCCGACGGTTCGTTCACGCGACGACGCGCTCACACCCGACATTACATTGCAGGGCTGGAGTGCCCGCGGCGATGGGGGCCTGCGCCTCGCGCGACATTTCCATCACGGCCCGTTTGCTGCACAAATGCGCGTGCCGACTGAGAACGCCATTCGCATCGGTGACATCGGTCCCGACGATGCCGCGAAGTGGTGCGCGCTCAACACCATGCTGGTTCCGTATGGCGGGCTTCTTGCGTCAAACTTGCAGGCTGGCGAGACATTGCTTGTGAGCGGCGCGACTGGGAACTTCGGCAGTGCGTGCGTCGCCGTTGCCCTCGCAATGGGTGTGCGCTGCGTGGTCGCGCCGGGCCGCAATAAAGGCGTGCTCGCAGATCTGCAAAGGCGGTTCGGGGAACGCATCCGTACAGTGGAGCTAACCGGCAACGAGGACGACGATCGCGAACGGATGCGTGCGGCTGCCGGAGCCCCTATCGACTGCGTCATGGACCTGCTGCCGCCATCTGCGACCACGAGGACGGTGCGCGCGGCGGTGATGGCCGTGCGGCCCTACGGACGTGTTGTGTTGATGGGCGGCGTCGGCATGCTCGGGGGCGACGGCCTCGACTTGCCTTATCCTTGGATCATGCGCAATGACATCACCGTGCGGGGCAAATGGATGTATCCGCCGGAAGCGGTCACGCTTATGACCGGCCTCATTCGCGGCGGTCTGCTCGATCTCGGTCTCTTCGACGTGACGTCATTCAAGCTCGACGATGTGAACGAAGCCATCGCTCATGCTGCGGCGAATGGCGGCCCGTTCAGGATGACGGTCGTCCATCCATAGACCCCGCGATTGCGCTTCGGTCACGCGTTGCAAGCCCGCCGGCTTTTCTTATGACAACGCCACGTCCGATCGCGTCTGGCCGATAAGGCCGAGTGTTCTCAGCAAGTCCAACGGTTCCCCCGAGTCCACATCACCGGCTGCGCAGTGCTAGAACCTCCCCGCGCGGTAGGGATGTGGACTGGTGAAGCCCGCTTCTCCGTCCATCAACTCGCTCAGCAGCCTGCCCGTCACTGGCCCGAGCGTCAGTCCGTGATGGGCATGTCCGAACGCAAACCAGAGACCGGGATGACGGTCCGCCGGTCCGATCACCGGCCGCATATCCGGCGTGCAGGGTCGCATCCCGAGCCACGGCGCGTCGTCGATGCGCGCCCCGAGGCCGAACATCGGACGCGCAACGCGCTCTGCTCGTTCGAGTTGCACTGGACTCGGCGGCCTATTGCGGGACGCGAGTTCGACGCCGGTCGTGAGTCTCAGCCCGCGCCGCATTGGCGCGACCACATAGCCGTTTTCGATATCGACGACGGGCCGGGATAGGGCCGCGCGGCCGTCGCTCGCGTAGTGCATGTGATAGCCGCGCTTCGCCACGAGCGGAATGCGGTAGCCGAACTTGCGCGCGAGATCCTCGGACCAGACGCCCAGCGCGATGACGGCCGCCTGCGCCTCTACAAGCCCGCTCGACGTCATCACGCGCCAGCCGCTGCCCGACCGTTGAAGCGTCGCGGCGTCCCCGCTCAGGATGCGTCCGCCCTGGCGCTCGAACAGGCTCGCATATCCTTTCGTCAGCGCGCCAGGGTCGATGACACTGCGCGGGTCGGTCCAGTGGATGGCGCCCGCGTATCCGTCTGCGAGCGAACCCTCCAGCCGATGCAGCGCGGCCGCATCGAGCACCTTCATGCCCAGGCCGTGCTCGCTCGCGATGCGCTCGGCATCGCTCGCCTCGCGCTCGAACTGCTCGCGCGAACGATAGGCTTCGAGCCAGCCCGTGGGCCGCACGAGATCGGAGAGACCTGCGCGCGCGATCAGCTTCTCATGCTCGGCTACGCTGTTGCGGATGAGCGGAAGCATGTCGCGCGCGGCGGCGGCGAGACGCGCCGGCGCCGACTCCCACCAGTAGCGCGCGAGCCACGGCCCATAGGCGGGCAGGGAACGCAGGTCGTAGCGCAGGGCGGTGGAACGGTTCATCGCGAACTTGAACACGGTGCGCAGGTCTCGCGGAAACGCATAAGGCACCACTGACGACGCCTCGATCAGCCCCGCATTGCCGAAGCTCGTCGCTTCGCCGGGCGCGCGCCGGTCGACGAGCGTCACCTCCCATCCGCGCTGCTGCAGATGCAGCGCGACGCTCACTCCCACGATACCCGCGCCGAGCACGATCACGTCATGAGCCATGTTGCAGAACCTGCTGAAGTGGTTATTTCGCGATGATGTCGCGTTTGAAGTACTTTTGCGAGAGCTGGCTGAGCGTTCCGTCCTTCTTCAGCGAATCGAGCGCGGCGACGACCTTCGCTTTCAACGCGGCGTCGTCCTTGCGCAAGCCGATGCCCGTGCCTTCGCCAAGCGTGGACGGATCGGTCAGCGGGCCGCCCGCGAAATCGAAGGCCTTGCCCTCGGGCTTCGCGAGAAAGCCGTCGATCGCGGTCTGCACTTCCTGCACCGCGCCGTCGAGCCGCCCGGCCGAGAGGTCCGCGAAAATCTGGTCCTGGCTCTGGTACGTCACGACTTGCACGCCTGCGCTCGCCCAGTGCTTGCGCACGTAGTCCTCCTGCGTCGAGCCTTGCAGCACGCCGACCCGCTTGTCCTTCAGGCCTGCGGGCGTCGGCTCTAAATGCGAGCCGCGCTTCGCGACCATCTGGATCGGCATCACGTAGACGGGCGGCGTGAAGTCGATGGCCTGTTTGCGCTTGGCCGTGATGTTCATCGCCGAATTGATCGCGTCGAACTTGCGGGCCTGCAGCGCGGGGATTAGTCCGTCGAAGCTGTTCTCCACCCACACGCACTTCATTTTCACCCGCTCGCACACGGCATTGCCGATGTCGATGTCGAAGCCTTCGAGCGTGCCTGCCGGGGTTTTGCTCTCGAACGGGGGATACGACGCCTCGACCCCGAAGCGCAAGGTCTGCGAATCCGCGTGCGCCACGCCGAATGTGAACGCGAAACCCGCCGCGCCCGCGAAGCAAATCATCTTCCAGTTCATTGTCGCCACCCAAGTTCGTGTGTAGTCCGCCGCCCGGGCTTCGCCGAGCGCCCAAGGGAAATATAGTCGAAAAACAGAATAAAAGTCTAGAATAGACAAAAATGTCTACTCAACCCACAGCGGCTGTATGGCGAGACCATGGCCGCGCGAACCGGAGGCTTTCGCATGAATTCGCTGTCCGAAACCACGCGTGATAAGACGCCTTTCATCGTGCACGAAGACGACGTGCGGCGAGCGCTGCCGTCGCTGAACATCAACGGGGCGCTCGAAGACATGTTCGACGCGCTCGGCGGCGGCGGTGCCGTGCAGCCACCGCAGACGCTCACGCCTTTTCCGGGCGGCGCTGGCGATTTCATCACTTATCTCGGCGCGCTCGCGAAACACGGCGTCTTCGGCGCAAAGCTCTCGCCGTATATCGTGCATCCCGGCGCGCCGATCGTCACCGCCTGGACCGCGCTGATGTCGATGCGCACCGGCGCGCCGCTCATGTGGTGCGATGCCGCGCTCCTCACCACCGAGCGCACGGCGGGCACGACGGCGCTCGCGGTCTCGCGGCTCGCGCGCGAGTCGAGCGAGCGTCTCGCGATCATCGGCTCGGGGAGCGTCGCGCTTGCGCATCTGCGGCACGTTGCACCGTTGCGCGCATGGTCGGAGATCCGCATCCATTCGCCGCGCCTGGTGAACGACCACGAACGCGCCGACGAAGCGCGGGCGCTTGACGCACGCGTGCACGTCGCGGCATCGGTCGCCGAGTGCGTGCGCGATGCGGATGTCGTGCTGCTGTGCACGTCGTCGGGTACGCCGGTGCTCTCCCTGGATGCGCTAACCAAGCCCGCGCTCATCACCTCGATCAGCACGAACGTCGCTCGAGCGCACGAGATCGATCCGGCCGCGCTGAATGCGCTCGACGTCTACTGCGACTATCGGCAGACGACGCCGTCGAGCGCGGGCGAAATGGTGATCGCGCAGGAGTGTCACGGCTGGTCGCCCACTATGATTCGCGGCGATCTCGCGGATCTCGTGCGCGGCGCGTGCCCGGCGCCTTCTTTCGAGCGCAGCGTGTTCTTCCGCTCCATTGGCCTCGGCCTCGAAGACATTGCGATCGCGCACGCGCTCTACGTTCATCTCGCGAAGCCGCGCGCCGCGGATTAAGCAGTATCATCGGCCTTCAACGTTTTTGAACTCATGCCCCAATCCCAGTCAATGTCACGACGCAAGACGCCGAAGCCCGGTGCCATCGCGCGGGAGGCGCTCCTCGCGCGCTATGCGCACATTGCGGACAGCATCACGACGCTGTTCTTTCCCTATGCGGAAGTCGTCATCCACGATCTGTCAGATCAGACTGTCGCGTATCTGTCGAACAATCTGTCGAAGCGCGAGATCGGCGACGACTCCGCGCTCGAGGATGTCGATGACACCGCGCGCGACCGGCTCGTCGGTCCCTACGAGAAGCTGAACTGGGATGGCCGCCGCATGCGCTGCGTGAGCACGGCGCTGTTCGACGACGCAGGCAACGCCGCCGGCGTGATGTGCATCAACTTCAACATCGCGGCTTTCGAGGAAATGCGTTCGACGCTCGATCTTTTCCTGCGCGGCGCGGGCGTCGTCGCGCAGCCGGTCGAGCTATTCAAAGACGACTGGCAGGAGCGCATCAACACGTTTCTGCACGGCTGGCTGCGCGAGCGGCAGATCGCGCTCAATTCGCTCACGCGCGAACATCGGCGTGAACTTGTCGAGGCGCTGCACGCGCAGGGCGCGTTCAAGGGCAAGAGTTCGGCGAACTACGTGGCCAAAGTGCTCGGCATGGGACGCGCGACCGTGTACAAGCATCTGCGTGAAATGAAAGACAGCGTGTAAGCGGTAACCTGCGCCGGCAGGGAGCCCGCGCGGCTTGCGGCCAGCGGTTGAGTCCTCTATGGATAAGGATGCAACCGGGAGCATTCTGAGCTGGAAGTTTGTGAGCGCTAGCTCAACTCTGTCTGCTTTGCGTCTATCGGAGCGTGGGATAGTCGATCAATCAGGCGGCGCGCCCGCGTCACGTTTCATCCGTCGGCAGAATCGCCGACAGCAGCCGCCTGAGTTCGAGGCATTCGCGCGGCGTGAGCCTTGCTGTGAGAATGCGCTCGACTTCCTCGACGCGCGGACGCAGCGTCGCAAGCTGCTTCTTTCCGGCCGGCGTGAGGAAGAGAACATAGCTGCGCTTGTCCACGGCATCGTCCGAGCGCTCGACAAGGCCATTGCGAACCATGCGCGCGACCAGATCGGCGATGGTCGAACGGTCCACGTCGAGCTCATCGCCGAGTTGCCGCTGATTGACGCCCGGCGTCCTGTGCAGCACTTCGAGCGCCGCGTACTGAACGCTCGTGATCTCAGCGGAAACCTCGGCGAGCCACACAGCGACATGGCGTTGCTGGGCACGGCGCACGAGACTGCCCGTATATTTCGACAGCGTATCGCGGTCGCTAGGTTTAGTCGGCAATTTGGCTACGTCAGGAGCAAGTGAAAGACTAAGCGAAGGCACGCGGAAAGATCGGCCGGAAGAAGCGTGACAGTTCCGCGTATGCGTCCAGTGGCAGGACGTGCGCGACGAACTGATCCGGACGAACCACGACGAGCGCGCCGCGATTGCGGTCGATTCCGCGCTCATGGAAGATATCAGTCACGGCGTCGCGGGTGAATATCTTCTCGTAGTCGACGAGTCCGTAGCGGCCCTTCTTCGGCAGCAGCAATCGCGGCATGTCTTCGAGTCGCACGTCACGATGGTCGCGCTGCAGCACCGCGCGCAGGTCGAGCACGCTGTCGGGATCGGCGCCTTCCGGCGTCACGAGTCGCAGAACGGATTCCGGCGACGTCGCAAGGTGTTCACACAGCGCATGAAGCGCGGTTTCCTGTGCGTCGGCGAAGGCGTACAGACGCCAGCAGCCGTCGGCGCGCGCGGCGTGCCCGAGCTGGACCGGCTTCGCATCCGCTGCACGAAGCACGGCCGACGAGTGAAAGCGCATGCCGATCGCGAAGCCGCTCGCGAGCGCCTGATGAATCGGCTCGCCCGTCAGCATGGCCGGCCGGTAGCGGGTCGCGACGCCTGCCGTATAGCGACCGGCCCGCACGAAGTACGCCTGTAGTTCGGCCGGATCGACGCCACCGGCTTCAGGCCGGCTCGGGTCCTTGGGCGGCGCGGCCATCATCGCCGACCACTCCTTGTCGAAGTCGATGAGTTCCTGCGCAACGGGCTGGCGCTCGTCGGAATACGTGCGCAGGAGACTCGCATCGCTGAGTCCGTTCAGCACCGCGCCAAGCTTCCAGCCGAGATTGAACCCGTCCTGCATCGAAACGTTCATGCCCTGACCGGCTTTCGCGCTATGCGTGTGGCACGCGTCCCCCGCGATAAAGACGCGCGGTTCGCGCGGCGTGCCGTCGGCGGCCAGGGCATCGTCGAACCGGTCTGTCAGACGCTGGCCGACCTCGTACACGGAAAACCACGCGACCTCCTTCACGTCCAGCGAATACGGATGCAGGATGCGCTGCGCCGTCGCGATGATCCGATCGACGGTCATCTGCTTGATGGCATCGCGGTTGCCCGGCGTGACCTCGCCGAGATCGACGTAGTAGCGAACGAGATAGCCGCCTTCGCGCGGAATGATGAGCAGATTGCCTTCGCTTGCGGACTGGATGGCCGCCTTTAGCCGGATGTCCGGAAAATCCGTGACCGCGAGCGCGTCCATGACGCCCCACGCATGATTGGCCGCGTCGCCGCGCAGCGTCTGGCCGATGGCGGCGCGCACGCGGCTGCGGGCGCCGTCGCAGCCCACGACATAGCGCGCGCGCACGGTGACGAGCTCGTCGAGGCGCGATGCGTCGGTGCGTCGCAACGTGACGCGCACCGGATGCTCGCCTTCGCTGTCACGCTCGTCGCGCTCGACGCTCACGAGTTCGAGATCATAGTCGGGCTCCAGCCGCCGCGGAGAGCGGCGCATGACATCCATAAGATAGTCCTGCACTCGCGCCTGATTGACGATGACGTGCGGGAATTCCGACAGACCTGTTTCGGTGTCCTGAACGCGTCCGGTACGCTTGATCGCGCCGCGCTTGTCGGGATCGGGCCGCCAGAAGACGGTCTCGTTGACCCAATAGGCTTCGCGCAACAAGCGGTCGCTCAGGCCGAACGCATCGAACATCTCGACGGTGCGGCACGCGACGCCGTCGGCCTGACCCATGAGAAGCGGCCCGGAACGTCGTTCGACGATACGCGTACTGATTGCCGGGAACTGCGACAGTTGAGCCGCGAGCACAAGACCTGCCGGGCCGCTGCCGACAATCAGCACATCGACGGCCTCGGGCATGTCAGCGGTGTGCGCGACGGCGGCGGGTTCGATCGTCGGGTCGCCTGTGCGGAAGCCGTCAAGATGAAACTGCATATGTCTTCCCCTTCAGGAGCGTCTCGTTGACCGAAATATACTCCGTACACCAACCATTTGTCGGCGGATGTTTACCCTGATCATGGGCCGCGAAGGGGCGGGCTCGATTCACAAGCCCAGCGTACCGGACGCCTCGCCATTGCCGTCGAATCAGGCCTCAAGCATCCTCCAGACTCTCGCCACGTTCGGCGATCAGCTTGCCGATCTCGCGGGTCGACAACACTCGCCGCCGCGGATCCGTCGATTCCGACTCGTCTTCCGCCAGGTTTTCGATGATGGTGAGAAGCACCTTGCGCGCGACCTTGATATCCCGGTCACTCAGTCCGGTCACGCTGATTTCGTTGACTTCCTCGGCGAGCGGTACGAGTTTGTCCTTCAGAGCACGGCCCTCGGCCGTGAGATAGACGTGCGTGTTCTTCTTGTTCTCGGGGCGCTGCTGGCGCTCGACGAGTCCGAGCTTTTCCATCGCCGTCACGGCGGCGAACGTGGTGGGAGCCATGACGCCTGCCTGGTCGCTGAGTTCGCGCTGCGTGAGGCCGTCGCTTTCCCAGAGGATGCGCAGGAACGTCCAGTGTCCGAACGACACCGAGTGCGCCGCGAGCCGCATCTGCAAGGCGCGGACCATCGAGCGTGTCGCGTCCTTCACGAGGTGCGCGAGACGGTCGTTCGGCACCGATTCGTGCCAGTGGCAAAGCATTTCGGCAGTCTCGCGCGGCGCGCCTTCCACAGTTTTCTTTCGTGTCATGACGATGTTCTTCATCCGTAAGCGGGTTTCTTCTACATGATAGCCGGTGGGTCTCGTGCGTGACTGTCTGACCCGTGCGCAGGACATGTCGGTGCAAACCCGAGCTTGTTCGGCGCGGACGCTCTCCTTACCATAATCATTAGATCTCGAATAAAACGAAGGTGCAGGGCAGTCGCGCGAAGCCCGCGCGTGCCGGCGCATCGTCCTCATAAGCAGGGCAACGGAGACGTTTGGTGGCCAAATCCACAGTCACGCAATTCATGCCGGAATCGGACGCCACAACCGCGCGCGTCGAGGCCACGTATCAGAAGGTCACCTGGCGGTTGATGTCGTTCATTTTCGTGTGCTGGGTGCTGAATTATCTCGACCGCGTGAACGTCAGCTTCGCGCAATTGCATCTGAAGCAGGACCTCGGCCTGTCCGATGCCGCGTATGGCCTCGGCGTCAGCCTCTTTTTCATCGGCTATATCCTGCTCGAAGTGCCAAGCACGCTGTGGCTCAAGAAGATCGGCGCACGCCTGACGATCTCGCGCATCATGGTGCTGTGGGGCGGCATCTCCACCGCGATGGCCTTCATGACCACGCCGGCGCAGTTCTACATCGCACGGATTCTGCTCGGCGCGGCCGAGGCGGGTTTCTGGCCCGGCATCATCCTGTATCTGACCTACTGGTATCCGGGCGCGCGGCGCGCGCGCATCACGTCGCGCTTTCTGCTGGCGATCGCGGCGGCGGGCATCATCGGCGGACCGTTGTCGGGCTGGATCCTGCATAACTTCGTGGATGTGCTCGGCTACAAGAACTGGCAGTGGCTCTTTTTCCTCGAGGGCCTGCCCGCGCTCTTGATGGGCGTCGTCGCATACTTTTATCTCGTGGACCGGCCGCAAGATGCGCGCTGGCTCGACGACGAGCAGAAGAAGATCATTCTCGATGCGCTCGCCGCCGACCGCGCCGAGAAGAAGCCCGCGAAACACTCGCGGCATCAACTGCTGGCGGCGCTGAAGGACCCGCGCGTGTATATCCTCGCGGCGGGGTGGGGCACGGTGCCTTTGTGCGGCACGATCCTCAATTACTGGACGCCGACCATCATTCGCCAGGCGGGCGTCTCGAACGTGCTGAACGTGGGACTGCTGTCGGCGCTGCCGTACATCATCGGCGCGCTCGGCATGTTCGCGGTGGCGCGCAGTTCGGACGTGACGCTCGAGCGGCGCTGGCACTTCTTTCTGTGCACGGCAATTGGCGCACTCGGCGGCTTTCTGCTGCCGCTCGTGTCGGGCAATACCACGGCGGCCATTGTCTGTCTGGGCATGATCTCGATTTCCTACTTCGGCGCGGCGGCCATCATCTGGTCGATTCCGCCTGCCTATCTGTCCGATGACGCCGCCGCCGCAGGCATCGGCGCAATCAGTTGTCTCGGGCAGGTCGGCGCGTTCTGCGGCCCTATCGCGCTTGGCTGGATCAAGACGGTGACGGGCAGTCTCGCCATCGGGCTGGCGTCGATCGCGGCGATCGTCTTGATCGGCGGGCTCGCGGTGCTGATCGGCGTGCCCGCCAACACGCTGCGGGAGCACGCGGAAAAGCATTCCTGAGCACCGGATCTCGCAGCACGGGCGGCGTCTTCAACATGAAGGCGCCGTTTTTCTTTTGCGCCACTTAACGCCGTTTGAGGGAAAACCCGCTTGTGCCGTAATGATTAGATATCTAACATAATAGACATGGAGATCGGCGCGGACGGACAGCGTCGATGGGCCCGGAACAAGCGGGGGAACGGAGCAATGAAGGACTCGGCGAGCAACGAGTTGTCGTTCAGGACAGTCGTGGTGACGAAGAAGGACCAGGTGGCGGAAGGCATCTTCCGTTTCGAATTGCGCGATGAAGCCGGGCGGGCGTTGCCGGCTTTCGCGGCGGGCGCGCATCTCACGGTGCGCGTGCCGAGCGGCGCGAACCGGAACTATTCGCTCTGCAACGACCCGGCCGAGACGGACCGCTACGTGATCGCCGTGAAGCGCGATGCGGCCGGCCGTGGCGGCTCGGTCAGCATGGCCGACGACGTTGCGGAAGGCGACCGGATCGACGTTTCGGAGCCGCACAACGAGTTCGGATTGAGCGAGCGGGCGCGCAGCTTCGTGTTCGTCGCAGGCGGCATCGGCATTACGCCGATCCTGTCGATGATGCGGCATCTGAAGGCGACGTCTGGTCCGCGTTTCAAGCTCTATTACGTGTCGCGCAGCCCGGAGACGACGGCTTTTCTCGATGAACTCACAAGCGCCGAGTGGAAACCGCACGTGGTGATTCACCACGATCACGGCGACCTCGCCAACGCTTTCGATTTCTGGCCGGTCTTCGAAAAGCCCGGCAGCGGCGCGCACATTTACTGTTGCGGTCCGCGCGCGCTGATGGACAGCGTGCGCGACATGACCGGTCACTGGCCCACCGGCACCGTGCACTTCGAGAGCTTCGGCGTGGACCAGTCGCGCGCGGCGGAGAACACGCCGTTCAACATCAGGCTGGAACGGACGGGCCGCTCTTTCGAGATCCCGAAGGACCGCTCGATCCTCGAAATTCTGCGCGACAACGGCATTCGGGCGCCGAGTTCCTGCGAGAGCGGCACGTGCGGGTCGTGCCGCACGACGCTGTGCGCTGGCGAGGCGGACCACCGCGACATGGTGCTCGGCGACGACGAAAAGCGCGATCACATCATGATCTGCGTGTCGCGTGCGAAGAGCCAAGAACTTGTACTCGATCTTTGAGAATTCCGGAGAAGCGTAAATGCTCACGCACGAAGAAAACGAATTGCTGTGCCGCGTAGAAGGCGATGCGCCGATGGGGCAGCTGATGCGCCGTCATTGGACGCCCGTATGCCTCATCGAGGAAGTCAGCGAGCCGGACGGCGCACCGGTCAAGGCTCGCGTGTTCGGCGAAGACCTCGTGGTGTTCCGCGATACCGACGGCAATGTCGGCGTGATGGACGAGTACTGTCCGCATCGGCGGGTCTCGCTCGTGTACGGGCGCAACGAGGATTGCGGCCTGCGTTGTCTCTATCACGGCTGGAAGATGGACGTGAAGGGCAACGTGATCGAGATGGTGTCCGAGCCTTCATGCAGCGACATGACGAAAAAGGTCAAGCATAAGGCATACGAAACGAAGGAATGGGGCGGCTTCGTGTGGGCCTACATGGGGCCGCAGGACGCGATTCCCGAGTTCGTGCCGCCCGCGTGGGCGCCGACCGAAGACACGCGCGTGAGCATCGCGAAGGCGATTCTGCCGTGCAACTGGGCGCAGATTCTCGAAGGCGCAATCGACTCCGCGCACAGCTCCAGCCTGCATTCGTCGGACTTCGTGCCGGCGCGCGTCGGCGGCGCGGAGGCGACCTCGAAGAACTGGCTGCGTCCGTCGACCGACAAGGCCCCGCGCTTGCAGGTGCATCGCACCGAATACGGCTTCCGGTACGCCGCATTGCGACGGCCGATCCAGAACGCCGCCACGCACGATTACGTGCGCTCGACGGTGTTCGTCGCGCCGGCCACCGCGCTGATTCCGCCGAACAATTTGTACAACGTCGCGAACATCAACGTGCCGTGCGACGACACCAGCACCGCGTTCTATTTCATGGCGTGGGGCCATCCGGACAAGACGCCCGAGACCGAGACGTGGCGCAAATTCCTTGGCCAACAGGTCGGCATCGATCTCGATGCGTACTACCGGCCGCTACGCAATCACGACAACCGCTTCTGGCAGGATCGTGAAGCGATGAAGGCGGGCAACTTCACCGGCATCAAGGGCTTCCCGAATCAGGACATCGCGATGTGGCTCACCATGCGCCCGATCGCGGACCGCACCGAAGAGCGCCTTGGCGCAAGCGATGTCGCCGTGGTCGAATTCCGCCGCCGCATGCTCGATGCGTTGAAGGCGTTTCAGGCGGGCGAAGCGGCCATCGGCACGGGCGACAAGGCGATCCCGCGCAGCGTGTGCTCGTTCCAGGCGATGGTGCCGAAAGACACCGACTGGAAGCAGTACCCCGCGCGACCCGTGTGGGTCGAGACGGCTGAGAAGGCCTCGCCTGAACTCGAATCGAACTATCAGGTTCAGGTCTGATGGAGAAGATTCGCCTCGGCATAGCGGGCCTCGGCCGTGCCTTCTCGCTGATGCTGCCGACCTTTCTCGCGGACGCGCGCGTGCAGCTGGTTGCCGCCTGTGATCCGCGCGAAACGGCGCGTGCGCAGTTCGAGGCCGATTTCGACGCGCCGGCCTTCGACGACATCGACGCGCTCGCCCGTCGGCCCGACATCGCCGCCATCTATATCGCGAGCCCGCATCAGTTTCATGCAGCGCATACGCGGATCGCGGCGGCGCACGGCAAGCACGTGCTCGTCGAAAAGCCGATGGCGCTGTCGCTCGCCGAATGCGACGACATGATCGCTGCATGCCGCACGGCCGGGGTGCATCTGATCGTCGGACATTGTCACAGCTTCGATACGCCGTATCTGCGCACGCGTGAGCTGATTGCATCGGGCGCGTTCGGCGCGGTGCGCATGATCCACGCGCTCAATTACACCGACTACCTGTACCGGCCGCGTCGTCCAGAGGAACTGAAGACGGAAGAGGGCGGCGGCGCGGTATTCAGTCAGGCGGCGCATCAGGTCGATATCGTGCGAATGCTTGCGGGAAGCCGTGCGACGCGCATCCGCGCGGCCGTCGGCAACTGGGATGCGGCGCGTCCCACCGAAGGCGCATACACCGCGACGCTGTGGTTCGAAAGCGGCGCTTTCGCCACGCTGTCCTATAACGGCTACGCGCATTTCGACTCCGACGAGTGGACCGGATGGATCGGCGAGATGGGACAGCAGCGCAATGCCGATGAATACGGCGTCGCGCGCCGCAAACTCGCGCAGGTGACGTCACCCGATGAAGAAGCGCGTCTGAAGGCAGCGGGAACTTACGGCGGAAACGCCTATACGCCCGTCTCCGGAGCGCCCGATGCGCGCCGGCATCAGCACTTCGGCCCGATCATCGTGTCGTGTGAACGCGGCGATTTGCGGCCCTTGCCGCATGAAATAGTGATGTACGGGGACGAACGGCGCGAGCGCATCGAACTCGAGGCGCCGAGCGTGCCGCGCGCGGAGGTCATCGACGAATTGATCGGCGCCGCGCACGGCGGCATCGCGCCGCTGCACGACGGCGAGTGGGCGCGCGGGACGCTGGAGATTTGTCTCGCGATGCTTCGATCGAGCGCCGAATCGCGCGATGTGCTCATTAGCGGTGAAACAACCAATACCGGGAAACGTTGATTATGGCGAAGCTGAACCTCTCTATTGCAGTGGGCAACTACGATCGCATGCGGCCGCTGGTCGACGGCGAAGTGCAGATCGACGGCGTCGAACCTGTCTTCATGCTGCAAGACCCGGAAGAGATTTTCTTCCGCGCCTTCCGCCATGCCGACTACGACATCTGCGAACTGTCGCTCTCCAGCTACAGCGTAAAGACCGCGGCGGGCACGAGTCCGTATATCGGCGTGCCGATCTTTCCGTCGCGCGCGTTCCGTCACACGTCGATCTACGTGCGCAACGACCGCGGCATCGAGACGCCGGCCGACCTGAAGGGCAAGCGCATCGGCGTGCCCGAATATCAACTGACCGCCAACGTCTGGGCGCGCTTGTTCCTCGAGGAAGATCACGGACTGAAGCCGTCGGACGTCACCTGGGTTCGTGGCGGGTATGAGGAAGCAGGCCGTCTGGAGAAGATCAGTCTCAAGCTGCCCGACGACGTGCGCCTCGAAAACGCGCCCGAGAACCAGACGATCTCCGGCATGCTCGCGGCCGGCGAAATCGATGCGCTCATCGGGCCTCGCGCGCCGTCGTGCTTCACGAACGGTCATCCGAACGTGAAGTATCTCTTCGACGATCCCCAAAAAGCCGCCGCCGACTGGTATTCGCGCACGAAGCTCTTTCCGATCATGCATCTGCTGGGCGTGCGGCGCACGCTGGCCGAGCAGCACCCGTGGCTGCCCGGCGCGGTGGCGAAGGCCTTCGAGAAGAGCAAGGCAATCGCGCTCGCGAAGTTGAGCGATACGTCCGCGACCAAGGTCACGCTGCCTTTCGTCGAGGAGCAATTGCGCAATGCGCGCCGGCTGATGGGACACGACTTCTGGCCGTACGGCTTCGAGCCGAACCGGCACGTGCTGTCGCGGTTTCTGAAGCGCCATCACGAAGAAGGCTTGTCGAGCCGGCTGCTGGAGCCGGAAGAATTGTTCCATCCTGCTACGCTCGAAACGTTCAAGATTTGAGGCTTCTCGTTGCCTGTCGTTGCTTTCCGCCTCGCTCGGTGCGCCGTGGGGCTGGATGCATGAGCGAGGAAGCACGATTCGCGAAACGGACAGCGCCCGGGCGTGCGGCATGGGCGAGAGCATCGGGTGCGATGCCCGCTAACGCATCGCGAATCTTGCAGCAGTGCTAACTACAACGAGCCCAAGCGGGCACGGGAGACATGATGCATGCACCGCACCCAGACGACGACACGCGCAGCGTCGTTCTGCAGGACCTCATCAATCAGCGCGGATTATCGCGGTTCCAGATTGTCACGTTCGTGCTCTGCTTTCTGATTCTCGTGCTCGACGGCTACGACACCGTCGTGGTCGGCTATATCGCGCCGGCGCTGAAGGCGCATTTCGGCGCCACGCCCGCGCAGCTCGCCCCGATGTTCGGTGCTGGGCTCTTCGGGCTGACGCTCGGATCGTTCGTCTTCGGCCCCGTCGCGGACCGCTTCGGACGCAAACCGACGCTCATCGCATCGATCGCGGTGTTCGCGCTCTTCAGCCTCGCCTCGGCGTGGGCGAATTCCATCGGCATGCTGATCGCATTGCGCTTCCTGACCGGTCTCGGCTTGGGCGGCGCCATGCCGAACGCGTACACGCTCGCGGCGGAATATTGCCCCGACCGCCTGCGCTCGACACTCGTCGCGCCCATCGGATGCGGGATAGCGGTCGGCGGCGCGCTCGGAGGGCTCGTCGCGTCGCACATGATCGCGGCATTCGGCTGGCAATCCATGCTCGTCCTGGGCGGCGTTCTGCCGCTTCTCGTCATCGCCGTGCTGGCGCGCTGGCTGCCCGAATCGGCGCGCTACCTCGTCGCACGGGGCGGCAAGCAAGCGCAGGCGCGCGAGATCCTGCGGAGCATCGCGCCCGAAGTCGCTTTCGATCAGTTGACCATCACGCTCGGAGAGAACCGCGTGCAGGGCCAGCCTATCCGCGAGTTGCTGCGGCCGGGCGTGGGCGGCGGCACGCTATGGCTCTGGACGACGGCTTTCATGGCGCTCTTCGTCATTTACTTCCTCGGCAACTGGCTGCCGACGCTCATTCAGCAGAGCGGAGTCTCGTTCCATAACGCGTCGCTGATGACGGCGCTCTATCTCACCGGCAATAGCCTCGGGGCGATCCTGCTAGGCCTGCTGATGGACCGCATGAATCCGCAATATGTGCTGTGCGGCGCCTTTCTCGGCGCCGCGATCAGCCTCGCATCGTTCGGTCATCTGGCCAGCATGCCGGCTCTGGCATTGCTGGCGCTTTTCGTCACCGGCGTGGGCACGGGCGGCACGATGACGGGCACGAACATTCTCTCGGCAGGCTACTACGGCACGGCGGCACGCGCGACCGGCGTGGCCTGGACACTCGGCATGGGCCGCATAGGCTCGATCGTCGGGTCGATGATCGGCGGCGCGATGCTGGCCGCGCACTGGGGACCGAAGGTCATTTTCGGCGCCGTCGCTGCGCCGCTCGTTATCGCGGCCGCGAGCATTCTTGCACTGGCGCGTTATCGCTCGCGACGCGCCGAGGCCCGCATGGCGGAGGAGGGGTTGGCGGTCGAATCACCCGGAGGGTGACCCGGGTGAGGCGATTCTGTTCTGAAAGCTCGAAGCGCAGGGGACAGTCACCTGCCCGCGTACGATGAAGCGTCTGCGCGATTTCCCGTGCAGGTCGTCCGCGCTGGAGAGGACGCGACCTCCGGAAGGACCAGCTCAGAAGCAGTCATGAGACGGGCGACGGCGATTCCACTCACATGGACAGGTAGTGTGCTGAAGGATGTGCAGACGACCGTCGACGCCCGATCGCGCCTGTTGCTGTTGGACCTCCCGAGCCTCGCTCTCAACTTACCCGAGCGTCAGGCCGTCCTCACGTCGCTTGCCGACGGCGAGACGACGCGCGCACGCTCTTCACTGTGAGGCGCGATATTGCGTCAAGTAGTGCGCGTCGCTGAGATCACGCGGGCATCGGCGTCGCATCATTGATCGCGGAATGGCCATCGCCACGCAACTTGAACACCGCGACCGCATCCCGCAGCGAACTCGCCTGCTCGGCGAGCGCGTGTGCAGCAGCCGAGGCCTGTTCGACGAGCGCGGCATTCTGCTGCGTGACTTCGTCCATTTGCGTGACCGCCACGTTGACTTGCTCGATGCCGGTGCGCTGCTCTTCCGATGCCGCAGTAATCTCGCTGACGACGCCGGTCACGCGCTGCACCGATTCGACGATGCCCGCGATGATGCTGCCGGTGTCGAACACCAGCTTGGAGCCTGCGTCGACGCGTCCGGTCGACTGTTCTATCAGCGCCTTGATCTCCTTCGCCGCCGACGCGCTGCGCTGCGCGAGAGAGCGCACCTCGGACGCCACGACCGCGAAGCCGCGCCCGTGCTCGCCGGCACGCGCCGCTTCGACCGCGGCGTTGAGCGCGAGAATGTTGGTCTGGAACGCGATTGCATCGATGACGGCGATGATCTCGCTCACCTTGCCCGAGCTTTCCGCGATGCCGTCCATGGTCGCGATGACCTGCTTCATCATCTCGCCGCCCCGCGTGGCGGTCTGCCGTGCGTCCTCTGCAAGCGACGACGCCGCGACCGCGTGACTCGCGTTCTGGCCGACGGTCGTGGTGAGTTCCTCCATGCTGGCCGCCGTCTGTTGCAGCGAGGCGGCCTGCTCCTCCGTGCGCGAGGACAAATCGAGATTGCCCGATGCGATTTCGGCGCTAGCGGTGGCCACGCCTTCCGCATTGCGGCGCACCTTGCTGACGACATTCGCGAGGCTCGTCTGCATGTGCTTGAGCGCGCCGAGCAGTTCGGCGATTTCGTCCTTGCCGTGGGCGTCGAAGTCGAGCGAAAGGTCTCCCTCCGCGACCGCCTGTGCGCATCCGAGCGCGCGGGCGAGCGGGCGCGACACGGTTCGGCTAAAGAGAAAGCCGCCAGCGAGCGCGAGCGTCAACACGGCGAGCATCAAGCCGATGCTCGTCACCGAGGCGTCATGCGCCGCGCGGTCGGCCTGCGCGGAGACATCGGCGCTGTCGGCGGCGATCTTCTTCGCGGCCTCTTCGAGCAGCGCGGCCGGTTCGCGATCGACGCCGGCGACGGCGGCATCGCCCGCCGAAACTTCGAAGCCCGCGGCTCTGAACGCCTCGAAGCCTCGGCGATAGCCCTCGCCCATCGCGTGATGAGCCGAGGAGAAACGCTCAACAAGTGTGCGGCTTTCGCCCGGCGGAAGACGCGTTTTCAGCTGGTCCGCGAGTTGGTTGACCGCGCTTTCGCGCGCCTGGAAAGCGGCCCAGTATTTGTCGAGCTTCGCCGGGTCCTTGCCGCGCAGCAGCGTGTCCTTCCACTCCTGAACTTGCACCTTGAAGGTGACGAGCGTCTCGGACACCATCCGCTCGTTCGCGACGTTGTCGGCTACCGCCGTGCGATATGTATCGATGGAGCGGTTCAAGGCGTAGATGCCGTACAGCGCACCGGCGAACATTAGCACGAGCGCGAGTGCAAACGCGAGAGGGATCTTCAGGCTAAGTTTCATGGCGGAGTCGATAACAGGTGAGCGGCGATGAGTATGTATTGGTGTTATCGTCAATTGACACTAGAACTGGAGCCTGCGTGAGTAAGTTCGATAGCTTCATCGAAAAACTCCGCAACGGCCCGCGCTCACGCCCGCCAAGCCGGCACGCGCGGCGTAACCGCTCGATGTTCGCGATCCAAAAGATGTGGGGACGACATGGAAGGGGCGCCTGCTGCATTCGTTGCGACGATATTATGCATTCCTTATCGCCAACTAACTCGTCATCAAGCTGGAACATTGCCGCCGTCTCGGCCACGGTCAAGCTCCTGAAATATCAACTTGAGAAGAATCCAGCAACGACTCGGCGGCGTCGGAGGCCTATGCGCAACTCGTAAGCAAGCGCACGCAGCCGGCCGAGACTGGCACCACGCCCGGTCCCGGCGGCACCGCGAGGGGACCCGCGTCTCTTCACGCCTCCTCGCGCGCCGTGAGCGCCTCCGACCACGCGGGCAACGCGTCGCCCGGCATGGGTTTCGATAACAGAAAGCCCTGCAGTTCATCGCATCCGATACCGCGCAATGTATCCGCCTGGTGCGCGCTCTCGACGCCCTCCGCGACCACGCGCAGCTTCAGTTCGTGCCCGAGATCGATGATCGCCTTCACGATCGCGAGGTCGGCGGGCGCATCCAGCATGTCGTGCACGAACGCGCGATCGATCTTCAGTCGGTCCAGCGCGAAGCGGTTCAGATAGCTGAGGCTGGAATAGCCGGTGCCGAAGTCGTCGAGCGAAAGTTTCACGCCGAGCGAGCGAATCGCATCGATCGCCTCCACGTAGCTTTCCGCGCTATCCATCAACACGGTCTCGGTGATTTCGAGTTCGAGGCAATGCGGCGGCACGCCGTGCTTCGTGAGGCTGCGCTCGAGCACGCCGACGAGTTCGGGATGGCGCAGCTGAATCGCCGACACATTCACCGATGCACTGATCGCAAGCCCGGCACTGTCGCGCCACTCAGCGAGCTGCCGGCACGCTTCTTCGATCACCCACGCACCGATTGGAATGATGACCTTGGTTTCTTCGGCGACCGAGATGAACTGCGACGGCATCACGTTGCCGAGCAGCGGGCTATGCCATCGCAGGAGTCCTTCGACGCTCGCGAGCGCGCCGGTCCGCGCGTCCAGACACGGCTGCCACACCAGACGCAATTCCCCGCGCTCGGTCGCGGTGCGCAGGCTTGCATCGAGCGAAAGCCGGTAGCGTGCGTTCTCCGCCATATCCGCCGAGAAAAACTTCACGAGATTCCGGCCTTCCGCTTTGGCCTGATACATCGCGGCATCGGCGTTTTGCATGAGCGTGTCGATGTCCACGCCGTCGTCGGGATAAAGCGCCACGCCCACGCTGCACGATACCTGCAGCGTCTTGCCGCTGACCTCATGCGGCTCGCGCAGCAGCGTGACAAGCCTTCGCTCGATGATGTGCATCACGTCACTCGCGTTGCTCACGCCTGTGAGAATGACCGTGAATTCGTCGCCACCGAGACGGCTCACCGTGTCGTTGGCGCCCACGCCCTGCAGGAGCCGCCGCGAGACGGAACGCAGCAGCCCGTCGCCGACATGGTGCCCCAAGGAGTCGTTGATATTCTTGAAGCGGTCGAGATCGATGAACAACACCGCGGCGCGTTGCTGGGCGCGCTGCGCTTGAGCGATGGCCGCCTTCAGCCGCGCGCCGAAGAGTGCCCGGTTAGGCAATTCGGTGAGCACGTCGTGTTCCGCGAGAAACTGGATGCGCGCTTCGCTCTTCTTGCGGTCCGTGATGTCGATGAGCGTGCAGATGTAATGCGACACGCTGCTCTTTTTGTCGCGCACAGTGCTCACCATGAGCCACGCGGGATAGTTGCTGCCCTGACGGCGCCGCACTTGCGCTTCACCGTTCCAGGTCCCGCTGTGTTCGCAGCGATCCACGATTCGCGCGATCATCGCGCGTTCGTCCCCGTCTTCCTGTGGGCCGATGAACGCCGGCGGCTTGCCGACGACATCGTCGTTACGATACCCAGTCGCGCGATAGAAGGACGGATTGGCCGTGACGAGACGCGCGTTAGCGTCGAGAATGACGATCGCTTCCGAGGACGCCTCGAACACGCGGCCCCACAATTCCAGGCGCTGCTCCATGAGCTTGATCTGGTTGATCGGCGTGAAGGCGGTCAGAATGGCATCGCGCCCCTGAAAATCGAGGCGGCGCGCGGACAGCATCGCCCACGTCGGCTGCGCGGTGGCCTTCCAGTGAACCTCGAATTCATTAATGGCCTCACGGTCGGACAATTGCTGGAAGAATCGCGCGCGTGTCGATGAATCGAGCCCGAAAGCCCAGGGGTCCGTGGCGCAGCCGTTGAGCCAGAAAAGGCCAGGCTTGTTTGCGTGCAGCACTTCATGGCCGGGAATCGCAGTGACCACCATCGGCACGGGCGTCGCTTCTACCAGCGCATATTGCGCGGCAGATGCGCGTGTCGATGCTGCGAGTTCCTTCTGAACATCGCGTTCGTGGTCGAGCTGCGCGAGCATGTCATTGAAGCCGCGTACGAGTTGGCCGATCTCGTCCTGACTGTGCCAGGTAGCGCGCAGCGAGTGGTCGCCCGTGCGCCGCACAGTGTCCATCACACGCGCCAGCTTGCGTAGCGGCGAGGAGATTTGCTGGGCAACAAAGTACACCATTGCGAGAATGCCGCACAGCAAGGAGAGCGCAGTGCCCAGATGCAACCACATCTTCGAGTACAGTCCTTCCACGCGGGCGCGCAGCAGTCGATCGAGGTTCGCTCCTGTTATGCGCCAGCTCGTGCTTGCATTTGCGATGACCGATTGCTGCGCGGTATCGATAAGAGAGAGCGTCACGGCGTCTGGGGCACTGTCGCCGTCCACGACCACGCGCGCCGCATGACGAAAGGCATCGACCGCCGCGCGCATGCGCGAGATCGACGGCCCGAGCGATGCGTCGAGCGCGTGATTGGCCGCGGCCGCTTCCGCGAAGTCGGAACGCAGGCCCTGCATTGCGGCGTCGAGCTGGCCTTCGAGCACGAGGTAACGCGTGCGAACCTCTTCACGCGAGCGCGCGGTGCGTCCTTCATGCAGGTGGCGTCCGATGCCGTTGACTGCATCGATCAGCGGGGGATAGCGCAGGATCGACTGTGACATCGTGTAGTAGCTGTCCAGGTCGGGATCCAGGATCAGATTCGATTGATTGCCGATACGCGTGATCAGTTCGCGGCATGCGTCGAGCGCTGCGTGGCTCGTCGGGGCGTCCGGTCGCCTGTCGAGCGACAGCGCTTGCAACGCATCGCGCAAGGTGCGGTTGAGCGCGGCGCTTTGCAGCGGCTCGCCGTATTGCGCATCTGCGGCGGCGAGTTGATCGATCGTCGCGCGCCATGCGGCGGGGGGCAAGCGCTGACCAGCGCCCGTCAGCGCGACATCGATCAGCGCGCTCGTCACGACTCGCACATACGCGTTGCCGACGATCTCCCTGTTGGAGAAATCAATCGCGAGATACTTTTCGTGGATCAAAATGCCGCTGATATAGATGACGGCGCTCAAGTCCAACAGATAGATCAGCAGCAACTTGTGGCCCACGCGGAGGCGGGCCAGCAGCCGGAAGAAGTGGTTGGTCTTCATCGCCTGCGAGCGGTGCAGTACCGGCTGGAGAAAGAACGATGCATCAACGGGACCTCGTGCGTTCGTGCGATGGGCGCCCCGGCTTCAATGCAAGCCAGCCGGATATATCGACATTTACGGCGCTGCGCTATCGAACTTTAGCGCTAGATTGAATTTCACTATAGTAGTGCGCAGATGCGCGTCGACAGTGCGCACGCGTCATCGGAGGGCGTGTCGGTTGTCGCCATGCTGCAAAATGTGCAGACAGAAAGAAACAACGAAACCCGTACCGCAGATCGATTCGCTTCTTCGAGATCGTAGTGAGTCCGAACGAAACGATGCGAACCTATACAACGATGTTTGTGCGGTCAGCGAACGGGTTGCCGGGCAAGAGATGCAGGTCGAAGGTTTCGTCGCTCAGCGGATATTAGACGCGTCCGGGGCGATGGCGGGGCGCCCCTGGGCGTCGTGTTCACGTGGCGTCGGCCTCGCTTTCGTCCTGCGCGAGCAACTGGCTGTCGGGCAGCCGGAAGGGTACGAGATTATCCGCGTTGTTGGCTTCCACCAGCCGGATCATCTGGAGCATGAAGAAATCACGCTCGACGGGCGACAGATGCTCGATGGTGCGCTCGTGCGCGCGCTGCACCGCGGCGGCCATCTTCCTGACCAGGCGTTTGCCAGCGGGCGTGAGCCTGACAAGCCGCAGCCGCTTGTCATGCTCCGCCTGCGTGCGGCTGACGAGCCCGCGCGCGTTGAGGCGAGGAATCACTTCCGCGACGCTGGATCGCTCCAGTCCGACTTCGATAGCGAGCGAGTTCTGATCCATCTCGCCGAGTGACTCGAGCGCCGTGAGCAAGCTGTACTGCACTGGCGTGATATTGAATTCGCTCGTTTCCTGCACGAACAGGAAGGTATGGATCTGATGCAGGCGACGAATGAGAAAGCCCGGCCGTGCAAAGAGCGGCGAGCGAGTCTGTCGTTCGGCAAGCTCGGCTCGGACGCTCTTGATGTCGATTCGATCGGTGGCCATGTTTCGCATGTCAGCGACTTTTTCAGAAAAAGGATTGAGCGTCGGGCGCCCGATGCCGCATTTTAGGCCCAAACCGCATCGCGCCGCAAATCCGTGGTACACCTACGAATCACCATAAGAAGGCATCGCGCATGGGCGTGGTGCGGGCGCGCGTCCGTGACTGTCCGACTTGGTGCGATGGCTTTCGACAAAATCCGTGGTACGGCACGCATCGCCCGTAATCGAAGGTCGTAAGCCATTGAAACGACGAGGAAAGAGGCCTGCGAGGCATGGCGAAGCGAAACCGGCATACTACTTGCGGTACACCACGCATCTTTCCACTCGCGATGCGCACAGCACATGTCACAAGTACTGCTCAAAGGGGGGCGCGTCATTGACCCGGCCCAGAAGATCGACGCCACACTCGACATTCTGGTGGACAACGGCGTCATCGCCGCAATGGGCGTCGACGCCGCGACACAGGCGCGGCATGCAGAAGTCGTCGATTGCAGTGGCAAGCTGGTGCTGCCCGGTCTTATCGATACCCACGGTCACGTCTACCAATACGTCACGGGACGCTTCGGCCTGAACGCGGATCAGTGCGGCGTGCAGTCGGGCGTCACGACGCTCGTCGATCAGGGCGGACCGAGTTGCATCACCATTCCGGGCTTTCGGCACTACGTGGCGGAGCGTTCGGCCACGCGCGTCCTGGCGTTCATTTCCGCCTATCTCGTCGGGGGGCTCGAAGGTCACTATTATCCGGACCTGTATCGCCCCGACTGTCTCGATGCCGATGCGACCATCAAGTCGATCAAGGCCAATCCGGATCTCGTGAAGGGCATCAAGGCGCATGCAGAAATCGGCGGGTTTGCGCGCTGGGGTCTCGACGTCATGAAGATCGCCGCGCAGATCGGGCGCGGCGCAAATCTGCCCCTGTACATCCATTTCGGTCAGTTGTGGCCGAAGCCGCAGAGTGGCGGACTGCCGGTGCAGCCCGACTGTATCTTCAATCAGGTGGTTGAGACGCTCAAGCCCGGCGACATCCTCGCGCATCCGTTCAGCCGTCATCCCGGCGGCTTCGTCGAAGAGAACGGGCAACTGCATCCGCTCGTGCACGAAGCGGTGTCGCGCGGCCTGAAGATCGACGTGGGCCACGGCTCGCACTTCAGCTTCAAGACGGCGCGTATCGTGCTCGACGCGGGTGTCGTCCCCGACACGCTCGGCGCAGACATGCACGGCTACAACACGCACGTGCCCGCCCCCGCCGGCACGCCCGACAGTCACCCGGACGAAGAGCATTCGTTTCTCGGCCGCACCCAGTTCAGCCTCGTCAGCGCGATGACAAGCATGCTGGCGCTCGGCCTGCCGCTCGGTCACGTCGTTGCGATGGCGACCTGCAACGCCGCGAAGATGGTCGGCATGGAGCACGAGATCGGCACGCTCGAAGTGGGGCGGGGCGCGGACATCAGCGTGCTGGATGACCGTCGCGGGCGCTGGGTGCTGGAGGACAACGAAGGCACACAGGTCATCACCGACCGCATGTTGTCGCCGCTCTTTTGCCTGCGGGACGGCGTGCGCCACAACGCGGTCTCGCCGACGCTGCCGCTCGCGCGCGCCGCGTGAGGTTCAAGCACATGATCAGACGTCCGCAGAAACAAGGCAGCAACCGCCCGCAAGGCATCGGTGCATCGCTCACGCGCAAGGAAGACGAGCGTTTCATGCACGGGCGCGGCGAATACGTGCCGAATATACGCATGGTCGGCATGGTGGATGTGGCCTTCGTGCGCAGCCCGATTGCGCACGGTCATATCGTCGGCATCGAGAAGCCGAAGGAATTCGAACACGCGATCTACACGCTCGCCGACATGGAAGGCGTGAAGCCTATCGTCGCGAATTCGGGCCTTCCGGGCTTCAAATGCTCTGAACAGCCTGTTCTCGCGAGCGCCAAAGTGCGGCAGGTCGGCGAGACGATCGCGATGTGCGTGGCCGCGACGCGCGCGCAGGCCGAGGACATCGCCGCGCAGGTGTTCGTCGATTTCGAGGAACTGCCCGCCGTCGTCGACATGCTGGACGCGCGCCGCGACGATTCCCCACTCGTGCACGAACATTGGGGTGACAACGTCTTCCTAGAAACGTTCGTCGATGCGAACCCCGACGTCGATCTCGATGCCATTCGCCGCGACGCGCCCATCCGCGTGCATCGCAAGCTGCGCACGGCGCGCCAGAGCATGGCGCCGATGGAAGGCCGCGGTTGCGTGGCGCACTGGGACCGGCGGCTGTCGCAACTGATCGTGCACACGTCCGCGCAGATGCCGCATATCACGCGTACCGGGCTCGCGGAATGTCTCGGCCTCGACGAAGGACAAGTGCGCGTGATCGCGCCGGACGTGGGCGGGGGCTTCGGCTACAAGGGCATCCTGCTTCCTGAGGAAGTGTGCTGCGGATGGCTAGCGATGCAACTCGAAAAGCCGGTGCGCTGGATCGAGGATCGCCGCGAGCAGCTCACGGCAAATGCGAACTGCCGCGAGCACGACTACGACATCACCGGCTACGCGGATCGCGACGGGCGCCTGCTCGCGGTCGAGTGCGAGGCACATGTGGATTCAGGCGCGTACTCGTCCTATCCGTTCTCGGCGTGCCTCGAAGCGGCGCAGGTCGGCAGCATTCTGCCCGGGCCGTACAAGATGGAGCGTTTCCGGTGCCGGACGTGGTCGGTCGCGACCAACAAGCCGCCGATCCTGCCGTATCGTGGCGTGGCGCGCACGGGTGTCTGCTATGCAATCGAATCCATCATGGATGGCATCGCGCTCGAAGCGGGCATCGAACCTTTCGAGGTGCGGCTGCGCAATCTCGTGGAGCCGCACGAAATGCCCTACGACAACATCACGAAGAAGCACTTCGACAGCGGCGACTATCCCGAGGCGGTGCGCCGTGCGATGGCCGCCATCGACCTGCCGGCCGTGCGCGCAAGACAGCGCCGGGGCGAGCCTGACGGCAGGCGCATCGGTTTCGGCATGTCGGTGTTCTGCGAGCAGGGCGCGCACGGCACGTCGGTGTATCACGGCTGGGGCATTCCGATGGTGCCGGGTTACGAGCCGGCCGTGATCCGCCTCACGCCCGACGGCGTGCTCGAAGTGCGCGCCGGCGTGCACTCGCACGGCCAGAGCATGGAGACGACGCTCGCGCAGATCGCGCACGAAGTGCTCGGCATCGACACCGACCGCGTGCGCATCGTGCTGGGCGACACCGGCGTGACGCCGTATTCCACCGGCACGTGGGGCTCGCGCTCGATCGTGATGGCGGGCGGCGCGGTGGGCCGCGCATCGAAGGAATTGAAGGAGCGGCTCCTGAAGATCGGCGCGCATCTGCTTGGCGAACCGTTGAGCGAGGTGCGCTGGGAGAACGGCGCGGTGGTCGGCACGCAAGGCTCGCGCAGCCTGCGGGACATCGCGCGGACATGGTATCTCGCGCCGCAACTTTTGCCGTCCGATGTCGATCCGCGCGGACTCGAAGTCTCGACGTCCTATCAGGCGAAGCGCGACTCGGGCACGTTCAGCTACGCGTGTCACGCGGTGGTGGTCGCGGTCGATCCGGCGCTCGGCCAGACGGAGATTCTCGACTACGTGATCGTGGAAGACGGCGGCGTGCTCATCAATCCGATGGTCGTCGACGGACAGGTCTACGGCGGCGCGGCGCAGGGCATCGGTACGGCGCTCTACGAGGCGATGCCGTACAGCGACGACGGCCAGCCGCTTGCCTCGACGCTCGCCGACTACCTCCTGCCCGGCGCGACCGAGGTGCCCGCCATTCGCATCGAACACATGGAAACGCCCGCCCCGTACACGGAGTTCGGGCAGAAGGGCATCGGCGAAAGCGGGGCGATCGGTCCGCCCGCCGCGATCGCCAACGCCGTCAACGATGCGCTGCGCGGACTCGGCGTGCGCATCGACCAGTTGCCGATCACGCCGCGCCTCGTCGTCGAAGCGATCGCCGGGGAGCGCCAGCGCCAGGCCCACGCGATGAAAGGAATGCCCGCATGAAAGCCGCGACCTACGATTACGCAAAGCCGCTCGCCTGCGGCGAGGCGATTGCACTCATCGGACCGACCGACGGCATGGGCAAGTTCGTGTCCGGCAGCCAGTCGCTCGGACCGATGATGAACCTGCGGCTCGCGCAGCCCGAAATGCTCGTCGATCTTCGCGGAATCGAGGCGCTGCGCGCATGCCGCACCGATGGCGAGACGGTCACGCTCGGCGCGTGCATCACGCACGCGGAGATCGAGGACGGCAAGGTCGAGACCGGCACGCGCGGCCTGATGGAATACGTGGCGGGCGGCATCGCGTATCGCGCGGTGCGCAACCGCGGCACGCTGGGCGGCAGTCTCGCCCACGCCGATCCCGCCGCCGACTGGATCAATACGATGTGCGCGCTCGACGCGCAGTATCTCGTCGCGGGACGAGGCGGCGCGCGGGTGATCGACTGCGCGGACTGGATGGCCGGCGCATTCACGACCGCGCTCGAAGCCGATGAAATCCTCACCGGCGTGCGCTTCGCGCGTCTTTCGCCGACGGCGCGCTGGAGCTATTACAAGTTCAACCGCAAGCCGGGAGAGTTCGCCGAAGCGATTGCGGTGTTCATCGACGATGCGGCGCGCGGCGTGTGCCGTGCCGTGATCGGCGCGATCGACGCACCGCCCTATCCAATCGACGATGCGCGCGACCTGCTTGCCGACGCCGATCCACGGACCTCGTGCTTCGATGCGCATCTCGAAGCAGCGGGCATCGAAGCCGGAAGCTACGAACACGAAGTGCATCGCGTGGCGCTGGTACGCGCTTCTGCGGGCATTCGCAATCAGGATGGAAAAGCATGAGCGAGCCCATGATCAAGACGATCGAACTCATCGTCAACCGTGCGCCAGTCGCGGACCGCGTCGAGCCGCGCACGAGCCTCGCCGATTTCCTGCGCGAGCAACGCATGCTGTGCGGCACCAACATCGGCTGCGAGCAGGGCGTATGCGGCGCCTGCACGCTCGAGGTGGACGGCATGCCGACCCGTTCGTGCATCACGCCAGCGGTCACGTGCGCGGGAAGCACGGTACGCACCATCGAAGGCTTCGACGACGACGCCACCATGAACGAGTTGCGCGCTGCGTTCAGCGCCGAGCACGCGCTGCAATGCGGCTACTGCACGCCGGGCATGCTGATGACGGCGCGCGACATCGTGACCCGCCTGCCCGACGCCGACGACGCCCGCGTGCGCCTCGAACTCTCCGGCAACCTCTGCCGGTGCACTGGTTACGTGGGCATCGTCCGCGCGATCCGCCGCGTGCTCGATGCGCGTCGCGCCCACGCAGCGGTGCCGCTTGCGGTCGCGGCCGTGACCGCCTGAGAACCGATACGGAACCCGTACGCAATGGAAATCGAACAAAGCTTCACCGTCCCGTATCCGCGGGATGCCGTCTGGGCGCGCTTTCACGACACGCCGGAGATTGTCGCGTGCCTGCCGGGCGCGTCGCTCACGGCGCCGGTCGACAACGGCATGCTCAAGCTCGCGATGACCGTCAAGCTCGGCCCGATCGTCGCGTCTTTCGCGGGCGACGGCGAGATGAAGCTCGACGATGCGCAGTATCGCGGCAGCATTACCGGAACGGGCGTGGACCGCAAGAGTTCGTCGCGCGTGAAGGGCGTAGCGTCGTTCGCACTCGAGGCCACGGCGGCAAACGAGACGCGTGTCGACGTGAAAGTGGACTACACGATCGGCGGGAGCCTCGCGCAGTTTTCGCGTGGCGGCATCGTGAAGGAGCTGGCGACGCGCATGACCGAAGCGTTCGCGGCCAATCTGAAGGCGAAGCTCGACGAGGCGGGCGCGGCATCCGACAGCGCGCCGGTGCAGGCCGTGGTGCAGGAAGCTGAGGCACCCGTCGCGCCGGCGGAGCACATTGCGGCCGCTGCGCAAGCGCCCCTGGAAGCGCGTCCGGCTGAGCGTCCCGCTGAGCGTCCGGCATCGGCCAACGCGGTGAGACCGGCGAACGCGCCGCTCGACGTCGGCAATCTGTTCTGGAAGATGCTGTGGTCGCGCCTGCGCGGACTGTTCAGCTTCGCGGCCCGCTGACCATGCGCGCCGACGATGCCAACGCACGCGCGTTGAGCCGAATTCACGCGGTGCGTCCGCAATGGCGTGCGGTCGTGGCGGCGCGCGACGCCGTGTGTCTGCCGGACTTCACCCTGCTTCACGCGGGGCCGCCGTTCGGGAATCCGCGCGAGCCGTCGCCGCCCGTGCGCTCGTCGGCCATCCTTTGCTGTCTCTATGAAGGCTGGGCGATGGACGAAGCGCACGCCGAGCGGCTGATCGCGCAGGGCGAAGTGCGGCTCGAAAGCGCGCAGTCGTACGGCGTGGTGACGCCGCTCGCGGCGGTGATCTCGCCGCATACGACGCTCGTGGAAGTGAGCGATGAGATCGATCCCGCCGCACGCGCGTGGTCCCTGCTAGGCAGCGGCGCCGGTCCGCAGATCCGCTTCGGAACCCGCGACTTGCGCATTCTCGATCGCATGAAGTGGCGGGACGAGGTGCTCGCGCCCGCGCTCGATGACGCCCTCGCTCGCGGACCGCTCGATTTGCTCGCCCTGGCGCAGACAGGTCTGCATGACGGCGACGACCTGCATGCGCGCACCACGGCCGCAACCGCCGCGCTGCGTGCTGCGCTTGCTAGCCGCCTTACCGATGCATCCGCCGAAATCGACGCCATGCTGGCGCAGACGCCGCTCTTCTTCCTGACGCTATGGATGGCCGCGTGCGCGCTCATGCTTTCGGCGGCGAGTCCGGGCGACGCTTCGTCGACGCTCGTCGTTGCGCTCGCGGGCAACGGCGAGCGCGTCGGCATCCGGCTTGCGGGCGCGCCCTCACGCTGGATCACCGCGGCTGCACACGCGCCGAAAGGACCGCGCATCGATCCGCGACAGGCCGCGCACGCCGCGCCGCTGACCGGCGACAGCGGCGTCATCGACGCGGCCGGTTTCGGCGCTCAGGCGCTCGCGTTCGCCCCGGAGCCGGCGCAGGCCTTCGAGCCATTTCTGCCCGCCGGCTGGCGCGATCGGCAGGCGCGCGTTCATACGGAATCGCACCCCGCATTCGGGCGGCTGCCCGGCGTGCTCGACGCGGCGCGCGTCGAGCGCGAAGGGATCGCGCCGCTCGCCGCCATCGCGATGATCGGCGGCGACGGGCGAGCGGGACTGCTCGGACGCGGCCTCTATGCAGCGCCGCCCGAGCTCTTCGCGCGTGCTTTGCAAACCCTTTCCGCCGAGACCCCATGAGCGCGCAACCGATCAATCATCCGGCCACCCTCGCGGCGGTCGAAGCCGCCTTCGATGAATACGAGCGCGCGCTCACGACCAACGACGTCGCCGTTCTCGACACGCTTTTCTGGATGAGTCCGCAGACGCTGCGCTACGGCGCGACCGAAAACCTGCAAGGCTACGACGCCATCCGCGAATTTCGGGCGCAGCGCCCGGCCAAGGGGCTGATGCGCACGATCGTCGACCGGTCGGTGACGACCTTCGGTGCGGACTTTGCCGTGGCGAACATCACGTTCTCGCGCGCGGGCGAACCGCGCATCGGGCGTCAGTCGCAGACGTGGGTGCGCATCGACGGCCGGTGGCGCGTCGTCGCCGCTCATGTCAGCTGGATGGACCCGTCATGACGAGCAACGATTTGCTGCAAGCGGGCCTGCACGGAGCGTTCGTCGCCGATGGCTTCGATTCGCTGCCGTCGGCCGCGCAGCCCTCGCGCACCGGCGACAGACTGGCGACACTGCGCCTCGCGGTGAAGGACGTGTTCGATATTGCCGGCTTGCGAACGGGCAGCGGCAATCCCGTGTGGCGCGAACAGCAGCCGGTCGCCGCACGCACCGCGCTTGCCGTTCGCGTGCTTCTCGAACAAGGCGCGCAATGGGTCGGCAAGACCGTCACGGATGAACTGACCTACAGCCTCGCTGGCGTCAACGCGCACTATGGCACGCCAGTCAATCCCGCCGATCCGGCGCGGATTCCGGGCGGATCGTCATCGGGTTCTGTCGTGGCGGTCGCGGCGGGTCATGCGGACATTGCGCTCGGTACCGATTGCGGCGGCTCCGTGCGGCTGCCGGCGAGTTATTGCGGCGTATGGGGCATGCGGCCCACGCATGGCCGTATCGCCACGGACGGATGTCTGACGCTCGCCCACAGCTTCGACACGGTCGGCTGGTTCGCGCGAGACCACCGCACGCTCGCGCTCATGTTCGAGGTGCTGGCGCAAAGCGTCGTCGCGGCGGATGACGATGCCTTCTCCGTGCACGTTCCGCGCAATCTGCTCGCCTGCGCCGATGTACCCGTCGCGGCCCGCTTCGAGGCGGCTATCGAGGCAACGATGAAGTCGCTCGGCGAGCGCGTGAGTGTCGTCGCGCCGGAGGCGTCGCTCGCGGACTGGGCGCAGGCTTTCCGCGTGTTGCAGGCGGCGGAAATCGCCCAGCGATACGGCGCGTGGGCGCGCGATCATGCCGCGAGCTTCGGCGCGGACGTCGGCGCGCGCTTCGCGATGAGCCTGACCATCACGCGCGAGCAGACCGCGCAGGCGCAGCGCGTTCGCGCCGAAGCTATCCGCGCAATGGCCGAAGCCCTGCCGCAAGGCATCTACTGGCTCATTCCGACCGTGCCGGGCGGCGCGCCGCGCGCCGATGCATCTGCGCAAGCGGTCGATCACGCGCGCGCGCGTGCGCAGCAGATGCTGTGCGTCGCGGGTCTCGCGGGCCTGCCGCAAGTGAGCATGCCGTGGGCACCCATCGACGGCGCGCCTGTCGGCCTTTCCGTGATCGGCGCGCGCGGCGCGGACGAAGGCGTGCTGCGCGTCGCGCGCGCGATGCACGAAGTCATGCAGTAAGCGTCGGCGCGGGCGCGACCCGCTGCCGGACGAGCAGGCGTCTTTCCGAACAAAGCCCACTCAAAGGAACGTCCATGACGAAGCATCTGACCGAAGCGCAGGTCGCCCACTTCAAGCAGCACGGCTATGTCTATCCGATGCGCGCGATCGACGCGCAAGAGGCGGCGGAGTATCGCCGCATCATCGAACGGTATGAGGCGTCCACCGGGGAGGACGTCAACAAGACGCTGAAGATCAAAGGCCATCTGGCTTTGCCGGCAATTGTCGAGTTGGGGCGTCATCCGGCCATTCTCGATGCGGTCGAGGACCTCATCGGACCGGACATCATGCTGTTCGGCGCGTCCATCTTCGCAAAGAACGGTGGCGATCCGCGCTATGTGTCGTGGCATCAGGATTCAACGTACTTCGGGCTGACGCCGCACGAAGAAGTCACGGTGTGGGTCGCGCTCACACCGGCCAATTCGGTCAACGGCGTGCTGCGTGTGCTGCCCGGCTCGCACAGCGGACCCGACCTGAAGCACGTCGAGACCTACGCGAAAGACAACATGCTCGCAAAAGGCCAGACGCTCGTCGGTATCGACGAAGACCTGGCCGTCGAGATGCCGCTCCAGCCGGGCGAATTCTCGATGCATCACGAACGCACCGCGCATAGTTCGCTGCCGAATCGCTCGGATGACCGGCGCATCGGCTTCGCGTTCTTCTACGTGCCGGCGCACGTGCGATCCACGACTGGCCGCCGCCGCGCGACGCTCGTACGCGGTGTCGATCGCTTCGGTCACTGGGATGCCGACACCTTGCCCGAATACGATTGCGATCCGCGCTCGATGAGCGAACTGGCGCAAACGTGGGGCAAGTACAAGGACGGCGAAGTGAAGCAGGCCGCGGACATGGTCGCGCCGCAGTGAGTCGGTTCACGCTCGCGGCGGCGTGTGCACGCCGCCGCGAGCGTGAAGCCCAGGCGCGTTCGGGGATGCGCTTCAGTCGTCGGCCGCCTGATGCGGCGAGCGAAAGCGCGCCAGGAACTGCCGCGCGCGCGAGGTCTGCGGTGTGCCGAAGAATTGCGCGGGCGGTGCGCTCTCGATCACCTGTCCGGCGTCCATGAAAACGACGCGGCTTGCCACTTGCCGCGCGAATTCCATCTCGTGCGTGACGATCACCATGGTCGCGCCTTCCTGCGCGAGCGAGCGCATCACGTTCAGCACTTCGCCGACGAGCATCGGGTCGAGCGCGCTGGTGGGTTCGTCGAAAAGCAGGATGTCCGGTTTCATTGCCAGTGCCCGCGCGATGCCCACACGCTGCTTCTGACCGCCCGACAGCCGCGAGGGGAAGGCATCCAGCTTGGCAGCGAGGCCGACACGTTCCAGTAGGCGCTCGGCGTCCGCCCGCACTTCGTCGCGCGGACGTCCGAGCACGTGGAGCGGCGCTTCCATGACGTTCTGCAGCACCGTCAGATGCGGCCATAGTGCGAAGTGCTGAAACACCATGCCGATGCGTGCCCGCGAACGCGCGAGTTCGGCATCGTTCATCTTGATCGACGAGCCCTCGCGCACGCCCATGCGCCGACCCGATACGTGGATGGTGCCGGCATCCGGAATCTCCAGCCAGTTCACGCAGCGTAGGAGAGTGGACTTCCCGCAACCCGATGGTCCCAGCAGGCATACGGTCTCGCCCTTGTGCACGGTGAGCGAGACATCGCGCAGCACGTGGTTGTCGCCGAATGACTTCGAAATGCCGTTGAGTTGCAGGACCGTCTGCGCCGTCTCGCTCGCCGCGCCGTATGCGAGGCCGCTCGAGCTTTTTGCCGCGTCGGGTGCGCGCATGGCCGTGAGCGGGACGTCGTTGGAAATGTTCATGCTCTGCGTTCCTCGGCGAATCTCGACAATAATCCGCTGCCGCCTTCGATCACGAGGCAAATGGCCCAGTACAGCAGCACGGCCGTGATGAACGCGGCAAACGGGATGAAATAGGTAGCCTGAATGCCGTTCATCTGATGCGTCAGTTCGCCGACCGCGATCACCGTGAGGAACGCGCTGTCTTTCACGATCTGCACGAGCTGATTTCCGATCATCGGCAAAGCGACGGTGAAGACCTGCGGGAGAATGATGCGGCGAACGAGACCGAAGCCGTGAAAGCCGTAGGCGCGCGCGGCTTCGATCATCGGCACGGGCAGCCCGGCCCACGCGCCGCGCAACAGTTCGGCCATGTAGGCGGTGTTATAGAGAATCAGCGCGATGGCGCCCGCCCACCAGTTCGACAGACGAATGCCAGCGGTCGGCAGACCGAAATAGATCAGATAAACGAAGAGCAGAAAAGGCGCGCAACGCATGGCATCGACATAGAGCATGGCGAGCCGCGCGATGGCCGGGCGCTTCGACATGAGCGCGGGCGCGAGCAGTGCGCCCAGCAGGAGCGAAGCGATCGCGGCGACGGCCAGCAGTCCGAGCGTGTCGAGCAGGCCCGCAAGCACGTCCGCGCGCTGCTGCCAGACGATCAGAAAATGTTCGGTCATGCGCGCGCCTCCACGGGCTGACGTCTCTCGATCAGACGCTGCGCCCGGATCAGCACGAACACGATCAGCCCGTACAGCACCAGCGCGAACACGAACGGCGGCAGCGGATCATAGGTGCGCGCGCCCACACGCAGGGCGGCGCGCGTGATCTCGACGATGCCGATGACCGCGACCGCGGGCGTCGACTTGATCTGCAAGGTCATTTCGTTGACGAGACCCGGAAGGCTTGCGCGCCAGATCTGCGGCATCACGATGCGCCGGAACCGCAGGCTGCGCGGCATGGCGAAGGCGAGGGCGGCGTCGTACTGATCTCGCGGAAAGTTCATCAGCGCAGCGCGCCAGATTTCGCAATTGAACGCTGCCGTGCTGATGGTGAGTGCGAGGATCGCGGCGGGCGTCGGGTCCAGGGAGATGCCGAACTGCGGCAGCGCGAAGAAAATCAGCAACGTCAGCGTGACGGCAGGACACGAGCGGATGAGGCTCACGTACGCGAGCGCGATGCGGTTGAGATACGGCACGCGCGCCCAGCGAATCAACGCAAGTCCGAGCCCCAGCGGCACGCCGAGCACGATGCTGGCGACCGAAAGAAGCACGGTCGCCAGCGCGCCCTGCGCGATGCTCCAGTAATCGAAGGCGTTCATCGATGGGAGTTGGTAGAGGCGTAAAGGTCAGTTGACCGACTGCGGCATGTCCTTGTAGCTCGCACCGAGCCACTTTTGCTGGAGCTGGTACATCTCGCCGCTTTTGCGCAGTTCGAGCAGCGCGGCATCGACCATCTTCACGACGTCAGTGTTGCCCTTCTTCACGGCCCACGCGATGTACGTAGGCTTGCCGATTGCCTGGCCGACGACGAAGACGTCCGGGCGTGTCTTCACCAGCGAATTCAGGCTGATCTGCGTATTGGCGACGGCATCGACGCGGCCGAGCCCGAGATCCTGATAGGCCTCCGGATACGACTGATATTCGACGATCTGCTTGAGGCCGTTGCCGCCGTGCTTCTTCTTCAGCTCCTCGTTGAACTGCTTGAGGTCTGCGAGCATCGCGCTACCCGTTTCCGCACCCACCACCTTGCCGACGAGATCGTCCGTGGTCTTGATGGAAGATCCCTTCTTCGTCGCGTACATGGTGACGGCCTCACAGGTCGGCGACGCGAAGTCGAAGTTCTTCTTGCGCTCTTCGGTGACGAGCACCGCGCTCAATGCCATGTCGTACTTGCCCGTCGTGACGCCGGGCAGAATGCCGGACCACGGCATCACCTGTTGCTTTACATCGACGCCGAGCTTCTTGCGCATCAGCGCGAGCAGGTCGTTGTCGTACCCCGTGTTCTTGCCGTTCTCGACGAACTCGAATGGGTTGTAGTCGTCTTCGGTCGCAACGCTCAGATAACCGCGCGCCTTGATGTCTTTGGCGCCGGCTGCATGAGCCGCCTGACTCAGGCCGACCGTAGCGACGACCATGAGCGCGCACGAGCGAAGGAGCGTGACGGCAAAGCGGTGTTTGGATTGACCAGCATCGCGACGGGTAAGACGAACTAACATAATTGCCCCTTTGGTGATTGATTGACGCGCAGGTTCAACGCATGCGCGGTTGCTGGATGGCGACCGTCAAAGAGACGATTCGTTCGTGAACTGAGAAAGCCGTCTCGGAATATGCAAGTGGTATGCCAACGATCTAAGGCGGCGCAGTACGCTTGGAGTGGACGTTCCATCCATAAAGCGCCGAAGCAAATAAATATGTGGTGCACCACGGATGCAGAAACAGCCTCTCCATCGTGCATGAGCGCACCGAGTTGCGACATGGCGCGCACAAGCAGCGGCTAGTTCGGCGATGCATGAATTGGGCTCCGATCCCGGACCTCCAGGGCAGCAGCAATAGACACCGACGGCGATAAACCCGCCGCCATGCAAGATGCGCGCGACGCGGCTGCAGCCACTCCGTACAGTCACGCCACACGGGGCAGCGAAAGTTGCGGGGTACATTGGTCGATACCGCGGGAAGCGGGTGGTGGGGGCGATAATGATCGGCGAAGTGCCGCCCGTAACGACCAGGGCTTTGACAGCAGCTGCTAAGGCGAAAGAGAAGATCGTATGTAGTACTACATAGATCGCGTACGGCCTCTTTCGGCTACAACTCGGCGGGCGCCGAAGTTCTCACGAGTCGAATCGACGCGTTCACGATTCCGAGGAGTTTGGGGAACGTACTTTCGAGTGGGCCGTTCGCGCGACAGTCTTGGATGCGGGTGCGTGACGCGATAGATCTATCTTCACGATCGCGGCGCGACAGACTTCGGCGTTCCGATGCCGTTTTGGCGCGTAGACTGCCTGCGCAAATCCACTTCCGACGACTTGAAATGGAAGGCCATGCTGCTCGGCCGGTAGTGGCGCCCGCCTGCGCATAAGGCAGGGCTATATCAAAGAAATTAGGCGGCAGCACCGGTCGAGAGAGGGAAGCTAGCTGCCGGCTGGGAATCACAACTGTTTATTGTCGATGCCTTCGCTTCCGAGAGGCATCGCTAACCGCATCAGCGAGCCCGGCAAATGCACCGGCTTCCTCCCCGATCTGCAACTGCGTAGCGGACTGACTCAGGCGCTGCATAGCCTATGTTTCTGGTTTAGCGCATGTATCCAATAGTAGGATCGGATTGAGCGTCGGCGGTCCAATTAGGGGAGGCGGCGAGGGGTCCCTTGCGCTGCCGGCTTCTATGACTGGATGCACCCGTTACCTTGGGGGTATCGGATGGCGGCATCTTAACGCGCTCTAAGAATGCCGCGCTCCAGATTGGCGCCTGCGAATCAACCTCCGAGTCGCTTCCAGCGTGTCGCCACACGCGGTGTCTGGCGCACGAGGAAGCAGAGCCAACGTGCCGTCTGCCCCGACGCATCAAGCTCTAGGCAAACGACACATCAGTACGTCAGCACATCACGACAAACGAGAACCGACGCGCAAACTCACGCAACCGCATAGCGTTCGAGCCAATGCGCGTACGGTGCCGGCAGCGTCCACGACGGACGCTCGATACCCAGCTTCTTCGCCGCATAGTACGGCCAGTGCGGATCGGCCAAGTGCGCGCGACCAACCATCACTAGATCCAGCTGCCCGTTCTTCACCGAACGGTCCGCCAGTTCGGGCGTATCGATGCCCCATGCCGACGAAACCGGAATGCCGGCCTCGCGGCGCACGCGCTCCGCGATCGGCGCGAGAAACGCCGGAGCCCATGGAATGGCTGCGGTCGGCGTGGAAAAGCCCACGCTGACGCTTAGCATGTCCAGTCCCTCGCGCTTGAAATTCTTCGCCAGTTCGATCGACTCGACGAGCGTTTCTTCGTCGCGGCCGTCGTACTCGATCACGCCGAAGCGCGCCGTCAATGGCAGGTGCTCCGGCCACACCTTGCGTACGGCGGCCAGCGTTTCAAGCAGAAAGCGGCTGCGGTTCTCGAGGCTGCCGCCGTACGCGTCGTCGCGTTGATTGGAGTGCGTGGAAAAGAAGCTTTGGCCAAGGTAGCCGTGCGCGAAGTGCAACTCAAGCCATTCGAAGCCCGCGTCGCGCGCTCGCTTCGCGGCGGCGACGAAATCTTCGCGAACGCGCGCGATGTCGTCGAGCGTCATCGCTTTGGGTACTTTCGACAGACCGCCGCCGAAGGGGATCGCCGAGGGCGCGAGCGTTGCCCAGCCTCGCGGATCGCTGTCGGCGATATGATCGTCGCCTTCCCACGGTCTGTTCGCGCTGGCTTTGCGGCCCGCGTGACCGATCTGAATGCCCGGCACCGCGCCCGCCGCCTTGATCGATGCGACCACGGGCGCGAAAGCCTGCGCCTGCTCGTCGGTCCAGATGCCCGCGCAGCCTGGTGTAATCCGACCCTCGGGCGACACGGCCGTTGCCTCGACGATCACCAACCCTGCACCGCCGCGTGCCAGACCGGCCAGGTGCACACGGTGCCAGTCGTTGATCAAACCGTCCTCGGCCGTGTACTGACACATCGGTGGAATGGCAATGCGGTTGCGTAACGAAACATCTTTGAGCTTGTAGGGCTGAAATAATGCGGACATCAGGCTAAACTCCCGTTCATGAGGCTTGTACGTTATTTCGATGAATATCGAACTAGCGAGTATGGCAGAAGCTACTTCCACCTGCACAATGCGCACCTATACCCATCCTGTCGCCGAGGACTTCACGCTCGGGCGGCTCTTCCACGCTCTTAGCGACCCGGTGCGCCTTGAGATCGTTCGTCGACTATCGACGGTAGACGAGGCGACCTGTGGCGAGCTGGACGGGGGTCGACCGAAGTCAAGTGTCTCGCATCATTTTCGGATCCTCCGCGAAGCGGGCCTGGTGCGCACGCGCGTTGCCGGCACCGTGCATCAAAATTCATTGCGGCGCGCGGAATTGGATGCCCGCTTTCCCGGCTTGATGGAGGCCGTCATCAAGCAGATCGCCAGCAATTGCGTAGTGAGCGAAGCGTCGTGAAAGTCGACTGAAGGTCGTGGAAGATGGCCGCACGCGCAGGCGGCGCCACGCCGGTATGCGTTTCATGGGTCATCCTCCGGCAACTTCTGAACCGCCTCCGGCAACGTGATACCGTGCGGGCAAATGCTTAGCGATGCATTTCCGCCGATATCGCCCCGACCGCTTTTTCATCCTTGAGTCGCTGCAACGCCGGACACGCACCTTCGAAGGCCGTGTTGAGTTCCTTGCGGTATGCCGTCCGAACAGAACCAGGATCGGGATCGTGGGCGATCGGACTCACGCGATCGCCTTGCTCAGGCTATCGAGCGTGACTTCTCGTGAATTCATGTCAGTCCGCATAGGACGGGTCCTCCTTGTCCAGAACACGCTTCATCTCTTCGAAGTGCGCGAGGGAGAAGTCAACGATGCCTTCCCAGTCGCGCGCGGTTCTTTCGGCCACTTCCGGCGACAGCACCTTCAGCGGCCGGCCCGTGCCGTATGCGATGCATAGAATCTGGCAAGCGCGTTCCAGCGTGTACATATCGTCGAACGCCTCGCCGATGCTCGCTGCGGTCACCATGACGCCGTGATTGCCCATCATCAGGCGCGACTTGTCACCGAGCGCTTCGAGAAGGCGCGCGCCCTCGGCGGCGGTGTCCGCCATGCCGCCAAATTCGCTGTCGAGCGCGACGCGGCCGTAGTAACGCGCCGTGTTCTGCTCGATAGGCTTGATCTCCGGGTCCGCGAGGCACGCGATGGCAGTCGCATGAACGGGATGCAGATGCATCGCCACACGAATATGCGGCGCGCGCCGGTGGATTTGCCCATGAATCGCCCACGCGGTGGCATCGACATCGCCTCGACCGGCGAGATCTTCGCTGTCTTCGGCATCGAGGAGCAGCAGATCGCTTGCCCGAATGCGCGAGAAGTGAACCCACTTCGGGTTCATCAGAAACTTGCGTCCGTCCGGCGACACCGCCGCGCTGAAATGGTTGGCGACCGCTTCATGCATGCCGAGCTTTGCGAAGCAACGGAAAGCGGCGGCGAGGTCGATGCGCAACTGACGCTCATTCGTGTTCATGGCTGTGTCTTGTTGAAAGAGAGGAAATGCGGTCACGCCGAAGCCTGACTCTTGCCGTCACGCGACCGCACGATCTGCGACCCGAGGGTCGATTGTGCCCCGCGCGTCGGCGCGACTTGCACCTAAGTGTCGTTTCAGACGTTGCCCTGTTCGAGAGAAAGCATTGCGAATCTATGCAATCGGCATCACGCGTCGTCGCCCGACCAGAACGCGTTGCGGTCCAGGTAGTTTTGCAGGAACTGTGTAAAGCGCGGATTCTTGGACTCGCGAAACACCTGTCGCGGCGTGCCTGACACGGTGATACGACCTGCATCGATGAAGGCGACCGTATCCGCCACTTGCGCGGCGAAGCCCATTTCATGCGTCACGACGGCCATCGTCATGCCGTCGCGGGCAAGCTGTTTCATGACCTGCAGTACTTCGCCGACGAGTTCAGGATCGAGCGCGGATGTGGGTTCGTCGAACAGCATGATGTGCGGTTCCATGGCGAGTGCGCGGGCGATCGCGACGCGCTGCTGCTGTCCGCCCGACAAGCGCGACGGATACGCGTCCGCCTTGCCCGACAGACCGACCAGCTCCAGCATGCGGCCCGCCTGTTCGGCGGCCTTTCCCTTCGGAAACCCGCGTACCCGCACCAACGCTTCCATGACGTTACCAAGCACGGTCATATGCGGCCAGAGGTTGAATTGCTGAAACACCATGCCGACATGGCGCCGAGTATGGTGCAACTCCTTTGCGGTGGCGCGCACGCGTTTGCCACCGCGCATGGTGTAGCCGAGCAATTGGCCTTCGATATGCACCTCGCCATGATCGTAGGTCTCGAGTCCGGCGAGACAACGCAGGAGCGTGCTCTTGCCCGAACCCGACGGCCCGATGATGCACAGGACTTCAGACTTGCGGATGGTCAGATCGATGCCGCGAAGAATGTCGGTGGAAGCGAAGCGCTTGTACAGGCCCTTCGCTTCGACCAGCGGGTCAACGGCTGCGCCGGAGACGAGGGGCGCGGGTTCGGCGATGATGAGCGTCATGAATTCCTCGATACCTTCAGGCGAGAAAGCGCGTCATGCGCTTTTCGGCCCAGTTACCCGCCCCGGTCGCCAGCTCGACCAGCAGCAGATAGCAGGCGCTTAGCACGAGCAGCGTTTGAACATAGGCGAACGTCGCGGAGCCGATACCCGTGAGCACGAAGGTCAGCTCGGGCACGGTCACGACCGACAGCACGGCCGTTTCCTTGCTCAGCACGATGGTCAAGTTCGAAAGCGCGGGAAGAATCAGCGCCAGCATCTGCGGCAACTGAATGCGCCAGACCGCCTGCATGCGAGTGAGGCCGAGACACGCCGCCGCTTCGAGATGCCCCTTCGGCACCGAAGCGAAGCCGCCGCGGAACACTTCGGCGAAGTATGCGCCACCATACAGTGTGAGAGCGAGGACGCCCGCCATCGCAGGCGTGAGCGTCAGTCCGAAAGACGGGCCGCCGTAGTAGAGCAGAAACAGTTGCACGAGAAACGGCGTGCCGCGAAACAGCTCCACATACACGCGCAGCAACGCTCGCACGAAGCGCCCGCCCAGTTGCTGCGCCAGCGCCACGACGAAGCCGAGCATCGCGCCCAGCAGCACGCTGACGAGCCACATCCAGAGCGTGGTCGCGAACCCCGCGCCTATCTGCGACAGGTTATGCGTGATGGCGGAGAGGTCGAAATGAGGCACGGAAGAGATCCTGTCGTCGATGTCGCGGTCAGGCTGCGAGACGCCGTTCGGCGGAATGCGCGACCAGCGCCAGCCCGCCGCAGATGCAGAAATAAATCAGGCCGGCGGCGGCATAGGCTTCCATCGGCTGATAGGTGCTGGCGGCGACGTTCTGTGCCGTGCGCGTGACTTCCGCCACGCCCACCACCGAAATGAGCGACGAAGCCTTGATGAGCAGCACCATTTCGTTGACGAGCGAGGGCAGCGTCGAGCGCACGACCTGCGGAATCTGGATGCGCACGAGTCGGTCGAGCGGCGATAAGCCGAGCATGACGGCAGCTTCGTTCTGACCCGGCGGCAGACTGGCGAAGCCGCCCCGCAGAATCTCCGCGATATACGCCGCCGCGCATAACGACACCGCGCTGATGGCCGCGATCAGCGGCGGCGCGTTGATGCCGATAAACGGCAGCAGGTAATACACGAGCAGCAGTTGCACGAGGAGGGGCACACCGCGGAACACGCGCACGTACACGACCGCGGCGACATAGAGCCCGTGCGCTGCGGAGAGATTCGCCGCACACACGGCCAGCGCAATGACGAAGCCGATGACCAGGCCTGCCGCCGATACACCCAGCGTCGTCAGCGCCGCGTGCTGCAGCAGCGGAAGGGCGTCCGTGAAGGCCTCGATGCTGAACATGTCGCGCGCTTCAGTACGCGGGCGCGGGCATCGTCGCGGGCAGATCCACGGCCACGCCGAACCATTTCTTCTGCAAGCTCGCGAGCTCGCCGTTTTTGCCGAGCGTCGCGAGTGCGTCGTTGAATGCGGCGTTGAGCGACTGACTGTCGGCATCCTTGCGCATGCAATAGGCGAAGTACACCGCCGAGCCGAACGCCGGCTGCACGACCGCGAACACGTTCGGGCGTTGCTTCGCGACGTACGCAATGTTCGTCAGCGAGTTGGCGACCGCGTTCAGACGACCGGCAGCCAGGTCGGCATAGGCCTGATTGTTATCGACGTACTCACGCACGGTGACACCTGGCTTGAGCGTCTCGGCGTAGCTCTTGAGTTGTGCGTTCTGTGCGCTGCTTTTCTGCGCGCCCACGGTCTTGCCCGCGATGTCCGCGCTCTTCGTGATACTGGCGTCCTTCGCGCGCTTCAGAAGCGCATCGGTGGCATCGGCGATAGGCGAAGTGAAAGCGTAGCGCTCCATGCGCGCCTTTGTGACAGTGAGCGGGCCCGCGACCATGTCGAACTTGCCCGCGTCCAGACCGGGCAACACGCTGTCCCACGGCAGATCGATGAACCGCACCTTCACGCCCATGATCTTGCCGACCGCGGCGAACAGGTCCTTGTTGAAGCCGGCCTGTTGACCGTTCTCAATGAAGTCGAACGGCGCGAACTGCATCTCGGTGCCGACTGACAGTTCCCCCTGTTTCTTCACACGCGAAAGCAGGTCGTCCGCATGTGCGGACACGCTGCCCGCGACGAACATTACCGCGAGGAGATAGCGTTTCCAGTGTCTGATGGTGTTCATCGATGTGCCCTGAGCTAATGGTTCGCGCCGTCGTGCAGCGCCGAGACATAACTTATCTCGCCGATAAACTCGGAAAAATATTGTTTATCGATGTAATGCAAAGCCATTGACTATGCGCGTCCGGATATTCGGCTCATCGATGTGCATGACGCCCTGACACGGCGAGTCTATGCACCACGAGGGCGATCAAGGGTACGGCTTACTCGACATGAACACAAGGAATGCTACAGTAGTTATCCTAAGCAAGTAATGCCAATTGGATCGACGGATGGGCAAGATTTCACCGGATAGCATTCTCTTCGAGAAGAATGGACGGTCAGCACGTCCGAGCTGCACTGGGTAGGGCCGGCGCTTCGTTAACGGGCTCGCGAGCTACCGCCCAGGCCGGGGCCAAACAAACGGGAAGTGAGTAAGTCATGCTTTGCTGGTACGCAACTAATCGTCTGTCGCGCTAACTTCCACGGAAAACACCCGCCCACCAGGAGTAATCGCTCTCACATGTGAAGAGTCGGCAGCAGGCCGCGACGAGTCGCGGTGTCGTCGCAATGTAGGCACTCGTGAGGCGCACTCTTGCTCATGTCGTCCGAAGAACCGCGTCGGTTCGGGCCTCATCTCCGGGTGCCCCAAGCGCTCACGTATACGGAGAGTCTCGCGAATCAGCAGGCGCCTGGCGTTCGTCTTCGTTGTCGCAAGCGCGACGAAGATGTCGGGTCAACGGTCTTGTCGAGTGTCCCCGACACGAAGGATTGCAATGGCCGTCGGTTCGTCCGCGTAGGCAGGCAGCATGCAGGAATGCAGTCGAAATCGACCCGCAAGGCACACCCAGCGATGTACTTCTCGCGCCAGGGGCCATCGTAGCCGTCCAATTTGACGACCTTACGGGCGGCTGCCGCATCGTTATGTTTCTTCACGTGCGCGGCGATGAGGCTCAGATCAGACATCGCTTAACTCGTTGGAGGACTGTGACGGCGGCCGGCGTTTCCGTTTATTCAAGCGTTATGCCATCGAACCGATGGCCGCCCAGCGGACTAATCAAGTATCCGTGCACCCGCTTGGAGATGGGCTGGAACGTGTTGGCGTGGGCGATCGGCGTGTAAGGAACCTGGTCCTTGAAGACGACCTGCGCTTCTTCATACAGCTTCGTGCGCGCGCTCTGATCGGTGATAAGCCTCGCTTTCGAGAGCAGATCGTCGAACTGCTTGTTGCACCATTTCGCCATGTTGCTGCCGTGCACGGCGTCGCAGCCGAGCGTCGTGCCGAGCCAGTTGTCGGGATCGCCGTTGTCACCGAGCCAGCCGTAGAGGATGGCGTCGTGCTCGCCATTGATTTTCGCGCGCTTGTTGTACTCGGCCCATTCGTAAGTCACGATGTTCGCCTTGACGCCGATCTTCGCCCAGTCGGACTGGATGAGCTGCGCCATCAGCCGCGCGTTCGGGTTGTAGCCGCGCTGCACAGGCATGGCCCAGAGCGTGATGGCGAAACCATCCGGAAACCCTGCCTCCTTCAGTAACGCTCGCGCACGCGCCGGATCATAGGGCGCGTCTTTCAACGCCTTGTTATACGACCATTGCGATGGCGGCATCGGGTTGGTCGCGACCGTCGCGGCGCCTTCGTACACGGACTTGATGATCGCCTGTTTGTCGATAGCCATGTCGAGCGCGCGGCGCACCTGCACGTTGTCGAGCGGCTTGTGCGTTGTGTTGTATCCGACGTAAGCGACGTTGAAGCCCACGCCCGACAGCACCGCAAGATTGGGCTTCTTATTGGCGCTCGCAATATCGGCCGGCCGCGCGAACGACGTGAGCTGACATTCGCCGCTCTCCAGCTTTTGTTCGCGCACGGCAGCGTCCGGCGTGATCGAGAAGACGAGCTTGTCGATGTGCACGTCCTTGCGGTTCCAGAAAGTCGGATTCGCGTCGTAGCGAATTGTCGAATCCTTCTGGTAATCGCGGAAGACAAACGCGCCCGTGCCCACGGGCTTCTGATTGAAGTCCTCGACCTTGCCGGCCTTGAGCAACTGCGCAGCATATTCTGCCGATACGACCGATGCGAATTCCATCGCCACATTGCGCACGAACACGACGTCCGGCGTCTTGAGCGTGAAGCGCACGGTGTAATCGTCCAGCTTCTCGACGGACGCGATGTTTTTGTCGTAGCCGAGGTCAGTCAGATACGGGAAGCTGACCGGATGCGCTTTCTGAAAGGGCTCGTTCGGGTCGATCATGCGTTTGAAAGTGAACACGACATCGTCCGCATTGAAGTCGCGCGTCGGCTTGAAGTAGGACGTCGATTGGAACTTCACACCGTGACGCAGATGAAACGTGAAGGTCTTCGCATCCGGTGACGCGTCCCACGTCTCGGCGAGACCCGGCGTGAGATCCAGCGTGCCGCGCTTGAATTCGACCAGCGTGTCGAAGACGGCGTGCGCGCCGGCATCGAAGTCCGTGCTGGTCGTGTATTGCGCGGAATCGAAACCGGCGGGACTACCTTCGGAGCAGAACACGAGCGTCTTGCTTGCTGCTTGCGCGGATTGCGGCGCGGCGCTGAATGCGGCCAGCGCGATAAGCGCTGAGAGGGCGACGAAGCGCATTGGCGCGGCCCATGCACTGCGTGTTGCGGCGATTGTTGTCATTGTCGCTTTAGCACGAGAAGGGTTGTCATCCCGCGTGAGAGCGGGTTCGATCGCATACTTTACCAACAGGAGCAAGCGCGCACATATTCCGTCGCTGCAGAACAGGTCGATGCCTGGCTGCCCAGCGATCATCAACGCAGGCCTCGATTCACAACCCGATGACGACTCGCCTAGAACCTCACCCGCACGCCGCCAAACGCCGCCACTTGCCGGTTCGTCGACGATGCGGCGCCGGCGTCGGCGATAGCAGCAATCGTTCGATAGCCGGTGCCGACGCGTGTCGATGCATCGCCTGCGGCGAGCTGATAGACGCCCGACAGATACACGTCGGTACGCTTCGACAATGCGTAATCGACGCCCAGCGTGAACTGATGCCAGCGCGGCTTCAGGGTCGCGCCGTTCGTGCCGGGCAGACTGTAAGCGCGGCCGTCGGTGAACGTGTAGACGCCTACGAGCGTCGTCGCCGGCGTGAGGCTGTAACGTCCGTTGACGTCGTAGTTATTGAACTTGCGCGAGGAGCCGTCGTTGTAGTCGAGCTGCGTGTGACTCCACGCGAAGCCGATCGTCGCCAGCGATCCGATCGCATAATTGCCGCCCGCCACGGTGATCTGCTGACGCGCGACCCCACCGTTGAGGCCATAGAAGAGCGCGCCGCTGTAGTCATCGCCGGATGTCGTCGATGCACCGCCGATCGCGCCGCTCGTATTCGTCGTCGCGTTCGGATGGTCTAGCCGCACATAACCCGCGCCGAGCGACAACGGCCCGCGCCCGTAACTTGCCGATACGCCCCACGCGCGGTTGTTGCCGAAGCCCGCGCCCGCGCCGTTGTTGGCCTGATTGCTGAAGGCATACAGTGCATCGACGGTTAAGCCCGCGATGGTATCGCTCTTGAACTTCACCGCGTTGTTGATGCGGAACGTCTGGTTCAGATTGTCGTTATCACCGACGTGCGTGGCGGGCGACCAGAACCCCGGCCCTGCGAAGAGGGCGACGAGATCGGTGTTCGGATCGTATTGACGCCCGAGCGTCAGCGTGCCGATGCCTTTCTTTCCCACGCCCGCATACGCTTGCCGCCCGAACTCGCGTCCACCTTGCGCGAGCGTGCCGTCGTTGACGCGATAGCCGTTTTCGAGCGTGAACAGCGCCGTATAGCCTCCGCCCAGATCTTCGACGCCCTTGATGCCCCAGCGGCTGCCGTTGAGCTTGCCGCTGGTCGCCTGGACGTTCGAGGCTCCGCGCTGGTTGTTCGTGTAAGCGATGCCGGCATCGATCAACCCGTAGAGCGTCACCGAACTTTGTGCCTGAGCAATCCCGGAGAGGGCGACCATCAAGCCAGCAGCGCTGGCGAGTTCGACTCGTTTCATTCGATTCCTTTTGTAAGTGTTAACCAGGAGTTTTCGGCGGAAGGCGATCTTACGGTCACGCTTACCGATGCCGAACGAACGAATTCTGATTTGTAATGTCGACGCGGGTCGATTTGCAATGCGAAGCATTTGTGAAACCGAACCGATGTGCGCAAGGGCAAGCCATCGTGTCGGCAATTCGCGCGGTGCCAAACCGAACTTCGGCTATGACCAGCTGGCCTCCCCGATCCTTCCACCGTTCAGGCCGCGCGGCGGTCATCACGCGATGGGTCGCGCGCGAGCGCCCGACGTTGCGCGCCCTGTCGAGGCAACTCGCAGCAGCACGCGAACAGTACACGCGCAATTCGTGCAAACGAAAAGTTCTATTCCCAGGATCGCAGGGCTGCACAAAGGGCCGCTTCTCTTCTATTCGACTCTGGCGGATGCGCGGTTCCAAGGTTAGGCGTCAAATATGTTTATGAACTTTGCTTCGTTGCCTCACATGTCATGGCGACCGTAAGCTTTCCAATCTATCGCGATGCCGCCCGCCCGTATGCACGCTGCGCCGGACCACCCTAAAGGCCGGGGGCATCGCGTCTTCTGTCTGCTCGGGGAATTCCATTCGATGAACGTGAAACGACCGGCGCTCACACGCGCTTTGGCCATAGTCGTGACGATCGCATCAAGCGCGGCGATCACCGCCTGCGGCAAATCGGAGTCCGCGACATCCACGCACGCGGCTGCAAGACAACCAGCGACGGGCGGCGATCTCACCTGGGGCGTGACGACCGAACCCGCTTGCTTCGATCCGCATCGTTCGTCGCAGCAGAACTCGTTCTGGGTCATCCGCAATTACATCGATTCCCTCGTCTCGAAGCGCACCGACGGCACCTACGCGCCGTGGCTCGCGAAGTCGTGGAGCATTGCCGACGACGGCAAGAGCTACACATTCACGCTGCGCGACGACGTGAAGTTCACCGACGGCTCGCCGTTCAATGCTGACGCGGTGAAAGCCAACTTCGACTACATCCTTGAGGAACGTCAGCACGACATCGGCGTCCGCGTCGCTGCTCGTAGCGTTCGATCACGTCGAAGTGGTGTCGCCTTACGTCGCCAGGCTCGTGATGAAGCAGGCCGATTCCACGACGCTCGAATCGCTCTCGAGCGTCAAGCTCGGCTTCATCTCGCCGAAGGCGCTCGCCGAGAACAAGGACCTGTGCGGCGGGGGACCGGGCATCGTCGGGACCGGGCCTTTCGTGTTCAAGTCGTATCAGCGCGGACAGCAGGCGACCTTCGAACGCAATCCCGATTATCGATGGGCGCCCGACAACGCAGCGCATCGCGGACCGGCCTATCTCGATCGCGTCACTTATCGGTTCTTGCCTGAGGCGGCCGTGCGAACCGGCGCGCTGAGTTCGGGGCAGGTCGATCTGATCGAAGGCGTGCAGCCCACAGACATCGCCGTGTTCGACAAGGTCGATGGCTTCCAGTACGTGCACGGTCCGTCCGCGACCACATCGTTCACGCTGAACATCAACTACACGGTGCCGCCCGCCAACGACGTCCGCGTGCGGCGCGCGCTGCGCGACGGCTTCGACCTCGACGCCATCGTGAAGAGCGTGTATCTCGGCACGGTGCGGCGCGCATGGTCGAACATCGGTCCGGACAATCCGGACTACGCGAAACAACTCGAGGGTTCATGGGGCAACAAGATCGCCGACGCGAACCGTCTGCTCGACCAAGCCGGATGGACCGCGCGCGACAAGGATGGGTTTCGCACGAAGGACGGAAAGCGGCTAACGATCGAAGTCGGTTATCCCCAACCTTACGTCCGCGACAGCCGTGACGTGCTGATCCGTGCGGTGCAGTCGGCGCTGCGGCAGAACATCGGACTCGATCTGAACCTGCGCATCACGACCGCGGGCGACTTCGCCAATCAGAAGGCGACCGGCGTGTGGTTCATCTATCCGAACACGGACAACCCGTCCGATGTCGCGATGGAACTGTGGGACATGCTCGGCGACAAGGGCTTCTTGTATAACGCCATTCCTGCCTCCGACAAGAAGATCACTGGCGACATCGACCGCGCGCGCCTGATGCCGATCGGCGATGAACGGCGCAAGCTACTCGGCGAGATTCAGGCGCGTGCCGTCGATCAGGCGTTCATCGTGCCGCTGTTCGCGCCGGTGTATCACCTCGCGTCGAAGTCGAATGTCCATGGCATCGGTTTCGAACCGCAACTCGACGGCCCGGCGAGCGCTTACGACATCTGGATCGACAAACAGGGAGCGTGAGATGCGCAGACAGATTGCGACGCGCCTGCTGACGGGATTGCTCGTGCTGTGGCTCGCGGCGTCGGTGGCTTTCATCGCGATACATGCGCTGCCCGGACGCATCGAGGACGTGCTCGCGGGCGATCTCGCGTATCCCGGCTTGCGCGAGGCGATCGCCGCGCAGTGGGGCCTCGATCACAGTCTGCCGTGGCAATACGGGCAATTCCTGCTGCGGCTCGCGCATGGCGACCTGGGCACGTCGTTCGTGATGCAGCAGCCGGTGCTCGACGTGCTGCGCAGCCAGCTTTGGCCGACGATGCAGCTCGCATTGTCTGCCGGCGCGCTTGCGCTCGTGCTCGCCATTGGGGTGGCGACGGTGACGGCGGGCGGGGAGGGCACGCGTGGGGCGTGGGGCGCGCTCGGTGCGCGATGCGCGTCGCTGATCGAGCTCACGTTCACGTCGACGCCGGTGTTCTGGCTCGGCATGTTGCTGCTGATCGCGTTCTCCTTTCAGTTGCGGCTCTTTCCCGTATCGGGGGCGAACGGCTGGCGCGCGCTTGTCCTGCCCGCCGTGACATTGGCATTGCCGACCGCCGGGATCCTCTCGCAAGTGATGCGTGAATCGATCGAAGCGGCACTGGCGAAACCATTTGTCACGACGATACGTGCGCGCGGCGTGTCCGAACTCGTTCTGCGCGCGCGTCATGTGCTGCGCCATGCCTTGCTGCCTGTCGTGACGCTCGGCGGCTGGCTGATCGGCAGCCTGCTCGGCGGCGCGGTCATCACTGAAAAAATGTTCGGCAGGCCTGGCATCGGCAGCGTGACGCTCAACGCGGTGACATCGCAAGACGTGCCGGTGGTGTTGGCCGTCGTGCTGCTCGCGGCGTTCGTGCATGTCGTCATTTCGACGGTGCTCGACATCGCCTATCTCTTCATCGATCCGAGGTTGCGCAGACAATGAGCACCGCTATTAGTACCGCATTCGCGCGGGGGCGCGCGCCGCTACCCGCGGGCGTGATGATCGCCATGGCGTTTCTTGTCGCGCTCGGCATGGCGATGGCCTTTCCTCGCATCGTGACGCCGTTCGATCCGCTCGTGAGCGACGTTGCCGCGACGCTGCAGCCGCCCGACGCGCAGCACTGGTTCGGCACCGATCGCATCGGGCGCGACGTGCTGTCCCGCGTGATACATGGCGCGCGCTATTCGTTGCTGATCGGACTCGCGAGCATGACCGTGAGCCTCGCGATCGGGCTCGTCGTCGGCCTCTTTGCGGGCTTGTCGAACCGTCTCGCCGCTGAAGCCGCGTCGCGCGTGTTCGACGTGCTCTCCGCATTTCCGCCAATTCTGTTGTCGCTCTTCGTCGTGACCTTCCTCGGACAGGGCATCGTCAATATCGCCATTGCCGTGGGTATCGCGGGCATTCCGAAGTTCGGGCGCGTGCTGCGTTCGCAGGCGCTTGTCGTGCGCCACGCGGATTACGTCACGCACGCGGTGAGTTTCGGTCTGTCGCGCATGCAGATTTTCTTTCGCCATGTGCTGCCGAACGTGCTCGTCGCGGTGCCGGTCATCGCGACGATCGATATCGGCAGCGCGATCATCGCCGTCTCGGGACTGAGCTTTCTCGGGCTCGGTCCGCAACCGCCGACGCCCGAGTGGGGCGTGATGCTCGCCGAAGGACGCGACGTGTTGCGCGTCGCATGGTGGCCGAGCGTGTTTCCGGGCATGGCGATCACGTTGACCGTCTTGTCGTTCGCGGTCATCGGCCGCTTCCTGCAACGCAAGTTCGAGGTGCGCGCATGAAGCCGCAGGCATCGATGACGGATCGGCCGCTCGTGGAGGTTCGCGGGCTGTCCATCGGTTTCGCGAATGCGAACGGCGGCACGCCGCTCGTGAAGGGCGTCGATCTGACGATCCGGCCCGGAGAATGCGTCGCGCTCGTCGGCGAGTCCGGCTCGGGCAAAAGTCTTACGGCGCGCAGTCTGATCGGTCTCGCGGGGCGCGGGGCGCGGATCGGCGCCGAACGCTTCGAGATCGCCGGACGCGACGCGCTCGCGTTTGCCGAGCGCGACTGGCGTGGCTTGCGGGGTCGGTTTGCCGGACTGGTGATGCAGGACGCGCTCGTCTCGCTCGATCCGCTCCGCACGATCGGCGCGGAGATCGAGGAGGTGCTCGCGCATCATCGCGTGCTGCGCTCGCGCGCCGATAGACGTGCGCGGGTGCACGACGTGATGACGGATGTCGGCATTCCCGAACCGGCAATGCGTGCTCGGCAATACGCGCACGAACTCTCGGGCGGCCTGCGCCAGCGCGCGCTGATCGCGTCGGCGATCGCGGCCGGCCCGGCGCTTGTCATCGCTGACGAACCGACCACCGCGCTCGATGTGACCGTGCAGGCGCAAGTGCTAGCGGTGCTTGGCGAGCGTCTCGCTCAGGGCGTGGGCGTCTTGCTCATCAGCCATGATCTGGCGGTGGTCGCGGGCATCGCGGATCGCGTGCTCGTGATGCACGGCGGCACGGTCGTCGACAGCGGCGCGACGCGCGACGTGCTGCAGCATCCGTCGCACGACTACACGCGGCAGTTGCTGGCCGCCCAGCCATCGCTCGAGTCGCGCGGGCATCGGCTGAGTTCGGCGCGCATGGCCGTCACGACGGGCGGAGCGATGCCGGCGATCGTACGGGATCAGATGCCGCCTCGGGCGGCTCCGTCGGATCGCGCGGTGCTCGATGTGATGGGTATCGGCAAGACCTATGGACGGCGCGGCAGGGCGCGCGACCAACGATTCACCGCGCTCGACGATGTGTCGTTTCGCGTGCGCGAGGGGGAAGTGCTTGGCATCATCGGCGAATCGGGATCGGGCAAAAGTACTTGCGGGAATATCGTGCTGGGGTTGCTCGCGCCCGATCGCGGGGCCGTGCGTTTCCTGGGGCGTGAATGGAACGGCGCCGGTATCGGCGAGACCGCGCGTAGTGCGCTGCGCTCCCGCATGCAATATATCCCGCAGGATCCGTTGAGTTCGTTCGATCCGCGGCATGCCGTGCGCGAATTGCTTTCCGAGGGGCTGCATTCGCGAGGTCTTTCGAAGGCGGCGGCCCTCGATAGCAGCGTCGAATTACTGGAGCAGGTCGGGCTAAGCGCGGCGTATCTGGACCGGCGGCCGATGTCGCTTTCCGGCGGGCAGCGGCAGCGCGTGGCGATCGCGCGGGCGCTTGCGCCGGAGCCGGCGCTGATCGTCTGCGACGAGCCGGTTTCCGCGCTCGATGTTTATGTGCAGGCGCAGGTGCTCGATCTGCTGGTGTCCTTGCAAGCCCGCCATGCGACCGCGCTGCTCTTTATCTCGCATGACCTCGATGTCGTGGGCCATCTGTGCGATCGAGTGCTCGTTCTCAAGTCTGGGCGCGTCGTAGAGGAGGGCGACGTGGAGGCGGTGTTCGCGCATCCGCGGCACGCCTATACACGACTGCTGAAGGCATCGGCGCCGACTTTGCGGCACGAGAACGATGAAAGACGCGATGAAGCGGCGTCCCTCGCGCGAGAACCGATGCTTTGACGCGGGGCGTCATCGGTGGCGCATTCCAAGCCGCTCCTTTGCTATGCGAGTATTGCGCGCTTCGGGGTCGGCGTCTTCGAGGGCGGCTTCAAGTTCCAGGAGCGCATCGGCGTTGGCTGGTTCGTCGAGCGCGGGCGCCGCTTCCTTGCGCACGTTGCTTGGCCGCATCGCGCAAACGGCCGCGTGCGTGCGTGGCGCTTCATCGGCATGCGACGCGCGTCCTATCGCGAGGACAGAGCCCGGTTTCCTTGCTTCTTCGTCGCTTGATGATTGGCGTTCCATACGTACACTACTTCTTGTGGCGATGAACACCACGAGTCGCAGAAAAGGCAGTCACCGAGATCCCGGCCTACGCTCCACACCTATCCGGACAAGCGGTTGCCGAAAACGCGTCTCACGTTCGTCGCTTCCCCATTCGCATAAGTCGTTCCGGGGAGCAGTGGTAGTCTAGCGGGAAGCAGGAGCCGCAGTTGGGAAGTAGCCGTTTGAGCGCAGATCGAGAAGTGCAGAACACTTCGTCGCACGTTCATAGGTGTTAAGTGAGCCTCGCTGGGGAAACCGGGTCGAGGCTCTTTTTTCTCGTCTGCCGTCTCACGGCATCCGAGCATTGCTTCTGTCGCCCTGACCTGTTTCGGCGGTTTGCTGCTTGACGGCTTGTAACAAGGTGGCCGGTTTCGGGCGGGACATCACCGATTCCGCGGACGCGGTTGAGCGTGTCGTATTTTGAATTGCTTTCCCTAACACAAGACCGATATGGACGAACAGCTTGAAGCGCGCTACGCCGAAATCCTAGCGACGACGCACCCATCTTTCCTAGATCCTTCTGTAGCAAAGACGCGAGGGCTTTCTACGCCCTTTCTCGTGAACGGTCCCAAAGACCCGGGCGCACCGCGCATAATGGTGATCGGCAGGGAATTCGGCGGCAAGCATTGGCACATAAGCGCCGAGGGTGGTGGGGTGAACGCATACGTGGCAAAGGCACTTGCCAAGCATCGCGCATCCTTCGACAAATGGCTCGCGAAAAATGGGGACGGCGGCACCACCTTCTTCAACTTCATGCGCGCTCTAGCAGATCGGTTCGATCCAGGCGGACTGATCTACTCAAACCTGTTTTGCATCGATGCCGGTGGAAGGAACCCCAGCGGCTCGGAATACTTTCCCGAGATCAAGCGCCTTTCCAAACGGCTGCTGGAAGTACAGTTCGACCACTTTCAGCCAGACGTCGTTATCTTCGCGCACGGGTCAGCGTCGGCGGCCACCAGGCGCGAATTTTTTCCGACCAAGGGAGTCGGAAGAGTCTGCGTGGGGCGCCGCGATTGGGAGGACGTCGGGATTCCTAACATGCAGCTCTGGGAGTTCGAGATGTACGGGAAGCTCTTGTGCTACCGAATTCAACACCCGGCAAACTGGAGAGGGAAGGCAGGGGCTGAGGCGGCAAAGGCTCGTCGGCATCTACTTGACCTCCTGACCCGGACGCTACCCCAAAAGCCGTTGCCGGTCGTCGCGCCGGTGGCCGAGGCGGGTGCTTCCACTGTCGCCTATTCGCGCCCATGAAACAACGTGTACGGGTGAAACTGCTTAAGAGGCGACAGGCTCTGTCCCATTCGGCCCGTAAGTTAGCCGCCGGAACCAAGCGATATGCGCGGGATGACAGTCTGTCACAGATGGCTGCCATCTATGCTGAGCATCGTGAGTTGTTCAAGCGACTCGGGGACGCGTGACGGTTGCGTCTGATAACTGGTTAGCGTGGCAGTGCCCTGCCTTGGCGGCTACGCGGCGATGCCAGCAACCTTCCAAGGTTCGTCGCGCGAGATAACAACGTCCCTCCGCTCGGCCTCTTTCTCACCGTGCTTTGAAGCGACAATGGCCATACATGTACGGGTCACTGTACATGTTCGTCGGTGTGTGCGTTAGAGTTGTACCTATAACGGTACAGATTAGTCACCGAGGAGGACATATGCGCACCATCCCGTTCACCGACGCTCGCGCCAATCTGAAGCGCGTTATTGATCAGGTAGTTGAGGATGTGGAAGTGACGCTCATCACCCGCCGCGACGCGCCAAATGCCGTTGTCATGTCGCAAGAGCACTACGACAGCTTGATGGAAACGGTTCATCTTCTGCGCTCCCCCGCGAACGCAGCCCATCTGGAGCGCTCAATTGCGCAAGCACGCACGGGCAAGGTGAAGGCCCGCAAGTTAGTTGACGACACCGAATGAACGGCGCGTTGAACATCATGTGGACTGCCGAGGCGTGGGACGATTACTTCTACTGGCAGAGTCAGGACAAGAAGACCCTAAGCGCATTAATCAACTTATCAAAGAGGTGCAGCGCTCGCCGTTCGAAGGCATCGGTAAGCCTGAGCCGCTGAAAGAGTACCTAAGTGGATTTTGGTCCCGTCGCATTGATGAAACGAATCGGCTGGTCTACGAAGTGGCAAACACGCAAATCACTATCATTTCGTGCCGCTACCACTACTGACGACCGACACCGCATAGCCGGACGGGGCGCTACTGGGCCCTGAGCAAATTCTCGTTATTGAATAGGTCTGGCCATTGCGGGTTGTCCCATAGGTGGTCCCCACATTGCACGGTGGCGCTCGTCTTGCCGCGTTTGCCCGACACGAGACCGGCCGGGCCAGCCTCATAGCGCCGACACGAGCGGCTGATCTGCCTCACACACAGATTCAGCCGCTCGGCGCCTGGTAACAAGCCAGTCGACCGTGGACGACCGCCTCGATGACTTTGATCCGTTCCAGTTCGCGCATGCTTGCCGAGAACAGTCCACGCCTGTTCATGATTGAGCCCTCGACGACGCATCGACCAAGCATGCGCCCAAGAGCGGAAATCGGACATTTCTAGCGAGCCTGAATAGGACATTACGATATAGCCGCTACAACGTATAACTACGCTAATTTGCATTATGTAAACCCTCGCGTCTGAACGGCAAGCCCGCTGCCGCGATGGGCATCATGCTCGCCAGCGGCGCAAACGCGCTGTCGGTCGCGAAGGCCGTGCGCGCACAACTCGCGTTGTTGCAAAAGCGGATGCCCGGCGGCGTGCAACTGAGCGTTCCGCACGACACGACACCTTTCGTTTTCGCGTCATCGCCGAGAGACGGACGTGGTCGAACGTCGCTGATGCCTGCTGGCGTCTCCTGACCGCCCGGCCCCAGCCCGCCCTCGCTCCCGACGACTTCCGTGCCGCGTCCCGATCACACGCGGGGCATTCCCACGCGAGCCGACGCCGTCCTCACACAACCGCGCTGCCGATTCCAAACGCCTCACCGCCCGGCCGAGTACGCATGCCTGGCGCAAGACGCGTCCACGGCAAGTCGGCAGGATCGGCCACCATCGGACCGGGCGCCTTCGCAACAAGAACAGCCTGCGCGATCGGCTCGAAATCCGCACGAAAATGGACCGAGCTCTTGTTAACCAGAATCTTCATGTCCTCCGGCTGAATGCCTGCGACGCGATACAGATTGCGATCCAGCATCTGCGCCTTGCCCGAACTCACCGCAATCAGCACGCCATCGAAACGCAGACAGGCCACCGGGCCGAGCTCGGCCTGCATGCCGTTCATCATCGGGCCGTCGTACCGGCAACGTCCGTCCGAAAGCGATACCACCTCGAATACACCCGTGAACGGCGCATCGCCCGGCACGCTGGATTGCCCGCCCAGCGACAGTTCCAGCCGGGCACCGACGCCCGCACGATGCGCCGCCGCGGCCGCCGCCGGGTCGTAGATCAGCCCGAAGGCCGCGCCGGTCGCGCCATTGCGTACCAGCGCGCGCAGCATCTCCATCGTGTTGGCGTCGCCGCCCGCGCCGGGATTGTCCTGCGTATCCGCGATGACGACCGGACGGCTCGCGCCTTCCGACAGGCGCATCGCTTCGCGCACGGCTTCGTCGGGCGAGAGGAACGGCACGCACCAGGCGAGCTCGTCGTCGAGCATGCGGCGATACAGCGACCCGACGGCAGCGTGCGCGGCCTCCGCCGAATGCGCGTAAGCCCAGATCACCGGTCCACATTCGGCGAAATCCGCCGCCGGAAAGCCCGGCGCGAACGACGCGGACACCACCGTGCCCGCCTCCGCCGCGTTCACGGCGTCGTACATGCCGCGCGACGGTTCGAGCAACGTGCACATGCCGTTGATCGGAATCAGGAACGGCAGCCGTCGTGACGCGCCATGCAGCGTCTCGCCCGCCAGGAGCCGTTCGAGCAGCGAGGCCGCGCGCGCGCCGGTATCCGCCATATCGACGTGCGGATACGTGCGGTATGCGACGAGCGCATCGGCGTTCTGCAACATGCGCTCCGTGACGTTCGCGTGCAGATCAAGCGAAGCGACGATCGGCACATCGCGCCCGACCGTCTGGCGCACACGCGCAAGCAGCTCGCCTTCGCCGTCGTCGACATGCTCGGCGACCATCGCGCCATGCAGATCGAGATAGACCGCATCGAAGTCACGCGTGCGCGCCGCGTCGACGATTTCGCCCACGATGCGCTCGAAGGCGTCGCGCGTGACGTGCGCCGACGGACTCGCGCCCGCCCAGATCACCGGCACGAGCATGTGCCCCGACGCTTGCGCCGCCCGAATGAATCCGCCTGCCGGAATGTTGACGTCGCGCAGCGCGAGCACGTCGTCGCCGCGGCACATCAGCGGAAAGCCTTCGCCGCGCTCGAAGTTTTCGTAGGCGGCCTTCGATGGCGCGAACGTGTTCGTCTCGTGCTGAAAGCCGGCAATGAGAATGGTGCGGTTGGTGGGACTGGAACTCGGCAAGATGGACACCTCTCGTTTTCGTTGTCTGTTCGATGAATGAGCGAAGGTCACGCCGCACGCGCGGGACGCATGGCGATCAGCACGAGTGCACCGATGGCGAGCAGCGCGACCATCACGTACAAGCCGGCGTGCAGGCTGCCGGTCGCGCTTTGCGCCCAGCCGATGATCGTCGGGCTGAGAAAGCCGCCGATGAGCCCGATGGTGTTGATGAGCGCAATTCCGCCCGAAGCGGCGTCGCCCTTCAGATGCTCGGAAGGCATCGCCCAGAACACCGTGTAGGCGCACCACATCATTGCGGTCGCGATGGTCATGCAGCTCAGCGATATCGCGAGATCGCCGCCGAAGAAGGTGGCGAGCGCGAGCGCCAGAGAGCCGACGAGAGCCGGAACCGCGCTGTGATAGCGCCGCTCGCCGCGCCGGTCGGAACTGCGCCCGATGACGATCATCGCGATGGCGGCGGCGGCATACGGAATCGCGGAATACAGACCGATCTGCATCGTGTCCTTCACGCCCGCCGCCTTGATGATGGACGGCAGCCAGAAGCTCACGGCGTAGATGCCGCAGATGAAGCAGAAGTACGGCACGGCCATCAGATAGACACGCGGATCGCGCGCCACCTGCACAAACGAATGATGACCGCCGGACGTATCGAGATCGGACGCCAGCAGGCGTTTTTCATCGTCGGAAAGCCAGCGCGCGTCGGCGGGACGGTCGGCGAGCACGAACAGCGCAAGCACGCCGAACAGCACGCACGGCAGGCCTTCGACGAGGAACATCCACTGCCAACCGTCGAGACCGTGCGCGCCGGAGAACGACGTCATGATCCACGTCGAGAGCGGCCCGCCGAACGCGCCGCCGATCGGCCCCGCGAGCATCACGATCGCCATTACCTGTGCCATGCGCGCGCGGCCGTACCAGTACGTCAGATAGAAAATCATGCCGGGCGCGAAGCCGGCCTCGAACACGCCGAGCAGAAAGCGCATGGCATAGAAGGTCGTTTCGCTGCGCACGAACAGCATCGCCGCCGAGGTCACGCCCCAGAGAATCATGATCCGGCTGATGGTCTTGCGTGCGCCGACCTTCGGCAGCAAAAGATTGCTGGGAACTTCGAACAGCACATAGCCGAGAAAGAAGATGCCCGCGCCGAGGCCATACACCGCGTCGGAGAAGCCGAGATCGCTCTGCATCTGCAGTTTCGCGAATCCGATATTGACCCGGTCGAGATACGCGAACGTATAGCAAAGCAGCAGGAACGGAAGCAGCCGCCAGTCGAGCTTGCGATACAGCGCCGCGTGCAGTTCGGTGATCTGCGTGGAGGGAATGGCGGACAAGGGCGTTCTCCGATGACGTTTCGGTCGTGTGTGAAATCATCTTTAACAGCCAAAATGCGACGAGCAAGAGCAACCGAAGTCGGCTATCGTTGCCTCCTGGGCAACGCTTGTAACAGGTGTCGGAATGCGCGAACTGAATCAGCGAAGGCTGCGGTATTTCCACGAAGTGCTCACGCAAGGCTCCATTCGCGCGGCGGCGGACAGCCTCAACACGGCTGCATCCGTCATCACGCGGCAGATCCGCTTGCTGGAGGAAGAAGTCGGCGCGCCGCTGTTCGAGCGACAGGCGCGCGGCGTGAAACCGACCGAAGCGGCGGCGCACCTTCTCGAATACTGGCGCGGCTGCCAGGCGCAGCAGGAGCAGCTCGAAGACCGGTTGCGGGCGTTGCACGGCCTGCAGCGGGGGCACATCCGGCTGGCGGTCAGCGAGGGTTATATCGACGGCCTCATGGAAGAAGTCCTGAGTGACTTCCATATGCACTACCCGAAGCTCGATGTGGCCGTCGACATACTGCCCGTCAACGACGTGCTCGAAGAAGTCGCTCAGAGCCGCGCGCACATCGGCCTCGCGTACAACCCGCCGGCGCATCCCGACATCGTGTATCGGGCGACGTCGTCGCAGCCTGTCGTGCTTCTGGTCAATGCGGCGCATCCGCTTGCGAAACGCGGCGGCGCCGTCACCATCGCCGAGATGTTGCGGTATCCGCTCGCGCTGATGCCGCCGGCCTTCGGTCTCGGACAGGTCATCGCAATGCTCGCCTACACGGAAAATATCGAGGTGCGACCGACGCTCGTCACCAACTCGCTGCAGGTGCTGCGCCAGTTCGTGACCCGGGGCGAAGGTGCGACTTTGATCGGCGCGTTCTCCGTGTATCGGGAAATCGATGCGGGCGAACTGGTCGCGTTGCCCATCCTTCATCCGCTGTTCGAAGCGGCGAAAGCGCGCATCCTCGTGAAAGCGCGGCGGCCGCTTTCCGGCGCGGCGGAAGAACTACTGAACTGGATCCTGCAGCGGATGAGCGTGTTCGCGGCGAGCGCCTGAGACGTGCCGCGTGGCGGCGATCTGGGCGTTGACACGATGCGCTCGACGCGCTATTGTCCGACAACCTGATTAATCGCCGATGCAATGCTTGAACTCGAAAGACCTGACTCGCTGGTGCAGCGAGTAGTGGGAGCGATCCGCGCGGAGATTCAGGCGGGCAACTTCCCCGCCGAATCTCGCTTGCCGACCGAGCAGCAACTCTCGGAACGGCTCAGCGTCAGCCGCTCGGTTGTTCGCGAAGCCATCGCTCAGTTGAAGTCCGATGGCGTGCTGGTCGCACGCCGCGGCGCGGGCTCGTTCATTTCTGGCACACCTTCCGGCACGGTCTTTCGCCTTCCGAGCCACGACGGTAGCCGCATCGATCTACCGCAACTGTTCGAGTTTCGACTGTGGATAGAGACGCAGGCAGCCACTGCGGCGGCGCGGCGTCGGACGCGCGCGGACCTGAAGCATATGAGCGATGCGATCCGCCAGATGGAGCTGAAGCGCAATGATTCGAAGGCGGCGTCGGCGGCGGACGTCGCTTTTCATCGCGCGATCGCGGCGGCGACCAAAAACGACTACTTCGTCGCGTTCCACGATTTCCTGCATAGCCAGCTCGCCATCGCGCGGCGCGCGCAGTGGGAAAAGACGGCGCACCATGCCGGCGACTTTGCCTGGCGCGAGCACGGTGAACTGTTCGACGCCATCGAGCGCGGCGATTGTGTCGAGGCCGCCGCCTCGGCCGAGCGCCACTTGCGCGCCGCGGCAAAGCGACAAGGCATAGACCTGCCCCGCAACGACTGACGTGATGGCGCCTGCGTTTCAAGCAGCGCCATAAAACTTCCAGTACTTTGTCTGACAACCTGATTTTCCGACTACCGAACGCTTCACCCGCATTTCCGATACGAACCAAATACAACCGGAGACATTCAGTGAAAGAGCAAGTCCAGGCCCGAAGATATTTCAAGCACCTCCCGCTCGCCGGGCTCGCCGCCGCGTGCGCGTTGACGGCTGCCGACAAGGCGAATGCGCAAGGCAGCCTGACGCTATACGGCATCCTCGACGAGGGCGTGAACTATACGAGCAACGTGCAGACGAGCCCCGGTAACGGTCACAACCTGTTCAATTTGTCGAGCGGCATCCTGAGCGGCAGCCGCTGGGGGCTGCGCGGCGTGGAAGACATGGGCGGCGGCCTGAAAGCGATCGTGGTGCTGGAGAACGGTTTCGACGTAAACAACGGGCGGATGGGCCAGGGGTCGCTCGAATTCGGTCGCCAGGCGTATGCCGGACTCTCGACGAACGCCGGATCCGTCATGCTGGGCCGCCAGTACGACCCGGTCGTCGACTATGTGCATGCGCTGATGCCGAGCGCGATGTTCTCGGGAAGCATCGGCGCGCATCCGGCGGACCTCGACAATCTGAACAACGCGAACCGCGTGAACAATGCGGTCAAGTACCGCACGGTCAATCTGAACGGCTTCTCGGCCGAAGGGCTGTATAGCTTCGGCGGCGTGCCCGGCAGCGTCGGCACGAACCAGATCTGGTCGATAGGCGTCGGCTATTCGAGCGGTCCGCTCAACGTCGGGGCCGGCTATCTCAACGCGCGCAACCCGAACGCTTCGTTCTTCGGCACGGCGGTCGGCGCCACGGCGGCGACCAACAACTTCGGCAGCTCCCCGGTGATCAATGGTTATGCGTCGGCGCAAACCCAGCAGATCATCGGCGCCGGCGCGACCTACGCGATCGGCCGTGCGACGCTGGGCGCCATCTACTCGAACACCCGGTTCAAGGACTTGAGCGGCACCGTATCCGTCCTGAACCCGGCCGGAGCCAGCGGCACCGCGACCTTCAACAGCGGCGAACTCGACTTCCAGTATCAATTGACGCCGGCGCTGTCGCTCGGCGCGGCCTACAGCTACACGAAAAGCAGCGGCGCGCATGACGCCACGTATCACCAGGGCGCGCTCGCCGCCGACTACGCGGTCTCCAAGCGGACCGACTTCTATCTGATCGGCGTCTTGCAACACGCGTCGGGCACCGACTCGACCGGTCACGCGGCGCGGGCGGCGCTCAACGGCCTCACACCGTCGTCGTCGGATCAGCAGGCCGCCGTCCGCTTCGCCGTGCGTCACAAGTTCTGACGCGTCGCCACACCCGGCTTTACCTTAACAGGATGCTTTCAGTGAATACCACCCGTCCGCTCACCGACGAGAACCGCGCGCGCCTTCGTGGCGTCAGCACGGCCACCCTGACTACTGCGCTCTTCAAGCGCGGCCTCTGCAACGTCTGCATACAGGGCGTGCTGCCCGTCAATCCGGCGGCGGCGCGCATGGTCGGCGAGGCGTTCACGCTGCGCTATATTCCGGCGCGCGAGGACCTCGACACCCTGTCCGTGTTCAACGATCGCAGTCATCCGCAGCGGCGCGGCGTCGAGGAGATTCCGGCCGGTCACGTCATGGTCGTCGATTCCCGCAAGGACCCGCGCGCGGCGTCTGCGGGCGGCATCCTCATCACGCGAATGATGATCCGCGGCGTCGCTGGAATCGTGACCGACGGCGGATTTCGCGACACCCCGGATCTGCGCTCGCTCGACTTCCCGTGCTATGCGGCCCGCCCGTCCGCGCCGACGAATCTGATACACCACCACGCCGTGGACCTGAACGTGCCGATTGCCTGTGGCGATGTCGCCGTGTATCCCGGCGACATCATCGTCGGCGATGCGGAAGGCGTGGTCGTGATCCCGGCGCACCTCGCGAACGAAATCGCCGAGGAATCGGCCGCGATGACGCTCTTCGAGGATTGGGTCGATGCGCGCGTGCGCGAAGGCCGCGCCACCTTCGGTCTCTATCCGCCCGACGAGTCGACGCGTGCGGAATTCGAAGCGTGGCGGGCAGAAAGAAGCAATTAATCCGGAACGGATGTGCGGCGCGCTGGTGCGCCGCACATCCACCATAACGTCAAGCGCCACGGCGAGCGCAGAATGCCGCCGGGCATGGAGACCCTAGTGACAAACCGTAGTGTGGAAGCTCAACTTTTCACGCGCGTGGCGTGGCGGCTCGTGCCGCTTCTCATCGCAATCTTCCTAACCGCCTATATCGACCGCGCGAACATCGGCTTCGCCAAGCTGCAGATGCTCACGAGTCTGCATATGAGCGAGGCATCGTACGGGTTCGCCTCTTCGCTGTTCTTCATCGGCTATCTGCTGTGCGAGGTGCCGAGCAACCTGGCGATGCATCGCTATGGCGCGCGCCGCTGGATATCGCGCATCATGTTTACGTGGGGCGTCGCGACGCTGTTGCTCGCGTGGACGCCGTCCGAAACCGCGTTTCAGGTGCTGCGCTTCCTGTTGGGCGCGGCCGAAGCGGGACTGTATCCCGGCATCATTCTTTACCTCGGCATGTGGTTTCCCGAGCGCCAGCGCACCGGCATCATCGGATTGCTCACGCTCGGCAGCAGCATGGGCAACATGCTCGGCTCGCTCATCGGCGGCTTCTCGCTGGAAATGCACGGCGCGCTCGGTCTGGAAGGCTGGCAGTGGGTGTTTCTCACGACAGGTACCCCGGCCGTCCTGCTGACCTTCGTTTCCTTGTACTTCCTGCCGGACAATCCGCGCTCGGCGCCCTTTCTCTCCGAGCGTGAGAAGGAGGTCATAGAGGACAGTCTGCGGCGTGATCCAGCGCCGGTTCAGGCGACGGGCGGCGCGTGGTCGTTCAGCTCGCTCTTCACCGTGGCGCTCTTTTCGATCGGCTATGGCACGATCTCGATTGCGATTTACGGTATCGCCTATTGGCTCCCTACGCTGGTCCGGGGCTTTGGCGTGTCGAGCAGTGTCAACGGCATGCTCAACATGATTCCGTGGTTCCTGACATCACTGATGCTGCTGTGGCTGCCGCGCCGCTTGCGTACGCCTCGCACCGTGCTGATGGCCGCGTTAGCTGCGGCGTTCCTCGGCATTCTGTGCTTTATCGCGAGCGTCGGGCCGTTTTCGAATGCGGTGCGTTTCGCGGCGCTTTCGGCCGGCGCGCCGTGCCTGTATCTGATGATCCCGTGCTTCTGGGCGTTGCCGCCGCGGCTACTGCCGACATCGTTCATGAAGGGCGCGGGCGGCGCGGCGGCGCTCGCGGTCATTGCCGCGGGGTCGAGTGTCGGAGGGTTCCTCGCGCAAAACATCATGCCGTGGGTCGGAAAGGTCATGCACAGCACCTCGGCGCCGATGCTCGTGCCGGCCGTCAGCCTGCTGTTGCTCGGAACCGGGGCGCTCGCCGTGTGGTTCCGTCTCGGTCTCGCGGGACGCGACGGCAACGATGCGGTCACGGCCACGCGCTAAGTTCGCTCACAAGCCTGCCCTTTCTGGGCGCATGGAAACGGTCCGCGCGCTCGTCGTGTTCTTAAGCAACGAACGCGGGACGATTGAAAAAACGAAAGGTCGTTGCGCGGCATGATCAAAACCAGGCAATCCACAAGCGTCTCCCGGCAACTGCGCGGCTTCCTGTCGCTCGCCGATTTCGAAGCGGCCGCGAGGCGCAAGCTGCCGCGCCCTCTCTTCGGCTACGTCGCGGGCGCGACGGAAGACAATGCGTCCCTCGCGGACAACCGCGCGGCGTTCAACGAGCTCGGCTTCGTGCCGCGGGTATTGCGCAACGTGTCGCAGCGGAGCCAGTCGATCGAGCTCTTCGGCGTACGCTACGAGTCGCCGGTCGGCATCGCGCCGATGGGCATCAGTTCGTTGACGGGCTATCGCGGCGACCTCGCCCAGGCGCAGGCCGCGCGCGCATGCGGCGTCCCCATGATTCTCAGCGCGGCATCGCTCGTGCGGCTCGAAGAAGTCGTCGAGGCCGCGCCGGGCACATGGTTTCAGGTCTACATGCCGAGAACGCTCGAAGAAATGCGCGCGCTGGTGGAAAGAGTCAGCGCCGCCAACGTGTCGACGCTGGTCGTCACGGTGGACTCGTCGGTCGTGCCGAACCGGGAGAACAACCTGCGCAACGGCTTCAGGACGCCCCTCAGGCCGAACTTTCAGCTATTGCGCGACGGCCTGACGCATCCGCACTGGTCGCTCCTCACGTTTCTGCGCACGTTGATTCGTCATGGCATGCCGCACTTCGAGAATGCCTCCGCGCAACGAGGCGAGCCGTTGCTCTCGCGTCGCGCGAACCGGGATTTCAGCGGGCGTGAGCATCTGGACTGGGACGCGATCAGCGAAATTCGCGCGCGCTGGAGCGGGCCGCTGGTAATCAAAGGCATCCTGCATCCGGACGATGCCGCGACTGCCCGAAACCTCGGAGCGGACGGCATTATCGTGTCCAACCATGGGGGCCGGCAGCTCGACGGATCCGTTTCGCCGATGCGCATGCTGGCTCGCATCGCCGAAGCCTGCCCTGACATGCCGCTCATGATCGACAGCGGCTTTCGACGCGGCACGGACGTATTGAAGGCTGTCGCTCTAGGCGCGACCTGCGCTTTCATCGGGCGGCCGATGAACTACGCGGCGTGCGTGGGCGGGCAAGCCGGCGTCGAGCACGCCATCGGCCTCGTAAAGGCCGAGATTCACGCGGACATGGGACTCCTCGGCGTGAACCGTCTCGACGAACTCGGGCCCGAATTTTTGCGTCTGTTGAGGTTCGGGCCCGGCGAGCTCGGCGCGGGCGCATATCGCTGATCGGGGCGAGCCAGTCGTGAGCGGTGATGAGCGCAGCGCCGCACCGTGGACCGGGACGTGCGAATAAGCGGTATATTGCCAGCTTGGCTCAATACGGCATCCGGAGACCGTCACGTGCAGCGCCTGAAGGACGTCAGAGGCACCCCAGCGACCACGGCACCAGGGCAAGGGTCCGCGACCACGCTCAACCAGGAAGCCTATCGGCGTCTGGAAGAAATGATCGTGACGCTGGAACTGGCGCCGGGCACGCTCGTATCGGAAGCTATTCTGAGCCGGCAACTCGGCATCGGCACCACGCCGATACGCGAGGCACTGCAACGGCTCGCGCGTGAATACCTCGTGGAGATCATTCCCCGTCGCGGCGTGGTCGTCACGACCATCGACGTGCGCCGCCAGTTCGAAGTGCTCGAGACACGGCGCGAGCTCGACCGGCTGCTCAGTTCGGCGGCGGCGAGGCGGTCCAACGCGCTGGAGCGCAAAGCGTTCGCGGCCAACTTCGAGCGCACGGAGAAGTCCGTCGCTGATGGCGACACGCGCGAATTCCTCCGGCTCGACGCCGAACTCAACCAGTTGCTGTCGAAGGCCGCGCGCAACGCCACGGCGGCCGCGCTCGCCTCGACGCTGCATACCGTCTCGCGCCGCTTCTGGTTCTATCACCACGACCAGCACAATCCGCTCGGAGAGATCGGTCCGGTCCACTGCCACCTCGTCGAGGCCATCGCATCGGGCGATCCGGCGCGCGCCGGGCATGCCTCCAACCGCCTCATCGACTATCTCACCACCTTCGCGCAGTCGACGCTCCCGCATCCGCTGACGCTTGACTGACCGCCCGCCCCGCTTCCGCCCAAGCTTGCGTCGCAGCTAGGGTTTCCTCGCAGTTGCAGGCCGCGCAACAAGCACCTTACCATCGCCTTGTGTCTGGCATGCCAGCCACATACCAGAAGGGAACCGAAACTTTTCCAAGGAGCGAAGACGATGGAGCAAGCGGAACTCAATACCGATTACGTCATGACGCCGCTGGCAGACGCGCTGGGCGCGGAAGTGACCGGCCTCGATCTCGCGCAGCCGATACTTCCCGAGACCATCGCAGAGATGAAGCGAGCCATCGCGACGTACGGCGTGCTGTGCTTTCGCAGGCAGTCGCTCACGGAAGCGCAGCAGATCGGATTCTCGAAGCTGTGGGGTCCGCTCGAAGACTTCCCGGAGGAAGACAAGACCGTATCGGCGCCAACCGTCTATCACGTGGCGAACGTGTCCGCAGACGGTCAAAGCCTGCCGGAAACCGATTTCCGCGTGATTTTCCAGAAGGTGAACGCACGCTGGCATACGGACAGCTCGTATCGTTACGTGCCGGCGTATGTTTCCCTACTCTACGGAATCGAAGTAATGCCGAAGGGCGCACCGGGCGGGCGCACTGGCTTCTCCAACATGATCGCGGCTTACGCCGCGTTGCCGGACGATCTCAAGGACGAAATCGAGCCGCTGCACATGGTGCATACGTACGAATTCGGCCGGCGCCTTTTTCCCGAACTTCCGCCTCTTACGAGATTCGAGAAGGAAGCGGTTCCGCCCGTGAGTCACCCGCTCGTGCGCGTGCATCCCGATCGCGACTACGAGCGCTCGCTGTACCTCACGGCCAACGCCGGCAACGAGATCAGCGGTCTGCCACTGGACGAAGCCCGCGCGCTGCATCGCAAGCTCGTCGAGCACATCTCGCAGCCGCAGTTCACATATTTCCACGAGTGGGAAAAGGGCGACCTCGTCGTATGGGACAACCGCACCATGCTGCACAAGGCGGAAGCCTACGACATGAGCAAGTATCGCCGCGTCTTTCGCCGCACGACCGTGGCGGGCGACGGACCCGTGCTCGGCCCGTATTCGCGTGCCGTGATCGACAGGGTTCGGCCGCGCTGATGGCAGCCGGCTGACCGCCTGCCCTTCCGAACAAGCGATAACGGCCGCGGCGTCGCCCGGCCTCACAACGAAACTCTGGAGGAGACACCATGCAGGAGAAGTCGACACGCCTGAAGCGCATCCAGGTCATGGCGATTGCATTGCTGACGATCGCGGGCATCGTCAATTATCTCGACCGCAGCACGCTCTCGATCGCCAATCATTCGGTGAGTACGGAACTGGGCTTGTCTGCTTCCCAGATGGGATTGCTGCTCTCCGCGTTTTCCTTCGCCTATGCCTTCGCGCAGTTGCCTATCGGCGTATTGCTGGACCGCTTCGGCGCACGGATCATGCTCGGCGTCGGCATGTTCGTGTGGTCGACCGCCCAGTTGTGCGGCGGACTCGTGTCGAACCTGACGCAATTTCTTGTCGCGCGCGTGGCGCTCGGCCTCGGCGAGTCGCCGAATTTTCCGGCGGGCGCAAAGGTCGTGAGCGAATGGTTCGGCGTCCATGAGCGCGGCAGGCCGACGGGCATCTTCATCACTTCGTCCACCATCGGTCCCGCACTCGCTCCTCCGGTACTGACCGTGCTGCTGCTCGTATTCGGCTGGCGCGCCATGTTCGTCATCATGGGTGTCCTCGGCATCGTCGTTTCGATCGGCTGGTATCTGCTCTATCGCGACCGCCGCTCGATGCCGCTCGACGCACGCGAACTCGCCTATCTCACCGACGGCGAAAGCGGCGAACGAGCGGAGCGCCGCATGACGATGGTCGAATGGCGCAGCCTCTTCAGCAAGGCGACGACGTGGGGCATGATTTTCGGCAACATGGGCGTGATTTACATGGTCTGGTTGTATCTGACCTGGCTGCCCGCGTATCTGGAACATGAGCGGCATCTGTCGATCGCGAACACCGGATGGCTCGTTTCGATTCCATACCTGTTCGGCACGCTTGGCATGCTGTCGAGCGGCTTCGTCGCCGACGGACTGATGGCGCGCGGCATGGCGCCCATGCGCAGCCGCAAGTGGCCGATTTGCGTGGGACTTGTCGGCGCCGCCCTCTTCACCGTTCCCGCAGCGTTCACACCGAATCTGACGTTGGCAATGATCTACCTGTGCGCCGCCATGTTCTTCGTGAACATGGCGAGCGGCGCATGCTGGGCGCTTGCAACGGTTGCCGCGCCACGGCACATGGTCGCGTCGCTCGCAAGCATTCAGAACTTCGGCGGCTATTTCGGCGGCTCGTTCGCGCCGTTCGTCACGGGCGTCGTCGTCGACACGACTCACTCGTTCGTCAATGCGTTTCTCATCAGCGCGGGTGTCGCGTTCGGCGCCGCGCTCGTCTACATGTTCGTGGTGCGCCGGCGGATCGAAGAGCCGGAGCCAGACGTGTCGAGCCTGGCTCTTTCGAAACTGAATTGATGCATCGGGACTGGTGCAGCTCGCTGCTTTCTGCTTCGCCCACCTCGGACGCCCTGCGCCCGAATCACTGAGCCGTTGCCCTGCCTGCGGCTCACAGTTGCACCGGCTTCGGCACAGTGTTTAATCACTTTGTACTGCGAATGATATTTCGTTCGTTCAATCGCTTGCAGCCTCTGTCTTGCCAACTTAGCAAACGCGGGAAACAAGACAGAAGGTCGAACAGAAATCGTTCGGGATTGAGTGTGGCGTTCCGCCGTTGCGCCGGCGGAAGCGTCATCGTCAGGACTGAACGCCCTTCAGATGCTCGAGTTTGATGGGCCAGCCGCTCTGGTTCGGCTGCGTCACCGACTCCGTTTGGATACGTTCGATGATCTTCCCGTCAGCATCTTTTCGCACCGACACAGACTTGGTATAGGGGCATCTCAAGGCCAAAGATGGTTGCGTACACGCCTTCATGCCGACCAGGGGCGCAAAAAAATTGGCGGAGGGGCCGCCGTGCGCTAGGAGGACTTCATGCTCGATCGGCAACTCGCTTGGGCCTCAGTCGTGATCCACTTGCCGAAAACCTTGACGGCTTCGTCCTCTGCACGATCGACATTGACGACCATCGTGTAATCTGGACCGCGCCAAACGGGTCCCTGCAACGGACACACGAGCCGCCCCGCGGCGATTTCCCGCTCGATAAGAGGCAGAGACGCCAGGGTTACACCGAGGCCCTCCGTCGCTGCGGCCAATTGCAGGAACACGTGATCAAAATGAAGATCACGCGCACCCTGCATGGCCGGTTCCCCCGCCTCACGGAGCCATTCGGACCATGCCGTGCGAGTGGTTGTTGAATGCAGCCAAGTATGGCTGCGCAAATCGGCAATCGTGCCGAGCGGACGGCTGATCAAAGCCTTAGGGCTGCATGCGGGCAAGCGCAGGTCGGGCATCAGGACCGATGACTTGATGCCCGCAGCGTCCTCGGGTCCAGAACGCACGCCGATGTCGAACGCGTCGCTCACGTAGCGGAGCCGGCGTGACGTAGTCGATAGCCTTACATCCACGTCGGGGTAAAGCGCCTGAAAATCCGCCAGCCGGGGAATGAGCCAGCACAGCGCGAAACTAGCCAGCGCATTCACGCGCACCACACCCTTGATTCGGCGAGTGGCCGATTCTTGCCGCAACCGGCCCACCGAACTGCCCAGCCGTGCGAAGGCACCGTTGACATCGACGAGCAGTGTCGTTCCCTCGTCAGTCAGCACAACGCCGCGCGCACGACGTTCGAACAACGGGACGCCGAACCAGTCTTCCAGCATGCGGATACGCTTGCCCACGGCCCAATGCGTCACGTGAAGCTCGTTCGCCGCGCCCGCGAAACTGCCGAGACGGGCCACCGCTTCGAAGTACCGCAAGGCATTCAAGGGGGGCAACGTTTCGGTATCTGCGGCGGCGGGCTTTTCAGTGCTCATCGGTGACTTTTTCTCCCGTGAGCGCCAATTTTATGTCAGTTGTTGCGCGGGTGCCCCGACCGTACACTTCAGACACCTTGCGACGTTCTATACGACATAACTTGCACCCGCGCTCCCTGATTTATCGCATGCGACTGTTCTCCCTCTCCGCGCCGGCGCCGACCCCAGCCGAACACACCGATCCGTCCCGCTCCGTGCGCCGCAAGCGGGCTCTATGGATCTCATGCGCGGCACACGCGTTGCACGACGGCTACACGGACATGATCTACGCGCTGTTGCCCGTATGGCAGGCGGATTTCGGCCTCGGCTACGGTGCGCTCGCACTTTTGCGAGGCATCTACGCGGGCACCATGGCGACGCTGCAAGTGCCTGCTGGCAGCCTTGCACGCGTCCTGGGCACGCGCGCGACTCTCGCCATCGGCACTCTGCTCGCGGCACTGGGCTATGCCATCGCGGGCATGTCGGGTTCTCTGATGGGTCTTTGCGTCGCGCTCGCGGTGTCGGGCTGCGGATCGAGCACGCAGCATCCGCTGGCGTCGGGGGTTGTGTCTCGTGCATATGGGCGCGACGCCCGCGCGCCGCTCAGCGTCTATAACTTCGCGGGTGATCTCGGCAAGTCCACACTGCCCGCAGCCATTTCACTGCTTATCACCTTCATGCCGTGGCGTCATGCGCTTTTGGTGATGTCGACCATCGGCATTCTCACCGGGTTAGTCATTGCACTTTTTCTCCCTTCGGCACGCAACATCGAGCCGCCACGAGACGAAGCGGTGGCCAGGGAAGCCACGACGGAGTCGCGCAGCGGCTTCTCGCTGCTGTTCGGAATTGGCGTGCTCGACACGGCTGTGCGAATGGGGCTGCTCACGTTTCTGCCCTTTCTCCTGCGCTCGAAGGGCATCTCGCCTCAGATGATGAGTACGGCGCTGGCGCTGGTTTTTATCGCGGCGCCGCGGGCAAGTTCGCTTGTGGTGCGCTCGGCGCGCGCGTAGGCGTCATAGGAACGGTGTTCACAACTGAAGGCGCCACCGCGCTGCTGATTCTGGCCATGATCTGGCTGCCGCTCTCGCCCGCGATGATCCTGCTGCCGCTGCTCGGCGTGATGCTCAACGGCACGTCATCAGTGCTTTACGGCACGGTGCCCGAACTCGCGGCGGCTGGCGGCACGGAGCGAGCGTTTGCGCTCTTTTACACTGGCACCATTGCATCAGGAGCACTTGCTCCGGTCGCGTACGGGCTGTTGGGCGATCGGATCGGCGTGTACGGCGCGACCATCGCGACGGCGGCCACTGCGCTTGCCATCTTCCCGTTAGCGCTGGCGCTTCGCCGTCATCTACGCGCGACGTGAATTGCCAGTACGCGCGACGCTCGACAACCAGGAAGCCAATGAAAATGCATGACAATCCGAGGATTGCGTTGCTGGGCCCCGGCGCGATCGGCGCCACTGTTGCGGCCTCGCTTCACGAAGCCGGACGTACACCGGCGTTATTCGGCCGCACCGCACACGACCACCTGGACGTGCGATTTGACGGCGGCCAGATCCGCGTGCCCGGTCCCGTGCAGACAAACCCTGCGTGCATCGAAACGACGTTCGATCTCGTCTTCGTCGCGGTGAAGACGACGCAGATCGAAGCTGCCTCGACGTGGTTGTCCGCGTTGTGCGGCGAGGAGACCGTGGTTTGCGTATTGCAGAACGGCGTGGAACAGAAGAGTCAGTTTGCCACTTACGTATCGCAAGACCGAGTGCTGCCTTCGGTAGTCTGGTTTCCGGCTCAGCGCGAAGCCGATGCCTCGGTTTGGCTGCGTGCGAAGCCGAGACTCACGTTGCCAGACACTCCGGCGGCCCAGACTGTCGTGACGGCGTTGCGCAACACACGCTGTTCCGTGGATGTGACCGAGGACTTCATCAGCATCGCGTGGCGGAAATTACTTCAGAACGCAGTGGCCGGATTGATGGTGCTGACGGGCCGCCGAGCCGGCATGTATTCCCGGTCCGATATCGAACACCTGTCGCTCACGTATCTGAAGGAATGCATGGAAGTCGCGCGTGCGGAAGGCGCGACGCTAGACGATGAAGTCATGCGAGAAATTGTCGATGGGTTCCGGCGCGCACCGGCTGACCTCGGTACATCGATCCTTGCAGACCGGCAAGCCGGCCAGCCGCTCGAGTGGGATAGCCGCAACGGCGTCATACAACGTTGCGGCCGAGCGCGCGGCATCGCCACGCCGGTCAGTGATCTGCTCTTGCCGCTGCTCGCAGCGGCGAGCGATGGGCCGGGGTAGGCGCAGCACGTCCAGACCGATGAGGGATAGTCCGACTAAACCGGACGGCCACCTCGACAGTCCCTTCATGGCCGATCGGCGCGCTCGCAGCGCTCCCCACTTTGCGGCTCGGCGAAGGTTGCCCGGCTAGTGCGCGGCTAGATGCCCCCCGTAGAGGGGTCGATGGGATGCCATCGCTTCAAAGAGAGAACGCTGCAGAGACGCACATCGAGCAAGATCAAGGGTCCACTCGACGACCCACAGCACCTTGATTGCGGTAGTCGGACAGCGGCAGCCAGCCCTGTCCATGCCGGGGCGAGCGATGGAGACGGCAGCTTCGAGGCCTGGTGCGCCTGAATGCACCGCCGCGCTGACGCAGGGTTTCATGCTTGCCCGCCTTACCCGTCTCACCGAGTCCTACCCCGGTAGTGACATTGATCTTGCGACGAACCTTCTTCTGCCAGCCTCGAGCGTCACAAAGGGAGACGACGTCGGAACGTCCGAGCGACGGCGCGCATCGACTGACGCTTTATCGCCGGGCGGAGACGGTGCCGTCAACAATTCCCGCCGGAGATTGGTCATTGAACGACGGAAAAAGAATCCAGTCCATCCAAACTGCGGCGCGCTCAACCGTCCATTCATGGCCGAAGATCTGCTTACGACGAGCGATGTCGCGTCGACCGCCGGATTGGCGAGGTTCGGGAATCGCCCTACTTTTCGGCGATGCAGAAGACACAGCAGGAACGCGTCCGGAAGCGCGCTTCTCGCAGCCCCGAATAACGTCGATGCCGCCGCTGCCCGCGTCTTGCCGGCAACCACGGCCAAGCTGCTGCCAGCGTGCGAGAACGCACCTTATGGACTCCGTGGACCGAGCTTCTCGTTTCCTCGGGAAGGGTCATCGACTTCTTCCGTGCCCGAGTGATCTTCCTCGCCGACGATACGGCAACTCAGCCGCCGCCGAAAACAAGCAATTCTTCGATTCATAGATGCAGTTCACGCGCGACGGTTTGCCGGCTTCGACATCATGTGTCGTGAATTACTCATCCCGTCAGAGCTGAAAAGCAAACGACAATAAATCGTTTGTCGTTGCTGATCGCGCTGTCTTCTAATGACTGGCTGCTTTACACCATTCAGTATTCGATGACGACGGCACTCGGCGCACCGCCGCGCTTCTGCTTCCTGCCGGAGCGTTCCATCCTTCATGGACTGACACGGGAATGAAATGGCCGACCTGACCTCGCCCCGCGAACGCTATCTCTCCACGCGACCCGCTCGCGCGGGCTTAACCAAAAGCGCCCTTTACCGGTGGCTGTCCTGGCTCGTACCGGCGATGGTCGTGGTTCTTTGGGAAGCCGCCGCACGCGCCGGACTAATTGCGCCGCAGGTTCTTCCCGCACCGAGCAGCGTCCTTGCGACCGCCGCCAAAATGGCGCAGAACGGCGAACTCTTCGTTCACCTTGGCATTTCGCTGTTGCGCGCGGCGGCGGGCTTCGCCATTGGCGGGGTCATCGGGCTGGCTTTGGGTGTCGTGGTCGGCTTCTCGCCGCTTGCGCAGGCGATTATTGATCGCTCCGTGCAGATGGTGCGCGCCATTCCTTTTCTGGCGATGCTCCCGCTCGTCATCGTGTGGTTCGGCGTCGGCGAGACCGCGAAAATCTTTCTGGTCGCGCTCGCGGTCCTCTTCCCGATCTATATCAACACGATGCTCGGCATCCGCCAGATCGATCCGAAGCTGATGGAACTCGCCAAGATCGTCGGCATGAGCCGAAGCGCGACCGTGCGGCGAATCATTCTTCCCGGCGCGATGCCGTCGATCCTCACTGGCGTGCGCTATGCGCTCGCTCATGCGTGGCTCGCCCTGGTCATCGCCGAAACGCTTGCGACGACCAAAGGCATCGGCTTTCTCGCGATGGACGCGCGCGAGTTCCTGAACACAAACGTGATCGTGCTGACCGTGATCATCTACGCGACCATCGGCGTCGCCGCGGACACACTCGTGCGGGTGCTCGAAGGCCATTTCCTCTCCTGGCACGCGAACTACGCGAACAACAACATGGGAGCGCACAAGTGACCGAAAGCACCGCTCTTTCGCGCGATTCTTCGCCAAGCGTGTCGGCCACTCGCGAGCCAAGCGCCGCATCGACGCTGGCCGTATCGGTTCGCGGTATTCAGCGGCGCTACGGCAGCCGCGTCGTCATCGATTCCCTCGATCTCGACATCCGAAAAGGCGAATTCGTCGCGCTGCTGGGCGAAAGCGGATGCGGCAAGACCACGCTGCTGCGCGCGCTCGCGGGACTCGATTTGCCCGATGCGGGCAGCATTCGCGCACCGGCCCGGCCTTCCGTCGTGTTCCAGGAGCATCGCCTTCTTCCATGGGCGACGCTGTGGCAGAACGTGTCGCTCGGTCATGAGAACACTATCGGCCGCAACGGCGCGGCGCGCGCGCTGGCAGAAGTCGGACTCGCAGGCCGCGAGGACGACTGGCCGCGCAATCTGTCGGGCGGGCAGGCTCAGCGTGTCGCGCTGGCGCGCGCGCTCATTCACGATCCCGCGCTGCTGCTGCTCGACGAGCCATTCGCGGCGCTCGATGCCCTCACGCGCATCAAGATGCACGGGCTCGTGAAGGAGCTCGTCGCGCTTCATCACCCCGGCGTGCTGATCGTCACGCATGACGTCGACGAAGCCCTCGCGCTCGCCGACAGAATCCTCGTCATGCGCGCGGGACGCATCGCGGCTTCGTTCGAGCCGAAGGCGCACACGCCGCAAACGCTGCGGCCCATCCTGCTCGACGAGCTGGGTGTCCGTTCGCATTGACCGCCTTTTCCACGACAAGAAGGACCCGAGAGAATGAACGATTCATCGCTGACCCGCCGCCAGTTATTACGCGCGGCGGGTGGCTTGTTTGCCGGCGCAGCCGTCGGCGGCCTGTTCCCGGCGCAGGCGGCCGAGCCGCGCAAGCTCACGCGCAATACCGATACGGTTCGCATCGGCTGGGGCTACGGCAGCCTGCCGGACATCGCGAAACAGCGCGGCGTGTTCGAGAAGACGCTCGCTGCAAAAGGCATCAAGGTGGAATGGGTCGGACCGTTTCCGAACCACGCACCCTCGATTCAGGCCGTCGTCGGCGGCAGCGCGGACTTCGGCTTCTGGGGATCGACGACACCCGCACTCGCCGCCATGCTCGCCGGCTCGCCCATCGTCTTCAACGCATTCGATATCTATTCGCCGCGCTCGACTGCCATCATCGCGAAGAAGTCGAGCGGCATTCGCTCCGTCAGCGATCTGGCCGGCCGCAAGGTCGCCGTCAACCGCTCGGGACTCGGCGAATTTCTGCTCATCGCGGCGCTTGAAAAGCATCGCGTCGATCGGGACAAAGTGCAGTTCGTCTATCTGAATCCGCCCGACGCCGCGCCGGCCTTCGCGCAAGGCAAGGTCGATGCGTGGTCCATGTGGTCGCCGGGCGTCGACATTTCGCGCTTTGCCAACGATGCGCACGACATCTTCAACGAAGGCCGCGATCTGGATTTCCTGATCGACTACAGTTCGCTCGTGACGCGCCGCAAGTTCACCGAGGAGAACTCGGAACTGATCCGCGCCGTGATCGATGCGTACTACGTCGAAGGCGCATGGCAGTCCGCGCATTCCGCCGATGCCGAACTGCTCGTTCAACGCGAGGGCAAGTATCCGGATCAGGTGCGCGAATACTTGACGAGCCTTAAGCGCGTCAATCAGTTTCACGAGCCCGACGACGCCGCGTTCATTGCGCAATTCCAGCGCGCGGCCGACTGGCTCGCGGAACGCAAAATCATCAATTCGCGCATCAAGGTCGCGGATTTCAGCGTCAAAGTGTGACGCCAGGACGCGCACGATCATGACTGAACGCACTCAACACACAAGCTCGAATCCGCGCCTCGTGTCGCCGCTTTCCGCGACACTCGGCTTCTCGCAAGTCATCGACGATATCGCCGCGACGGCCGCCGAGCGCGAACGCGATTACCGGCTGCCGCACGAGGAAATCGCGAAGCTCAAGGCGCTCGGCTTTGGCGCGCTGCGTCTTCCTTCCGATGCCGGCGGCCATGGCGTGTCGCTGCGCGATCTGTTCATCGTTGCACGCGATATCGCCGCAGCGGATTCGAACATCGCGCACGCGTTTCGCAATCATCTGTGGCAAGTCGAGGCGGCGCTCAGACGACGCGAGCATCCGTTCCATGCGCGCGTGCTCGAACTCACTGCGCAAAAGAAAACCATCGGCCTGAGTTTCGTCAAAAGCGATGTGACAGCGGCGGGCGCGCGGCCCACTGAAGTACTGACCCGGCTGGAATGGGACGCGTCGCGCGATGTCTATGTCGGCTCCGGCGAGAAGCCCTACGCAACTGGCAATCTTTTCAACGATGCATTCACCGGCCTTGCGGTGGAAAGCCGCGCGGGGCGCACGGTGCAGTATGTGTTGGAACGCGGCGCAGGCGTCAGCAACGACGATGACTGGCAAGGCTTCGGCCAGCGTCTGACAGGCTCGGGGACGGCGCGCTTTCACGACGTCACCGTGCCGCCGGCAGACGTTTATCCCGCCGATCCGCCGAAGTCCGACGAAGCCGCGCCGTGGGGCTTCACGTTCCATCAGGTCTATCTGACCAACTGCATAGCCGGCATTGCGCGTCGCGTGGCGCTGGACGGCGCCGGCGTGTTGCGTGCGCGAGGACGCAACTTCTATCATGGCGAAGCCGCGCATCCCACGGACGAACCCGTGCTGCTCGCCCTGCTCGGCCGCATTCGCGCCTATGCGGCAAGCGCCGAAGCAATCGCCGACCGCGCAGCCGATGCGTTGCAGCGCGCTTGGGACGCTTACGGCACGCGCGATGAATACGAGGCGACGCTTAACGCCACGCTCGCGGCATCGGAAGCAAAGGTGGTCATCGACGATCTCGCGCCGCAGATCGCAAGCTGGCTGATCGATCTCGGCTCGGGTTCGGTCGTCTCACGCATCGGCGCGCTGGACCGGCACTGGCGCAACATCAAGGTCATCGCGTCGCACAATCCGCGGCTCTATAAGGAACGCCTGCTCGGGCAAAACCTTTTGAGCGGACAACTGCCGCCCACGGGCGCGTTCTTTTGATGATGCAGTGGAGCGTGTCCGCTCGCGGGCGGACACGCACGGGCTCATGCGCTCAAGCGCTCAAGCGCTCAATAGCCGATGCACGCGCGGCAAAACTTCGTGGGCGAAGCGGGCCATGTCCGCCTCGAACGGCTGGAACTGCAGCATGAACAGTTCGATGCCCGCGCGATGGAAATCCGCGATGCGCCGGGCAACGGTATCGTAGTCGCCGACGAGATCGGCCGCCGTCCCGCCATTCGACCCGACCCGCGCCGAGCGCGCGAAGGTCTGATGCATGACGGCGTTCGGATCGATATTCGCCTTCTGCTGCTCGCGCAGTGGCTTGTCGAGTTCCGCCAGCGCGAAGAGATGCTGCAAATGCGCGAGCGCTTCATCGTGCGCCTCGCGCGCAATCACGAACGCCGATAAGCCGAAGCGCAAGGGCTCGCGCCCAGCTGGACGCACACGCGCGGAGACATCGGCGATGAGCGCGGCAACATCGTCATGCGGCTGTCCGTTGATAAACCACACGTCGCCATGCGCCGCCACGAGCGAACGCGCCGGCTCCGATTCGCCGCCCACATAGATACGCGGACGCGCGCGAAACGGATCGCCGGGACGCAACTGATAATCGTTGATATGAAAGTGGTCGCCGCGATGCGTCAGTGCTTCGCCGCGCAGCAACGCATCGACGACGCCGATCCACTCGCGGCCATACGCGTAACGCTCATCGTGCTCGGCGAAACCGATGCCGGCGCGCTCAAGCTCGGGACGATTCCACGCATTCACGAGATTGATCGCGAAGCGCCCGCCGCTGATGTGCTCGATCTGCTGCGCCATCTTTGCGAGCACGACCGGATGATAGAGGTAAGGCTTGATCGCCGTGATGATCTCGATGCGCGAGGTGAGCGCAGCCAGCGCCGCCGATGCCGTCCATGCCTCGAGTTGATCGAGTGAAGGATCATGCGGATTGATCGTATGTTGCGCGACGAGCACGGAGTCGTAGCCGAGGCGTTCGGCTTCGAGTACGAGCGCCTTGTTGCGCGCCCACGATGCGTCGTAAGGCTCGTCGGGATCCTGTAGCGCCGCGCGGCTGCCATGCACCAGTGCCCAGACGCCGAAGCGGGGAGAGTTGGACATCGTTTGAATGAGCCTCTAGAGAAGTGGCGAAGCAGAATATGCTAATGCCGCTCGCGCGTCCGGCCATCCAATATATAGAGATAACCAATCGTTCCTTGAGGTCATAAGCGTAGGCCGCTCGCGCATCGCTTCACGCTCCATTCAACGCGACACATCGCCCTTGCGAAGAAGCGATTGCGCGGTCTCGGCAGACTCAGATGCTCGCGCAGTGTCGCGCCTTCGTATGCCTGCCTGAAGATGCCGCGCCGCTGCAGTTTCCGGCACGACCTTCGCGAGGAAATAATCGAGGCTCGCCGGCAAGAGCGGAAACATCACGTCGAAGTCGTCGCTGCCGTCCTCGTCGAGCCATTGCTCCATCTCGCCGGCGATATCCGTCGGGGTTCAGACCATCTGCAAGCCCGAATAGCCGCCGACACGGCGCGCAAGCTCGCGCACGTTCAGGCCAGCCCTGCGCGCCATGTCGATGACGACGCGCCAGCGTGTCCTTCACCGTTCGCGGGAGAGCGTCGAGCGGACGAGGTTGAGGACGGCGGATCGCCGCCACATCAGCGAAACGAGAGAACATCGTGCCGATGGCACCGCTCGCGAGCGGCGCGCGCACGTTGAGAAGCCGTTGCGTGGGCTGCTGCGACGAGCAGCGTCGATGACATGGCGAGTCCCGGGAGCACGACTGCGCAACGCATCGAAATGTCGAAAGCGCGCGAGATCGATGGTGAGCCGAGAAGGAGCGCCGCCATCGATGCGAGCAGCGCACCGGACACGCCGTAGCGCGGAAGCATGAGTCGGCACGCCGCCATCGGGCAGAGCACGTTGACGACACCCGCGACGCGTAACGAAACGAAGGCATCATGGCGCCGGTTCAGCGCGGAAGCCGATGCCGGATCCTCCCACGCCTTGCTCACCGCGATTTCTTCCGGATAACGAAGCAATCCGAACGTGCGTGCGCGCCGCATATCGAACGGCCACGCAATCGTCTGCTGAAAGAAGCTTCTACCTGCGCCGCGTTTCGAGAGCCGGCATCAACAAAAAAACTGCTGGCGACTCAGGGTTCCTTTACTAAACTCATTATGCCCTTCCTTCGCGGCATCGTCTCCGGAGGCTCCTCGTGGCTGAGAGTGGACCTACAAAGAAGTCCGACAAGACACATCCCCCCTTCCGGGAGACGCTGCTGCGCGCCATCGGCGCGTGCGTTATTGGAGCGATCGTCGCGATCGTCATCCCGAACGTCTTCGGCGAGGAGTTCGCCACTCGTAAGGCGGCGCGCGTCGTCGCGCCGTTCGTGGGCGCGTTCTATAAGCCCGATGCGCGCAACGACGACATCACGGTCGTGCTCGTTGATGACAAGGTGATCGACGACAACCATGAAAGTTGGCCGCCCTCTTACGACTTCTACGCCAAGATCGTGTCCGACGTCGGGAAATACCGGCCTAGCGCGATCTTCGTCGACCTGATCTTCTCGTCCGTGCGTACGGACGCGAGTGTGAAGGGACTGCAAAACGTACTCAAGCAAATGCAGGCGGAACATATTCCCGTCTTTCTCGCCGCAGGACTCAACGACAAGCGCGAACTGTTCGTGCGCGACGGACTGGAAGGCCTCGCCACCAAGGTAGCCGTCGAGTACGACCCCGACGACATCGATCATGTCGTATGGACCTATCCAATGGTCGCGCGCGATTCGAAGCATGCGCGCAGCGCGGCGCTAGCCATCTACGAGGACGCGCTGCATCACCAAATCGAAGACCCAAAGGAAGAACTCGCGCTCACGTGGGGTCTTTATCCCGTGCGCGACGGCATCGAATGGACGGTCTTGAACGGCAACGGCCGGCGCGAGGCTGCCCACAAGGATAACGATGGCGAAAACGGTCACTATCCCGATCCTGCCTCCGACGTCTTCAAGGAAAACTACGATCTGTATTGCAACGAGAGCCAGCAGGCAACGCCGCTCGTCATCGGCGCTGTGTGGCACGCGCTCGCCGCGAAGCACGGACGCCCCGTGTGCGTGTTTCATCACACGCTCTATGTGCGCGAGATGAGCTATCCGAACGAGTCGCAAAGCAATCGCCTGGAGTGGCTGCTGAAGGACAAGGTGGTGATGATCGGCAGCGCATTCGGATATTCGAACGACGTGGTCGTGTCGCCGATTCAGGATCGCGTGCCTGGCGTCTATCTCCACGCGATGGCGCTCGACAACCTGATCACGCGCGGCCCCGACTATACGAAGGCTATCGAGCTTCATGAACTGGAGGCTGATGGCCCGCACGCGCGCGCCCTGCTGCTACTCGTCATCGGCGGAGTCTGCGTGTTGTTGCTTGCACTCTTCAAGGAGCGCCTGATCGAGCCGATGAAGGACAGTTACCGGGACGCGCGGCAAACCGAGCGCATCGAGATCGACGAAACAATCGTCGCGACCACGCGCGCGTCGGATTCGAACGATCACGAGAGCGAGCAGCGCGTGACGCTTCAGTTGCACGCCGAAGTGGTGAAGCAGCGACCCGGGCGCAAGCGCAGACGCTTTCTCGCTAGGCTGGCCGAAGGCGTCTTCCTGACGCGAATGAAAGCGCTGGAAGTGCTGCTGTCGGTCGTGATGATCTGCGTGCTTCTGTACCTCGGGCACTGGGTGTTCAATGTGCCGTACCTGGCGGTCGTGCATGTGACGTTGTTCGCGCTGGTGGCCGAATGGTTCGAATGGAACAAGAAGCTCATCGACTGGTATCTCGGAGAGAAGGAGATGTCATGAACACTAATCCGATCTCGCATCATGTCGCCGTTGCGTTGCTCGCTCTCGCCGGAACTGCGGTCGCGTACGCGGAAGGCACGGACATTGTCTCGGCGAGTCAGACGGAAGTGCAGTTGTACAAGGGGCCGTCGATCGCGGATGCGGGCTCGAAGATACCGGCGCAGAATTTCCCGTGGCGGGTCATGCAGAAATCGAGAGGCTTCTACGAGATCAGGACGGCGACCGGTCCCGCCTGGGTCAATTCGATGGACGTGCGCACCGCCCCGGCCACGACTTTTGTTTGCAGCACGCCGCCTGCGGCCGCGCATGTGGCCGGCTCGAGGAATGCGGGCTCGGCAAGGTGCAACTGATCATGGCCACGCGTGCGTTCAAAATCGGTCTCGCCGTCGCGTGCGGCGTGATGGCATCGGCCTGCTCGGATACCAAACTACCGACCAGCATCACGGGTCTGATGCCTGGCGCGAAGAAGGACGCCACGATGCAGAAGGCCGGCGAGATACCGCCGCCCGTGCAGCGCGACTGGCCATCGGTGACGGAAGACCTCAACAACAATCGCGCCGACGGCTGGGGGCTCATCGCGATGCCCGAGATGGAGCGCTATCTGAACGGCCTGCTCGCAAAAATCAAACGCACCGCCGGCGTGCCGGACTATCCGGGCACCGTGCATATCACGGCGGATACGGCGCTGACCGCCTCGTCATCGGCGGCGGGTAACATCTACGTTTCCCAGTACTGGATATCGGTTGTCGAAAGCGAGGATGAAATCTTCGCGGTACTCGCGCATGAATTCGGTCACGTCTATCTGAATCACTATGCCGCGAACAACGTCAAGACGGCCGGAGAAGCCGGCGCCTCGCTGACGACGCTCGCCTGGACATACGCCAACAAGCGCGCGAGCGCAACGCAATGGTCGGGCGTGGATAACATTTTCGTCGTGCAGGCGCTCGGCACGCGCGCGCTCTTTCCCGCATGGGAGCGAACGCAGGAGGAGCAGGCTGACCTGTTCGGCGCCACCATCAGTTTGAAAAACGGCTATTCGTATCCCGAGGGCTTCAAGACTTTCCTCGAACGCATCGGCGCCTACGACAAGCAGGCAAAAGAACGACAAAAGCAGCTCAGGGCGATGCAGACCGCCGCGGACCGCGAGAAGACCGTGAAGGGCGCCAACGCTCAGTCGATCAAGCTGCCGACGTTCGGCGGTACGCTGCCCGCGCTGGGCTCGCAGGCGGGCACGATCAACGCAATCACCGATGCGCTTGCCGCCGGCACGAACAAGGAAGTCGACGTGAAAGGGACGATGGGCGGCGCCGTGTTCGACACGCAGCATCTGATCGAGGATCAGGTCGGCACGGCAGTCGAAGCGCTTCAGGAAACGCATGGCGATGCCGCCGAACGCGAAGCCGATCTGCGCAAGGAAGTCGAACCGTTGCTCGGTACCGACATGCCCGACGCGCGCGTGCAGCCCTGGACGAACGTCCGAAGGCAGGGCGCGACGCCGACTATCCTCTCACACTACGCGCTCGTACCCAAGGCGCAGGATCTTCAGGCGCAGCGGCGCTATGCGGAAGCCGCGTCGGTCGTGCAAACCATCGCATCGGGTCCGACCGCCAACGACGGCCTGCCTCTCTATATGCTTGCCAACTTGTCGAGCCTGTCCGCGCCGGGGCGCCCGGATTCCACCATCGCGATACTGCGGCGCAACCAAAACGCGCGCGAGCGCTCATGGCAAGTGCAGGTGAATCTCGCGACGCGTATGGTGGCCGCGCATGACAAGCCGGGCGCGCTAACGCTGATGCAGCAGCAGTTCGACGCCTTCAGCCGCGCCCCGCTCACATGGGTGTCGATGGTCTCTTTCTATCGGCAGACAGGCGACATCAAGACGGCGAAAGACATGGCGACGAATTGCGCTGTCGCGCATCCGGACTACCGCGTGCCCTGTCAGACGGCGGCGCAGACACCGGCGGAAAGCAAGACCGCCGACAAGAGCGGCGGTATGGGCCATATTCACGAGATACTCGACAGGTGGATCGGCACGAGCAAGTAATGCGGCATTTCAGACCTGACGTGCTGCGGTCCAGCCTGCGATCGCCTGGACGCGCCGCGACGCGGCACGCATGCGCCGGCACTTCTGCGCCCCCAGCTATTGCTTCATGCGTTGTGCTCTGTGTACGGCGACCGATCCGGTGCTCACGGGCGCATGCGGCTCTTGGTCGAGCCTGCGATCAAGTAATAAGACGCAGCCGGGAATGCGCAGTTATTCGCGCCCGCAGGCGGGTCTGCTCAAGAAAACGGGTTAATCACGGTCAGCTGGTCGCGACCTCCGGCGAAGATCGCGGCAGTGATCGAAGGGCCGGGCGACCGAACGAACGCCGTGTGCCATAGGAGTGTTGACGACGTAAAGATGTTGTTCCTTCCTACAACGATCGGGATAATGAATAAATATCGATGAGCTATCGTGTTGAATCGTGCACGTGTTGGCCAGACGATGACTGCTCTCCTCTAATGGTTCTCCTAAAGGCATCGTTAGCTCGGCACCGCTTCGAGAAAGCAGACAGGATTACGCTTAATCATGCTGACCTCCGCGACAGGAGCAACCGCGCGGGCAACGGTGCAGTGCCATGCCTGATTAGTCGTATCATCAAGCACACGGTTAATGCCACCGCTGGCGTCCTTGTCGGCCCGGAAGCGCATTGATCGATCTTCGACGATGCTGGCTGACGCGCTCAGCCCTCTTGATCGATCGGGCTACGAGCACAGCTTTCTTCATTCGAACCGCGCGGCTCCCTCCTTCGCCTTCGTCAATGCAGAACGCAGGTCCGTAGGAGATATGTCGCGAATGGCGCTCGCGGGCGAAGCGTCGTACCGCTGCTGCACGTGAACTAGCCGTCATTGAAAAGCCTAGGCAATGCAACGTCGGCTTCCGGGGCCACCAATGCATATTGCCGCTGGGCAGATCATCCGACGCGTCGGCGGAACCCGACCCGTTGCCGTCGCGCAAAAATCGAGTGCCTGAGACCGGTTCGGGACACGCAACCGACATATGGAGCTTCGGGCAGACCTCATTCTTGCCGGATGGCATCAAAGCCGACGCAGACCCATCTCTCCGCACCGCCCAAGTTGCTCCAGAGCAACCGACTTGCCTCTCAGGGATCGAAGCGCAATGGCCGACGCTCATGAGCCTAAGGTGTTCAGCGAACGCTAACGTGCATCTGTAGGATGCGGCGCGACGTGCCGCATCCAGCTAACTGATATCGCCGGTCAATTTCGGCGGATTGGCGCATGCGCACCAATCCGTCGACACTCCTCGTCGCGCCTGTGGATGTGCCACCGGTCAAACACGTGATGCCACGCCCATAGTCGCTATCGCGCGTCTATCTCAGTCCGAAAGATTGCTAGCAGTTTCGGCCTTCATGAAGCCTAGTCGAACAATATTGTTGCTGAGTGGTTCCTCGCGACTGCCTTGTTCAGTTTCTACACCGACTTATTGTCTTTGGAGATCCGCAATGCTCAAGAATCGAGAGGGCAACGCTTTGCTTTCGCCGTCCGTACTGGGGTTTGTCGTCGTTGCGTCAGCCGCGTTGTTCACCGCCGGATGCGGCGGAGGAGCCGACACGGGACCGGCGACGAGCCAGACGGCCTCGGTGAATTGTTCTGACCTCTCTTCCGTGACAGTAGCCGACACAACCTTCACCCTTACTAAAGGCATGCCAGCAGGCGATTTCGCACCGCCCACGGGCGCGACCATCAAAGACCTGCCGGCCTTCTGCAGAGTCGCGGCCACTGTCAAGCCGACGTCCGACTCCAACATCAAAGTGGAACTGTGGCTTCCGACCGCCTGGAACGGCAAATATCTCGGCACAGGAAACGGAGGCCTGGGCGGCACTATCGACTATGAAGCCTTGGCCAATGGCTTGCGGCGGGGGTTCGCCGTTGCCAACACTGACCTGGGTACATCGGCAGGCGTGGCAAGCATGGTCGGGCATGTCGAGACGATCGTCGACTTCGGGCATCGCGCGACGCACCTGATGACCACATTATCGAAGACGCTCGTCAACCGATTCTATGCGAGGGCGCCGTCCTACTCTTACTGGTTCGGATGCTCCACCGGGGGCGGTCAGGGCATGCACGAGGCACAACAGTATCCGGAGGACTACGACGGCATCGTGGCTGGCGCGCCGGGTGCCGCTCGCGTTCCTGCGCATCTTTCTTACCAGTGGGCGTGGGCCGCGACCCAGCAAGACCAGACGAGCAATCTCACGGTCGCTAAGCGCAAGCTCTGGGCCGACCATGTCATGAGCGCTTGCGACGAGCTGGATGGACTGAAAGACGGCGTCATCGGCCGGCCGGACATGTGCAAGGTCGATCCGGCGGTCCTTCAGTGCAAGTCCGCCGACGCGGCTGATTGCCTAACAGCCGGGCAGGTCAGTGCACTGCGCAAGATTTACGCGGGACCCACCAATCCTGTGACAGGCGCACAACTGTCCTATGGATATTTGCCCGGTACCGAACTCGATTTCTCGACTGCGGCGACTACGCCGACCTCGGCGCCGCCCTTCCCCTTTCCATTTCAGTGGGTATGGGGAGTCAACTGGGACTGGAGAAGCTTCAACTGGGCTAGCGACGTCGATGTGATGCACAACACCCTAGACTTCGCAGTGGATGCATCGAATCCTGACCTCTCCGCATTCGCGGCGCATGGCGGCAAGCTCATCGTTTTTCAAGGTCTCGCCGATGGCATTCAGGTGCCGGGAGCTGCGATTGCCTACCGCCAGAGTGTCGAGAAACGCATGCCTGGTCAGTCCGACAGATTTATGAAGCTGTTCACCGCACCGGGAATGGATCATTGCCGCAATGGCGTCGGCCCGAACGTTTTCGGTAACCTTAGCCCAGGATTTCCAATTGCGCCGGACGATCCTACTCATGACCTTTTGGCCGCCGCGCAGTCGTGGGTCGAGAAAGGTCGCGTGCCCGAGCAGATTATTGCGACCAAGTACGCGAACAACTCTCCGACCGGCGCTGTTGAACGGACCATGCCTTTGTGCCCGTGGCCGAAAGTCAGCAGATACAACGGCACGGGCGATGTGAATTCGGCCGACAGCTTCAGCTGTGTCGATCCGTCCTAGCGCAACAAACGCGGAGTAACCGCGGCGTTCGATTGCGTCTACGCGGGCGTCCTGTCGGGTGACGGGACGCCCGCTCCGTTACGTGCGTTACGTGCGTTACGTGCGTTACGTGCGTTACGTGCGTTACGTGTTGCGGATGATGCGGACTGGAACGTCACAGTACGCCTTGCCGAGGTTGAAGCCCTGATTAGAAACCGTCTTACGTCGCAGGCCTAACTATCTAAGGCTATGAACGCAATTCATATGGACCATTATTGGCCCGAATTTGACGGCAGAAAATCACTCTTCGATACTCGATTCCGCTCTGCGCCGCAGAGCCCGCCGCAGCAACAAGTCATGGCGGTAAGGTATCCGGGACCATAGAGGGGACGATGGCATCATGACTACACAGAGACGTAAAGCTCTAGGAAAGACGAAACCGGCTGTGCTGAAGCAAGACACACTGACGCGCTTGCCTGCACTGCTCACCTTCCCAATCCTCGCGGTGGCGCTGTCTGCTTGTGGAGGTGGCAGCTCTTCGAATTCCTCGGATCCCACAATTGCGATGACGGCCGATGGTGCTGTGCAGGGCGTGGCGGCTAACGGCGTGGTGGCGTACAAGGGTATCCCCTTTGGGGCTCCTCCCGTCGGGAGCTTGCGCTGGCGCCCGCCCCAGCCCGTCGCTGCATGGAGCGGTGTGCGGCAGGCGACGTCTTTTGTTCACGACTGCATGCAAACGAGCGGCCCGAATTCCGGACTGACGGTCGCCCCGTCCGAAGATTGTCTGTACCTCAACGTATGGCGCCCGCAAAACAGCACTGGCAAGAACTTGCCTGTGATGGTCTGGATCTACGGCGGTGCATACGTCGTTGGCGGAACGTCGATGCCGAAATATGACGGCACACAGTTCGCCAAAGAAGGGGTGGTTATCGTCACAGTGAATTACCGGCTCGGTCGCTTCGGCTTCTTTGCACATCCTGCACTGACCGCGGCCGCAGCCCAGTCCGGCGAAACGTTGGCTAATTACGGTTATATGGACCAGATCGCCGCTTTGAAATGGGTACAGCGTAATATCTCCAACTTCGGCGGCGACCCCACGAACGTCACGATATTTGGGGAATCGGCTGGAGGTGAATCAATTCACAACCTACTGACATCGCCGTCGGCATCAGGACTGTTTGCAAAGGCGATTAATGAGTCCGGCAATGGACGCGTCAATCAGTACTATGGCCGTACGCTCACGCGTAACGCCAAGACGGTCGGGGCTTCGGCTGAAGAACAGGGCGCTTCATTCGCCAGTGGACTGGGAATCAACGGGAGTGACGCCAGTTCGCTGGACGCCCTACGTGCGCTCTCGGCAGATCAAGTCCTCGACGGGTTGGACACCTCAACGTTGAATACATCGCATAGCCTGGCCACGTTCTCGGGTGGCGCGATCATCGACGGGAAACTTGTGGTTGACGAACCGGAGAATCAGTACAAGGCGGGACACTTTGCGAAGATCCCGCTCATGATTGGGGTGAACAATGCCGACCTCGGATTTCCGAGTCGAGGCATTACGACGAAGGAGCAGGCGTACGCGATCTTTGGTCCTCAAAACTTGAGCGCTGCCGCTGCGGCGTTCGATCCGACTGGCACCGCCTCTGTCGCGTCCATTGAGAGCCAAATTTCTCGTGTCATTACGATGGATGAGCCCGCACGTTTTGTCGCCCGAATTTTTACGTCCAACGGCGCGCCGACGTATCTCTATCGTTTTTCGTATGTCGCTCAGTCGATCAGAGATAAAGTCGCCGGCGCCACGCATGGTGCCGAGATTCCGTACGTATTTGATACCCTTTCCTCTATCTACGGGACAGCTGTCACGAGTCAAGACGAACAGGTGGCGCGTAACATGATCGCTTACTGGACCGCGTTCGCAAAAACGGGAAATCCGTCTAACGCAGGTCTAACCAACTGGCCGGCATACAACACTGCACTCGACAACCAATTGGAATTCAATGCAGCAGGCACCTTGCAGGTGAACCAGCCGAGTCCGTTGAAAGCCCAAATCGATCTTGTTGAGCCGCTCAATGACGCTAATCAAACGGTAAATCGGCAGTATCAATAGTTGTTCAGCATGACGAGGTCGATGAGGTCGCTATGCGGCTGCCATCGAGCCTCGTGACTTACAGCGAGGTCACCGATGAACTTTAAGCGTTGAGCGGCGCGCGGGTGCTTCTTTCTGCCCTCAGAGTGACGTGCGCGGTATTTGCTGGACGAGATGCCGCGCAGCCCGCGCTCGGTAGCGATCGGGGTTGCGCCGCTCCCCGAACACCGCGATGTTGCCGATGCCTGGGAAACCTCCCGGCGCGGCGTATTCCTCGAACTGGTGCGCGAGCATCGCCATGAAGCTGTAGACCAGGATGATCTGAACCGGGGCGAGGTGGTCCGCGCCCCAAAATCCCATCAAATAGGCCAGAAGGACGAACAGGATGCCGCCGACGTAATACCAGTTCCGACGATAGAAATTCAAGCTGTTCTTCTTGCGTGACAGAATCATAGGGATCCATCGAAGACCGTTCGCGCGTGTGGACCGCAAGCGCATGAAGCCGCGTGCACTACGTCAGCGGCGTTCACGGCTTCACCATGCGCGCCCAAGCGACTGAAACAGCATCGCGGTATCCGATAACCGGTCTGCCTGCGCACGGCTCTCGTCAAGTACGGTTTGCAGCGCTGAGCGCTGTGTATCGAGCAGGCTGAACTGGCTCACCGCACCGGCCGCATATTGCGCCTGTGCAATGGAAAGACTTGCTTGCGCTTCGCGCTGCGCGTCACTGCGCTTGCTCAACGTCCGTGCGTCGTTATCCAAAGCCTGCAATGCATCCGCGACCTGCTGAAGCGCCTGAAGCACCGTTTGTTGATAGCTGGCGAGAGCAGCATCGTAGTCCGCTTGCGCCGCGCGCTTTTTCGCGCGCAGCTCGCCGCCATGAAATAGCGGCTGCGTCAGATTGAGCCCGACATTCCAGATGTTCATTCCGCTCAGCACATCGGCCATTCGCGTACGCTCCGAGCCGATCGCCGCGGAAATCGCGAGCTGCGGATACATGTTGGCCGCCGCCACGCCGACATTTGCGCTCGCCTGGTGCAGCAGCGCTTCGGACGCGCGAATGTCCGGGCGCTCCTGCGCCAGCGTCGAAGGCAGCGTGACGGGCACGTTCGACGGCAGGCGCAACGAGTCGAGCGTGATGTCGTGAAAATCAGCATCGGATGGTGCACTGCCGAGCAGTACCGCCAGTTGATGATCGGTCTGGGCAAGTTGCGTCGACAGTGGCGGCAGTGTGGCGCGCGTTTGTGCGAGCAGTGTGCGCTGAGTGCGAACGTCGAGCATCGACACGCCCCCGGCCGCGAATCGTCGTTCGACGATCGACAACTGGTGTGCCTGCGTGTCAGCGAGGCGTTCGGTCAGGTCAATCTGCTGTTGCAGCGACGCCCGACGAATTGCATTTGCAACCACGTTGCCGGCCAGCGAAAGCTTCGCCGCCTCCAGCTCGTAGGCTTCGTAATTGACCTGGGCCATCAGTCCTTCCAGCGTGCGCCGGTTGCCGCCAAATATATCCAGCGCGTAAGACACGCTGAGTGACGCGTTATAGACGGTGAAGGGACCCGGGCTTGGCACCGAGGTGATACCGAACGAATTCAGGTCGACTTTCTGGCGCGTGGTGGAAAAACTTGCATCGATCGCGGGATACTCCGTCGCACCGGCTTGCGCCACATAGTTCTCACGTGCCTCCGTCAACCTGGCTTGCGCTTGTGCCAGCGTGGGACTGTTGTACAGCGCGGTGTCGACAAGACGGTTTAGCGCAGCCGAGCCGAATTGCGTCCACCACATCGGCAGCGCGGTGTCGGCGCGGGTAAACGTCTGCGTCGTCCCCGCCGCCTCGGCGGTCACAGGCTGAGCGTCGTGAGTGTAGGACTGTGCGGTGGGCGCGGCCGGCGACTGGAAGTCCGGGCCTACCGCGCAGCCGTAAGCCGCGAGAGAAGCGACAACAGCGGTGAAGCTTGCGAGAATGTTCATCGACCGGATTCTCCTAATCGAGCGTGCGCCGGTAAAAGCGCAAAGCGATACCCAGCACGACCACGGTGAACAACGCGAGCGGCCACACCGATGGCCACAGTTCGGTCCATCCGTTGCCTTTGAGCAGAATGCCGCGCACCAGGCGGTTGAAATACGTGAGCGGCAGTACATTGCCAATCCATTGCGCCCAGCGCGGCATCCCCGCGAACGGAAACATGAAGCCGGACAACAGCATGCTGGGTAGAAAATAGAAGAAGGTCAGCTGCACGGCCTGCAACTGGTTCTGCGCGAGCGACGACAGCGTGATGCCAACGGTCAGGTTCGCGGCGATGAATAACAGTGAGGTGAGGTAAATCGCCAGCACGCTGCCTTCGAAAGGCACGTTGAACACGTAACGACACGCGGCGAGGATGATGGAGACCTGCACCAGCCCGATCGCCACATACGGCACGATCTTGCCGGTCATCACCTCGAGCGGCAGCACCGGTGTCGCGAGAAGGTTTTCCATCGTTCCGCGCTCGCGTTCGCGGGTGATGGCGAGGCCCGTCATCATCACCATCGTCATGGTCAGAATGATGCCCATCAGCCCTGGCACGACGTTGTATTGCGTGATCCCTTCCGGATTGTAGAGACGCTGCACCTGCACGCTAAAAGCATTGGGCGTGCCGTTCAGATGCGCAAGCGGCCCGGTGATGTCCTTGTCGGCCACTGGCTGAACGAGGCTTGGCAACGCCCCGATTGCGGTGCCGGTCCCGGTTGGATCGGTTGCATCGGCTTCGACAAGCAACGCGGGCCGTTCGCCGCGCAGCAATTTCGTTGAGAAGTCGGCGGGAACCGTCAGCACGAACTGCACGCGCCCTTCGGCGAGCGCGCGACGTCCCTCTTCCTCGGTATGAAGCGTGTCGACAATCCGGAAGTATTCGGAGTTCTCCATTGCCGCGACGAAGCTGCGCGAAAACGGGCTTTGGTCCGCGAGAATCACCGCGGTGGGCAGATGCTTCGGGTCGGTGTTGATCGCGAAGCCGAAAAGCGCCAGTTGGACGACCGGCAAGCCGACGATCATCGCGAACGTGATGCGGTCCCGTCGCAATTGCAACAGCTCTTTCAGCACAATGCTCCACCAGCGCGTGGGCGAAAAGAAGGCATCGGGGTTCACGGTCTGATCCCATAGTTGTCGGCAGAGCGGTTCATCATGTAGATGAAGACGTCCTCGAGGCCCGTGCCGATTTGCTCGATGTGTACCGCCTTGCCGTTTGTCGCTCGGCGGATCGCGGCTTCCAGCGCCGCATGATCGTGGCCGCTCGCATGCAAGGCTGAGCCGAATACGACGGTTTGATCGACACCATCCGTTGCGCGCAACTGCTCGGACAGCTCGGAGAGATTTGCGCCGGAAATCGACCAGGTCGCGAGGTTTTGCGAGTCGATCACTTCCTTCGATGTTCCATGCGCGAGCAGCTTGCCGTACGCGATATAGGCGAGCTTGTGACAGCGTTCCGCCTCGTCCATGTAGTGCGTGCTGACGAGCACCGAGATGCCACGCGCGGCGAGACGGTGCAGTTCCTCCCAGAAATCGCGCCGTGCGGTCGGATCGACACCGGCGGTCGGTTCATCGAGCAGCAGCAGACGCGGCTCGTGCAGCATGCAGGCGGCCAGCGCCAGCCGCTGTTTCCACCCGCCCGATAGCGCGCCGGTCAACTGGTTCGCACGGCTTTGCAAGCCGAGCGTTTCGAGCGTCGCGTCGACTTTCTCGCGGCGGTTTTTCATTCCATAAACGCGCGCGACGAAGTCGAGGTTCTCGCGGATGGTCATGTCTTCCCAGAACGAGAAGCGCTGCGTCATATAGCCGACGTTGCGCTTGATCAGGGCGCTCTGCGTCAGGATGTCGTAGCCAAGGCACTTGCCGCTGCCCGAGTCTGGGGTCAACAATCCGCACATCAGCCGGATCGAGGTTGTCTTGCCACTGCCATTCGGCCCGAGAAAGCCGAAGATCTCACCTTGCGCCACCTGCAACGACACATCGTTGACGACATGCTTGTCGCCGAAATGCTTGTTCATCCCGTGCACGTCGATCGCGTACTGCTGCTCAGAAGGCCTCATTGCAGCATCACCGCGACAGGCTGCCCCGGACGAAGCTTTTCGGCATCGGCGACGGCGGGATGCGCTTCGACCAGGTAGACGAGTTTCGAGCGGCGCTCGTTGCTGTAAATCACCGGCGGGGTGTACTCCGCCTCATTCGACACGTAGGTTATCTTTGCCGATACATCGGCAGCACAACCGTCGCAATGGATCGTCAGCGCGCGGCCCGGCTGCAGCGCTCCCGCCACTGTTTCCGGAACGAAGAACCGCACCTTGACGTTCTGCGGCGGCAGCATCTGGACGACCGGGCTACCTGCCGCCACCCATTCGCCGACGCGGAACAGCGTGTCGTACACGCGGCCCTGGGCAGGAGCCGTCACCTGCTTCTGATCGAGCTTCCATTGCGCCTGGGCGACGGCGGCCTGCGCGGCCTCGACTTGCGCCGACTGCGCACTGATTTGCTGTTGGCGTCCGGGTAGCCGGGCGACGTCGATCTGAAGAGAGAGCTCACGAACCTGAGCCGCGGTCGACTCGGCGTTCGCACGCGAATCGTCAAGTTGGGCTCTGGAAATGCCGCCTGCACTGAACTGTGCCTCGTCGCGCGTGAGTTGCAGCGCGGCCTTGCGCGCGTTCGCGCTGGCTTGCGCGAGTTGCGCTTTCGTTACGTCTATTTCGACCGGGCGCTTGCCCGTCTGGATGTCGTGCAACTGTGCTCGCGCCGATGCGAGCTGCTGCCGCGCCTGGTTCAATGCCGCAGTTTCGCTTCCAGACTCCAGTGTGAACACGGATATGCCCGAACCTACCGTCTGTCCGCGCGTGACTGCCAACTGCGTGAGCGTGCCGGCCTGCGACGAACTCAGATAGACGAATTCTCCTTCGACGTAGCCTTGATATGAAGGCGCATCCTGGTGCGAACAACCGGCGAGCGCAGTAAGAGCGAGCGCGCCTCCTGCGACGAGCGCGGTACGTATGACGGACTGAGCGTTGCGGGGCTGCGCCGCGTGGTACGTGCAGCTGCGGGGCGTTGCCTCGACTGGGCTGTCGTGCCAAAACGGCTGCGCGATGACGCGACCGCCTAGCTTCGCGCACTTGATCGGTGGATGACTGTCTTCCAACTTTTTTCTCCCGCTACGGACGTGCGATTTGCGCGTACGGCATATCCCGTTCTGCTGTGCGACCGCTCACCACCCGCGCGTTTTCATGCAGGAGCAGTCGTGCTGGGATAGATAATGACTTCTAGGTCATTAAATTGCAAGTTCTGCTTTGGGAGGCCTGGATCGGGTCAACGCGGGGAGCAGCCGAATTCATAGCTGCCGATTCAACGGACGCAACGAAATGAGCAGGCGCGGGCTATCATGACGGCGTGACGGGAAGGTCAATGCCAGAGCAACAATCGACCACCTACCGGGTGAGCGTCTTGCCGCGACCCGGTCTGTCTTTGGCGCACCGCGCCTATCGAACTTCCCAGTAAGAGAATGAAACGCACTCAAAGCTCCCAAATCGATTCAGGATCGACATTGAGTCCCGCTGCCGAACCCGCTAAACGCCGGCGCCGCAAGGACGCGCGGCCAGGTGAGATCATCGACGTCGCGCTTGCCTGCTTCCTCGAGGCGGGTTACGAGGCAACTAGACTCGATGACGTGGCGCGCCGCGCTGGTGTCGCAAAGGGAACGGTCTACCTGTACTTCGAAACCAAGGAGCATTTGTTTCGCGCGGTCGTCCAGCAAGTGACGGCAACCAACGTCCGGCAACTAAGTGAAACGATCCGGCAGTACGACGGCGCATTCGCCGAGTTCGTGCCGCTGTTTCTTTTGCGCGCAGCGACGTCGATTGGAAACAGTCTCGGCCCACGCATCGCCGCACTGATCCTGAGGGAAAGCGAGCGCTTCCCGGACCTTGGACGAATTTGGGTGGAAGAGGTGGTGGCGCCGATGTTCGATGCTTTGCAGGCGCTGGTCGAGCGCTCGCAGATGAAAGGCGAAGTGTGCGAAGGCGAGCCGCGGGCCCATGTCTTTTCGCTCGTGGGCCCGATGTTCGCGGCAATCCTTTCACGGCAGGTGCTCGCGCCACTGGGGTTCGAGCCGGTGGACTTGGCTACACTGGCTCAACAACACGCCAGGACGGTACTTGCTGGTCTGTGTCCATCATCGCAAACGGGTTCGCCCGCTCGACGACGTGTTGGACGCCGGAGCTTACCGGCTCCGGAGACAAGCTAGGTGTGCTCAATGCTGCTGGCGGTTATCCCGGACAGACCTTGTACTAGCAGTGACGACAGGGCGCGATGGGCGCTGAGACAGCGACCCCGCGCTTCCGTAGCCCGCTGCGAACGGTACACTGACTGACCGTGGGCCAAAATTGAAAGAGTCGTAGCAACCGAGAATGTGGATCGCCAGTGCACCCGATCTAGCATAAACGCCGCAGAGAACAACTGGCGCTCGTGATTCCCGCCGTACCCGCGCCCGAAACCCAGTTCACTTCTCTCGCGTTAACCGCTGAGCGGATCCGCACCAATCCCGCGGAGGTAGATAGCGAGCCGCTTTTTGATGTGGTCGCGCCTGAGCATCCGGTCCGTCGCCTCTGTCGACCTGCGTCGCGGTAACAGCGCTCCGAATACCATGTCCATTAGCATGCCCGCATCGACTAATGGGTCGTCGACTGATATCCGGCCGCGTGCCGACTCAAGCAGAAGCCATTCGATAAGTGCCTCGCGAGAGCGCAGCGCTCCGTTCTCATAGAGATAGTCGGACAGTTCCGGCAGTAAGGTGCTCTCCCTAACGATCAAGTTGAGCATCGCCTCCCGCGCCCTTTCTGCATCGTCGTCGAGGTCGAGCCGAAAAATCCGAATGAGCGTATCAAGAAGGGGCAGTTCCTCGTCTTCAGGTCTCGGCAGGTCGACAATGAGGTGCTGACAATCGCGGATCACTTCGGCGAAAAGCTCCGTCCGGTTTGTGAAAGCCTCGTAGATCGCGCGCTTGGATACTTTCGCTCTGGCGGCTACCTCGGCGGTGGTCGTACGGGCGAAGCCAAGTTCGACGAATGACTGACGTGCTGCGGCGAGAATCGCGCGCCGGCGTTCCTCGGACTCATTCGCCCTCGGTCGCCCCGGTCGTCGCGCCGAGGTCGAAGAAAGCCTGCCATCAAGTTCGTTACCGTCTTTTACCATCGCCCACCTGCCTCGCCGCCCTTTGGTACTATCTCAGTACCGAAATTATAGTCCAGCTACTCAATACGGTAGGCGCGCTAACGTCACCCGGTTCGCTTCTCGCGAAGCTACCAGCGACCCTAACTCGTTCCGCAAGGAAGAAACTTATGCCACATGAAATACCGCACTCTAGCGGGCTCAGCCCAATTCGCGATGCCCGAGTGCTGGAGGTAATCCAGCGGCTGAACTCGTCACGCCGTCACCCGGCACGCGAAGCCTTCGACGGGCCGTCTCGATATGACGCGCACGCTTTCGCCGAGTACGGCTTCTCGATCCATCCCGATCAGGGCGACCTCATCTATTTGCTTTGCCGCGCGATGAGCGCGAAACGGGTCGTGGATTTCGCGACTTCGATCGGCATGTCGGCGCTCTATTTCGCCGCTGCAATGCGTGACAACGGTGGTGGCCTCGTGATCGGCTCAGAGCTGGTGGAGGAAAAGGCGGCAATCGCGCGTGCCAACCTCGCCGACGCCGGGCTCGCGGATTTTGCCGATATCCGAGTGGGCGACGCGCGAGAAACGCTGCGTAACGTTGGTGGTCTGGTGGATTTCGCGCTGATCGATGGCTGGCCATCTCCGGAGGGTCCTTCGCTTGCGCGCAGCGTGATCGAGATTGTCGCCCCGCAGCTTCGCGTTGGGGGCTATGTGTTGAACGACAATGCGGAACCAGACTTCATCGAATACATTCGTGACCCAGCGAGTGGTTTCATCTCGACCACGTTGCCGATCAAGCGCGGGACCGAACTCGCATTGAAGATTGCCTAGGGCGCCTAAGCAGTCGCGACGAAGCTTCCTGCCCCACCCGCAGCGACCTCATTCGAGATTGTGGCGAGGATAGCAATACTCGTCTGCTCGGCCTCCGATTCGGCGATACGCGCACTCGAGGCGACCGCGTCGACGAGTTCTGATTGTTCGTGGTGTTTCTCCTTCCGCACACCAACGCCTAACGAAACCGCGCCGCGCAGGGACGGTTCGTCGAGGAACAGAGGAGTGTGGTGCTGTAGCGCCGCTGTGCGCGCCGCCGTTGCCGCGTTGAGGCTCGGGCTTTGTCCGCAGTCCAGCGCAGCAACCGCAACGGCGCGTTCGCACGGAAACCCATCTTCGCGGTGCTGGACGTGTGGCCGTGTTTCAATGCGCAACGGTGTCAGGCAACGGCGAGTGCCAGCGCTTTTGTCGTTGATCTGCCCTCTACCCGATCACGTCCGCCCGGCGTCGCGGTGCAGTTGTGCGGGCCTATCTGTCGGATCATACGTAATCGAAACATTGGCGCCGGCGGATAAAACGGCGAAATCTCGAGCACTGCGCCGCGGACTCCGGGCATCGGAGACTATCTACGGATCAACCCGTTCGAGTCAGTCCCCAAGTTCGGCCGGACCGTGCGCCAGCGTGGCTGCGTCCCGCGTGAGGGGCGCAATACGGCACTTTCGAGCAATGCGCCTTTTTACTGCCCCTCCGCCGCGCGATCTTGTGTTTCCAGTCCATTAGACCTCCGCCAGCTTCTCTAGCGGCGGCACCGGACCTTCGTTGGCGAGCAGCGCACGCTTTCTTACGTAGCGCATAATGCTCGTCGCCCCATAGCGCGATCCGCCCATGCCCGACTTTTTGAACGCGGTCTTTTCGCCGGCGAACATCATTACGCGCGGCAGTTCCGTATCGTTGATGCTCACGCCGCCCGCTTCCATCTTCGTCGCAAAGTCACCGGCCGTGTGCGTGTCCGGGCCGAATACTGCGCCGCTCAGCCCAAACATCGAATCGTTCATCAAGCGCTCGGCTTCGTCCGCGGTCGAGAAGCGCATCACCGGCACTACAGGCCCGAAAGTCTCGTCCGTCATCAGCGTCATCTCGTGCGTCACATCGGTGACGATGGTCGGATCGATCCACACCGCGCCGTTCACCGTCTCGCTCCTGCCGCCGAGCACGATCTTTGCGCCCTTCGCGAGCGCATCATCGAGCTGCGCATCGATGATGGACGCCTGCTGACCGAAGATCATCGGGCCGTAGTGACCGCCGTCGCCCGCTGCGTGACTGCGCTTGAGTGTCTGCGCTTGCCTCGTGAGTTCGGCGACGAGCGCATCGTAAAGCGAATCGTGCGCATACACGCGTTCGATCGCATAGCAGACCTGCCCCGAGTTATAGAGCGCGCTGCGCAAGATGCTGGTCGCTGCGCGCTTCACGTCCGATCCCTCGAGCACGACGGCCGCATCCTTGCCTCCGAGTTCTAGGAACGCGGGAATAAAGGCCTGCGCGGCCGCTGCCGCAATTTTCTGGCCCGTCGGCACGCTGCCGGTGAAGACGACCGCATCCGATTGCGCGACGATCGCCGCGCCCGTTTCGGCCGCGCCCTGCACGAGATTGACGATGCCTCTGAGCGCCGGCACCGCATCGAGTGATCGCTTCAGCGGTTCGACGAAGCGCGGCGTGACTTCACTCGGCTTGATGACGACGGCCGCACCCGCGACAAGAGCGGGAATCGCGTCGATGAAGGACAGCACGAGCGGAAAATTCCAAGGGCTGATGACGCCTACCACCGGGTACGGCGAATACGTCACCTTGAATACGACATCGGGATGCGCGTCGAGCTTGCGGAACGGCGTGGCGAGCACTTCGGGCGCGGCATCGCAGAAGCCGTGGATGAAGTGAATGACCGCGCCGAGTTCTTCCTCGGAGATGCGGCGGCGCGCCGTATCGACGGACAGCGCATCGACGATCTGCTTGCCGTTCGCCTCCAGTTGCGCGGCCCATTCGCCGAGCGCCTTTGTGCGATGTTCGAGTCCGAGCGCGTTCCATGCGCGCTGTGCGTCGCGTGCCTGCGCGATTACGAGAGCGACATCGTCCGTGGATGCCGCATTGAATTCGTAGTCGTGTTCGCCCGTGCGGGGGTTGCGTACCTTGATTGACTTCATCGTGATTCCGGTCTGTTGTCTGCCCGGTGATGGGCGGTTGTCCAAAGTAAGGACGATGCTAACAACAGATATTTCGACACGGCAGTCACGCGCGCGAGATGCGGCCGATTTCCTACAAGTGAGAGCGTTGTTCCGATATCAACGCTTGTCCGCGGTATCCGCGTTGCCGGTTTCGCTTCTTGCACGCGCGGCTTCCGGTGCATCGCGCTGCTGCGTGGAAGGGCTAGCGAGACGCCGCGCGTCTTTCGGCGCGAAGCCGAAGTAGTCGCGAAACGCCGCCGTGAAGCTCGTCTGATGCTGATAACTCGTTGCAAGAGCGACTTGTCCAACGGGCAAGCGCTCGTCGACGAGCAATCGCAATGCATGATTCATCCGGCATCGATGCCCGTATTCGAAAATCGTCATGCCATATAGAAACTTAAAACCGCGCTTCAGCTTCGACGCGTTCGTTCCAACGGCGCGCGCGAGCTCCGGAATCGTCGGCGCGACGCGCAAGTCCGCAACAATCATCCGCTGCGCCTGTTCGATCAGCCGGAGATCGCGTGCGGAAAGCGTCTCGCCCGGAGAATCGTCGCGCAGATGCGTGAGCCACATTTCGATGCACGCGCACAGTATTTCGTTGCACTTGCCTTCGAGATAGAAGAGCTGACGCGCACCCTTATATGGCGATGCCAGCAATTGCTCGGCAATCTGCAGCGCGTCGACACTGAAGGGCATCTGCCGGTTGTAGATCTGATCGCGATCGATCGATGCCAGTTCCGCGCGAATCTTGTCGGCCTCGCCGCCGAGCGCTTGCACGAGGCGGTCGAAGTAGCGCCGCGTCACGTACATGCCGACCGATTGCCACGGCCCCGGCCCGCACGTCACCTGATACTGCACGTCCGTGCCCTGACTGCACACGAGCAGATTCGGCGCGTTCACATGCAGATGCCCCGTATCGGAGAAGTCGACACTCGCCGGTCCTGCAATCGAGAAATGAAACTCGACGAAGCCTTCGGGAAGGATCTTCTCCGAGCGGCTATGCGCATAGTTGCAGTCCGATACGACGAGATAGATTTCGTCGCGAATGCTCGCCATCTTCCACACGCCCTCTTCCGCACCGCCCGGCACCGTGACGGTTCCGCCGTATAAGCCGAACTCCGGAACGCTCACGCAATCGGGCTGCACGCGCAGTTGATAGAACGCTTCGGTGAGGCGCGCCTGCCGGCCTGCGAGCGCGTTTCTGAAAAGTCCAGCGTGTGATTCGGTCATTCTGTCTCCTGGCCGTTGCGTGCGCCGCTACCGCCCGGACGCTCGCTCGATCATTCAAGAACCTGAATTATGGGTCGCCAAAAGTATCGTGGCGATGCAAGCGCGCTGCATCGACGGACCAGGCAAGAAAAACCGCTTTTCCTAGGTTCGCGGCGTCTTTGCGTATCCCGGCAAAAAATGCGGCGGGTATAAGAAGGCCACAGGCGCGCAGTCCGCGCTCATCCCTCGTCATGCCTCTTTTCGCGATGAAACACTACCTTTCCCGGCTGCGCGCACGCGGCGACTTGCTGACCGTTACGCGCGAAGTCGATCCGCGCTTCGAAGCCGCCGCCGTCGCGCGACGCCTGCAGCGCGAAACCACGAAGCCCGTGCTCTTCGAGAACGTCCGCGGCAGCAGGCTGCCCGTGTTGCTCAACCTCTATAGCGATCACGACCGGCTGCGCGAAATCATCCGCTGCGCGCCGGAAGAAACGTTCTGCGCTCGTCTGGATCGCGAGATCACGCTTGCATCGACGCTCGACAACCCTGTGGAACATGTGCCGATGCCATCGGACTGGATCACCGGCAAGCTGTCCGACCTGCCGATCCTCACCTATCACGAACGCGACGGCGCGCCGTACATCACCTCTGGCATTTTCCTCGCGAAGGACCCGGACACTGGCGTGCCGAACCTCTCGTTTCATCGCTCGATGGTCGTTTCCGACGACGAACTGCGCATTCGCCTCGGCAGCAGTCACGACCTCGCGCAGTACCAGTTGCGAGCGGAAGCGCGCGGCGAGGCGCTCGAAGCCGCCATTCTGATCGGCGCGGCGCCCGAGCTGTTCATGAGCGCGTGCGTGTCGCTGCCGCCGGAAGGCGACGAACTCGCGCTCGCCGCGGCCATTCGCGGCGGCCCCCTCGCGATGCGCCGCGCGCTTACCGTCGAGCTCGACGTTCCGGTGGCCGCCGAGATCGTCATCGAAGGCCGCATCCTGCCGAACGAGCGGCGCCCCGAAGGTCCGTTCGGCGAATTCATGGGCTATTACGTCGAAGTCGGCGACAACCATGTGTTCGAAGTCACGCATGTCGGCTGGCGTGAAGGCGCGGTGTTTCATGGCCTCATTTGCGGGTCCGACGAAGACCTGCGACCGCTCGAAGCGGCAACGGCCGCACGCATCTACAAAGCGATATCGGCGCAAGTGCGCGGCGTGCTGGACGTCACGTGCAAGCCCACGGTGATGAATACGATCATCAAGATCGACAAGCAATACGACGGCCACGCGCAACACGCGCTGCTTGCCGCGCTCGGCTCGCATCTCGATTACAACAAGCTGTGCATCGTCGTCGACAAGGACATCGACATCTACGACATGGACGAAGTGATCTGGGCATTCCTCACACGCGGGCGCGCGGACACGCGCACGATGGTCATCGAGAATGTGCCGGGGTTCTATCGCGATGCCCACAAGGACCACTGGGGACGGCTCGCCATCGATGCGACGAAGCCCTGGGGTCGCGAAGCCGAGTTCGAACGCAAGTCGATTCCGGGCGTCGATACGCTCGTGCTCGAAGACTATCTGCCGCAAGCCGGCGCGCGGGCGTTGCGATGATGGCGCAACGCCCGCGCCGTATCGTCGTTGCGATCACGGGCGCGACGGGCGCCGTCTATGGCGTGCGTCTGCTTGCGGCGCTGCGCGAACGCGCGGTCGAAACGCATCTCGTCGTCTCGCGCGCCGGATGGCTTACGCTGCACGACGAGATGGCGCTCGATCGCAACGCGATGCGTGCGCGCGCCGACCAGTGGCACGAGCCGAACGAGATCGGCGCGACGCTTGCAAGCGGATCGTTCCAGCATGACGGCATGGTCATCGCGCCGTGCTCGATGAAGACGCTCGCGGCCATCGCGCACGGTCTCGACGACAACCTCGTCACGCGAGCAGCCGACGTTACGCTGAAGGAGCGGCGCAAGCTGGTGCTGCTCGCGCGTGAAACGCCGCTCACCCTCGCGCATCTGAACAACATGACGCTCGTGACGCAGATGGGCGGCGTCGTCATGCCGCCGCTGCCGTCGTTCTATGCGAAGCCCGGCAGCATCGACGAACTGGTCGATTACACGGTGCAGCGCGTGATCGACCAGTTCGGCCTCAACGACGATCACGCCTACGCACGCTGGCAAGGCTTGCGCTGATCGAGGCGCAATGCACAAGAGCCGCTCGAATCTTGCGGGCGGCCCTTCTTTTCTGGAGCGTTGGCAGCGTCAAACCTTCGCGCCCATCGGCTCCAGCTTTTTCTTCGACGCGCCGCGCTTCTTGCGCGTCGCCATCGACAGCAAGGTGCCAAGCACGAACAGCGCCGTGACGAGCTTGAGGTCAGACGGCTGGAACCCGAGCGCGAGCACGACCGAGATCAACTGGAAGTAGATGATCGAGCCGATGACCGGTGCGATCACCTGCCGCGTCATCGAGCGATTGCCGATCACCGCTTCGCCGAGCAGCAGCGCCGCGAGTCCGTTCACGAGCACGCCGAAGCCCATGTTCACATCGGCGAACCCCTGGTTCTGCGCGAGCATCGCACCGCCCATCGCGGCAAACAGATTCGCCAGGCCGAGCCCGACGAGCGTGTACACCTTCACGTTGATGCCCTGCGCCTTCGCCATCGACGCACTCGATCCGATCGCGCGCATCGCAAGTCCATGCTCCGTGCCGAGGAACCACAATACGCATGTAGCGATCGCCACGTCGATCACGCCGAGCATCGCGATACGAGGCAGATAGCCGCCGCCATCGCCGGGAAGCCACGAGAACACGCTGGGGAACGCGAACAGCGCGGCGTTCGGCTGGCCCATCACGCGGATATCGATCGAATAGAGCATCGACAAGACGAGAATGCCGCATAGAAGCGTGTTGACCTTCGCCTTCTCGTGGATATAGCCGGTGACGACTCCCGCGAGAAAGCCTGCCAGCGCACCGCCGAGCAGGGCCATCACCGGATTGAGGCCAAGCATCAGCAGCTTCGCGCACACGCACGCGCCGAACGGAAACGCGCCCTCGCCCGTCATGTCGGCGAAGTTGAGGATGCGAAACGGGATCATGATCGCAATCGCAATCAACGCATAGGTCAGCCCTTGCATCAGGCCGACCGGGACCAGATCGACAAAACCACTCAGGAAGTTCATGCGTTCACCGTCAAGGCCGTCGCCGGCTCCTCGTTGAAGTAGGCCATCAGCTTCTCGATGGTCATCGCGCGCTTCGCGTCGCCGCTCAAATCGCCGACGATGCGTCCGTCGCGCATCATGATCAGGCGATTGCCAAAGTCGATGGCGTGCTGCATGTTGTGCGTGACCATCATCGTCGTGAGGCTCTGCTCGCGCACGACCTGCTCGGTCACACGCATGACGATGGCCGCCGTGCGCGGATCGAGCGCGGCCGTGTGTTCGTCGAGCAGCAGCAGCTGGGGGCGCTGCAGCACGGCCATCAACAGCGACAATGCCTGACGCTGGCCGCCCGACAGCAGCGAAGCCTTCGTCTTCAGGCGCTTTTCCAGCCCGAGATCGAACGACGCCATGCGGTCGCAGAATTCCTTCGACAGCGCGCTCGTGAGTCCGAGCCCGAACGATCGCTTGAGGCCGCGCCGGTTCGCCACCGCGAGATTCTCTTCGAGACTCAGCGCCGCGGCGGTCCCGACCGCCGGGTCCTGAAACACCCGCGCGATATGCCGCGCGCGCTTGTGCGTGGGCAGCGGCGTCACGTCCCGCCCGTCAATCACGATCGCGCCGCTGTCGGGCGTGACTTCGCCCGCGAGCAGATTGAGGAACGTGGACTTGCCCGCGCCGTTGCCACCCACGACGACAGCAAAGTCGCCGGCGAACAGCTTGAGCGATACATCCGACAACGCGATGCGCTCATCCACGGTGCCCGGGTGGAATGTCTTGCAGATCTTCTCGGCCGACAGCATGGGAATGTGGCGCTCGCGCATCGTCGTTACCTTGGCCCGGTTGCGTCCGTTCAGTTGACGAAGCATTTGCAATCCTCGAAAGCGGCGGGCACCGTCAACCCCAGCGCCTGATATTGACTCTTGCTGATCTGCGTGACGTAGTCCGATTGCGTCGGCAATGCGGGCGGCAGCGCCGATGTCTTCTCGCCCTTCAGCACGCGGCCCGCAAGCTTCGCGGCATTCGCGCCGACCGATTCCAGCGACACCGCATACGACGCGGTCGCCATCCCCTTCTTGATGGACTCGGTCTCCGAGCTCAGGACTGGAATCTTCAGGCGCTGCATGCTCGCCGCGACGGCGGGGATGGCCGACTGCACTAGATTCGATCCGGTGATGTACACGAAGCCCACGCCTTTCAAGAGTTGCGCGCGCTGCGTAATGTCGTTGACCGTATCGACGCTGACGGCCTTGAACGTGAGTCCCGCGCGCTGCGCCGCGGCTTCGAGCGCCCTCGTCGTCACAACGTCGTTCGCTTCGCCGGGGTTGTAGAGCGTGCCGAACGACTTCACGCCGGGGAACGCCTTCTTGGCGAAAGCGAGCACGGCATCGAAATCCTGCAGATCCGACGATCCCGTGAAGCGATCGCCGCCCTGCTTCCAGCCCGGCACGAGGCCCGCCGCGACCGGATCCGTGACTTCAGTGAAGACGAGCGGCGTCTTCGCATCGGGCACCGCGGAGCGCGCCACCTGCGATACCGATGTCGTCACCGTCAGAATGAGCGCGGGATGCTTCGCGGCAATCTGCGAAAACATCTGCGGCATCAGCGCCTGTGTGAAGTTGGCGTCGCTATAGACATAGCTCACGTTCTTGCCTTCGACATAGCCTTCCTTCGCCATCTGCTGCTTGAAGCCGTCGATGGTCTTTTCGAGCGACGGGTGCGGCCCGAGGTTGGCAATGCCGATGACGGTCGGGTCCGCCGCGGCCGGCAGCGCGGTCAGGGCGAACACGGCGGCGCAGATCGCGCCCAGTGCTGTCGATAACGTGCGGTTCGTCGAGCGTGCGCTCGTGCTGAAGCGTTCTTTCATGGTGTGTTCCGGTATCGGGTTCGGCGCTCCGCGACGGAAGCGGACGGCGGCTCGACGGTATTTTTAGCACCGTTGATTTGCGCGACATTAAAGCGGGCGGTGCAATTGCCGTTTCGCTACAACTCGCGCCGCTTTGCCTATATTTCAGGCGGCCACGCGCGGCACGGCGGCGCGCATGCGTTCGACGAGAATCCGCGCGGCGCGCTCGCCGCTCGCGCAGGCGCCCGTCAGCAGCGCTTGCGACAGCCAGTCGCCGCAATAGACGACAGGCGGCGCGCTCTCTTCCGGGCGCTCGTTCGCGCGTTGCTCCTGCCAGCGCCAGAACTGGTTCACGCGCGCGCCGTAGCCCGGCGAAAACACCGGCAGCTTGCGCGGGATCCACTGATTCGCGACGGCCACCACATGTCGGTCGAAGTCGGGAATGTAGGCGCGCAATTCATCGCGTATGAGGACGTCGAGTTCATGTTCGACGCCGCGCTGCACGGCCTCCTGGGCGGCTTCCGGCGTGAGCTGGCAGTAAATCTGAGTGAGCGGCCGCCCGCTCGCCGGCGCGGCGGGCAACTGCTGATACGTCGCAATGCGTCCCGGCAGGCCGCGCATCGCGAACTGCATCATCGGCGGCAACGGCTTTGCAAAACCGTAGTGAACGACGCCGAGCGAGTTGTAGCGCACGGCATCGAACATCCGGCGTTCGGCTTGCGTGGGGTTATCGACGATTGCTTTCGCGAGAGACCCTTCGACCGCGCACACGGCAAAGTCCGCGCGGAACAGCTCTCCGTTCTGCAGCGCAAGTTCGACGCCATCCGCATGACGCCTGATCTTGCGGACGGCCACGCCGGTGCGCACATCCAGTTGCGCTGCGAGCGCGTGGCAGACGCGGCCCATGCCGCCCTTCAGCGTGTTTACCGTGCTCTGCCCGACCATATGCGGCACCGTCGATACATAGAACAGCGCCGACAAATCTTCGGGATCGAAGCTACGCGTCGCCCGGAAGACCGGCTCGACCATGCGCGTGAGCACGTTCGGTCCGAGCGTCTCGCGGATATACGCGGCGAGTGTCATGTCGTCGAGCCGCGCATCGACGGCGAGCGCGCTCGTCGCCCAGTCGGGATCGACCTGCTTCTTCGCACGCAGCATCGCGATGGCGTGAGCCACGAGGCGCACGCGCTCGCTGACGGCCAGGCCGGGCGTCGTGAGCGAGCGTGGCGACGGCATCAGTTCGATGGTGTGCTCGCCCTGCGGGGACTTGCACTGCGCGGTCAGCCGATGCAGCGGCACGAGCGCATCGTGCATCGCGAGATCGTCGACGAGACGGTTGAACGCCTGGCCGAACGGATAGACGAGGCGCGCGCCGCTGTTGTAGACGAGATCGCCGGTGCGCCGGTCGCCCATGCGTCCGCCAATGACGCTCTGCGCGTCGAACACCGTCACGCGCACGCCCGCCCGCTTCAGCCGGTAAGCGGCCGTGAGTCCCGCGATTCCCGCGCCGACCACGGCGACGTGCCGGCCGGATAGAGAGTGATTCATCGTTTGCCTTGAAGTGCCGTCAATCGACGGGCCTGGTCACAGTGGAAGAAACGCGCAATTCGATCAGCGATACGCCGCTCGATGCCCACGCCCGCTGCAGCGCCGGCGCAAAGGCTTCCGTGCTGTCGACGGCTTCGCCGCGCGCGCCGAACGACTGCGCGAAGGCGGCGAAATCGATGACGCCGAGCGCCGTGCCCGTGGCGCGGTCGAAGAGCCGCCGCTGCGCGTTGCCGATCGCGCCGTAAGCGCGGTTGTTGACCACGATCACCAGCAAATTCAGACCGAGGCGCACGGCGGTTTCGAGTTCTTCGGCGTGCATCATGAAGCAGCCGTCGCCGGCGATCGCGACCACTCGCCGCGCCGGATCGAGCAACGCGGCGCCGATGGCTGCGGATAGGCCGTAGCCCATCGCTCCGCTTTTCGGACCGAGTTGCGTGCCGGGCAGGCGATGCCGCAAATACCGCTGCGGCCACAGCGCGTAGGCGCCAGCGCCGGACGCGACGAGCGCATCGCGGGGCAACGCGGCATCGAGCGATTCGAACACCGCGCGCAGATCGAGCGGACCGGGACATCGTCCGCTCTGGGCGAACGCGACACGGTCTGCACGCGCTGCGCGCACCCATGCGATGCGTTCATCGTCCGGAGCAGGCGCATTTGCGGCGGCGGCCCATGCGGCGACGAAGGCGCCGGCATCGGCGGGAATCGCAAGGTCCGCGCGATACGCATTGTTGAGATCGCTGGCATCGGCATGAACATGCACCAGCACGTTGGCCTGGCGCGGCGGCGTCCATAGCGTGAAGCCGCTGAACGCGCCCGCGCCGACCGTGTTGAGCTCGCCGAGACGCGCATTCAACGCGACGATGCAATCGGCTTTACCGATGCGCGCCGCCAGCGCAGGATCAATACCGAGGCCGATTTCGCCCGCGAAGTTCGGATCGTCGTGATCGATCAGATCGCGGCGGCGGTACGTCGTCGCGATGGGCACGCCGTGCGCGCGGGCAAGCATTGTCAGCGTTTGCAGCGACGCGGCCTGCCAGCCCGTTCCGCCGACGATCAGTAGCGGCCGCCGCGCCTCGGCCAGCAGCGTCGTGAAGCGCGCGAGGTCATGCGGTGCGGGCGCGGCGGCGATTGTCGCCGGACGCGGCAGATCGGCGACATCGGCCATTTGGCGCGACACGTTTTCGGGCAGCACGAGCACGACCGGCCCGCGACGGCCTGACATCGCGATATGCCACGCTCGCGCGAGCATCTCCGGAATGCGCGACGCCGATTCGATCAGTCCGACCCACTTCGTCAGTGGGCCGAACACTTGATGAAAATGCCCGAGGCCAAGCATGGCCTCGCGCTCGGAGGACTGCATGTCCGCCTGCCCGACGATCATCACGAGCGGCGCGCTGTCGGTATGGGCGGTGTGTATGGCGAGCGTCGCGTTCAACGCGCCCGGCGCGCGCGCCGCGAGGCACACGCCGGGCTGGCCGCTGAACTGGCCGATGGCCTGCGCGGCGTAGGCCATGCCGGCTTCGTGCCGGAAGCTCGCGAGACGGATCGCGGGCGCGCGCACGGCGAGCGCATCGACCAGTTCGAGAATGCCTTCGCCGGGAATAAGCGTCACGACGGGCACCCCGAAATTCCTCAATGCGTCGGCGAATATCGCTGCCCCACTGCGAGGCGCTGGCGAAAGGGTGTTGGGCAAAGAAACGTCTCCGGGAGGGGCGCGGGATATCGCACACGCCGTCAGAAGCGATGGAAGATGCCCGCCGTCACCGCGAGCTGGCGCTTGCTCGTCGATGCCCCGCCGCTGCTTGCATATTCGATGTTCGCGTGCTGTGCATCGCCGGCGGCGAGCTGGAAGATGGCGTCGAGGTAAAGCGCGGTGCGCTTCGACAGGAAGTAGTTGTTGAACAGCGAGAACTGATGATACTTCGGAGAAAAATCCGTGGGTTGCACCTTTCCGAAGGTGTACGTGTAGTCGAACGAGAGCTGATACGCCGGCGTAATATACCGGCTCACGTTCGCCTCGATGTTCGTATAGCCCGCGCGTCCGTTGGCGAGGCCCAGTTCGGCGACGCCGAGATCGTCGTATCGGCTATGCGTGACGACCAGCCCGAAGGTCGTCTGTCCCGCGACGAAGGATCCTCCAGCGCCGTAGATCTCCATGCTCGATGGCGAGACCGCGAGCGCGAGCGTCGGCGACTCGGGGGAGATGGACGCGAACAGCGCCGTGTTCCACAGCCCTTCGCTCGATGCTATCGCCGGATGGTTCATGTGCATGTACGCGGCCGACAACGTCACCGGGCCATTCCCATAGTTGAGGCCGAAGCTCATCGCGCTCTGATTGCCGAAGCTGCCCGCAACGCCGCCGAAGCTGTACATCGCCGCGCCCTGCAGGCCGCGATAATTCGGCGACACGTACTTCACCGCGTTGTTGGTGCGGAACTGGAAGTTGAAGTTGTTGTTGTCACCGACGGTCGCGGCATAGCCGTTCCACATGTATGCAGCCGAATATTGCGCGAGCCAGTCCTGCGTCACGTCGTATTGGCGGCCGAAGGTGATCGTGCCGTAGTCCTTCGACTGCAGGCCCACATAAGCCTGACGGCCGAATTCCCGACCGCCCTGCGCTGATGTTCCGGAGTTCGGATCGAAGCCGCCTTCCAGCTGGAACACCGTGCTCAAGCCCCCGCCCAGATTCTCGACGCCGCGCATGCCCCAGCGGCTCGGACCATTGGCCGTCGACAGCGACGCTCCGGCGAGCGAATTGTTGGTGTAGATGAGGCCTTCCATCAGCACGCCGTACAGCGTGACGCTGCTGTCGGCGGGCGAGGATTGCGCGTGTGCGGCGGTGGCCGATGCAAGCAGCAGCATGGTGGAGCAGATTCGTTTCATGTTCTCGTCTCGTTCAGGCGGTCGTGAGCGTGGTGAGGTCGGGGCGTTGATAGGGGCAGCGGCAGTGCATGGCTGAATGCCACGCCCCGCAGACTAGAAACCGCCGCTAAAACCGGCAATCCGATAAAAAAACTTAGAACCGAAATCCTTCATTTGAGGCTCGCTTGACTCACGCCTGCCTTCGACACTTCATCGAAGGTGCGTGAAATACGGCACCGAGACGCTTCGAACGTGCATCTTTCACGCGATGCGCCCGCAATGCGAGGGCACGCGGCCAATTACATAGGCAATCGGATTTGTTTATTTTGTCGGCTCGCTCATGCGGGCCTTCATTCGCACAATCGCAAGCAGCCAACTCTTCGGGCAATCAGCATGCGTTTTCTTCCTGGATTGACGGGCAAGCTGTGCGGACTCGCGCTCTCGGTGGCATTGCTGCACACGGGTAATGCATGTGCACAGACGCGCACCGTGATCGGCATCGCGAACTTCGGACCGCACCCCGCGCTCTCGCGCACCATCGCCGGTTTCAAGGACGAAATGGCGAAGCAAGGCTATGTCGAAGGCAGTAACACCGAATACGTCTATAGCGACGCCAACTTCACGCCCGGCCTCGTGCCGCAATCGCTGGCGCAGATCGTCGCGAAACATCCTGCTGTGATCCTCACGGTGACGACGCCGGTTGCTCAGGCATCGGTGCGCAATGTGCCGGACCGTTCCATCCCACTTGTCTTCGCGCAGGTGACGAATCCGGTCGCCGCCGGTCTCGTGCCGGACTGGGCGCATGGGAGCGATCGCATCGTCGGCACTGCGACGGTCACCGACTACGATGCCGTGCTCGCCTTCGCGAAGCGCGTCTTCCCGGCGGCGGCATCGTTCGGAGTACTGTACAACGCAGGAGAAGTGAACGATGTAGAAGCGGTGACAAGTCTGAAGGCTGCCGCTGCGCGCGCGAAGCTGACGATGATTGCCACGTCGGTCGATGCGACCATCGACGTGCCGCAGCGCGCCGCCGCAATGGCGGGCGTCGGATTTTTCTACGCGATCGGATCAAATCTCGTGCAATCGGCGCTGCCCGCGCTTGCGTCAGTGACGGATCGCATGAAGACGCCGATTCTTAGCGCCGAGCACGAGCTCATCAGGAAGGGCAATTTGGTTACGGTGGCCTATGCGCCGTCCTACGAATCGCAGGGCGCACACGCTGCAGCTCTCGCAGTGCAGATGCTGCATGGCGCGAAGCCTTCCGCACTGGCGGTCTATCGGCCGCAGGCTCAGGATTATGTCGCGATCATCAATCGCGCGAAGATGGCGGCGCTTGGTCTTCCAATCGCGCCCTCGCTTGCAGGTTGCAAATGCTTCATCAACTAATGAAGCCGGCGCGCCCTCGCACCGTGCATGGCGTGAGCATCGGCATCTTGATGCTCGACACCGGCTTCGCGCGCCTGCCCGGCGATATCGGTCACGGCGCAACGTGGCGCTTTCCCGTGCAATATGCGCTGGTGGAAGGCGTGACCGGCCCGATGGTGATGGCCGCCGCCGCAGGCGACAAGCGCGCGGCTAAGCCGCTCATCGACCGCTTCGTCGATGCCGCGAACCGGCTTGCGCGTCTCGGCATCGATGGCATTGCGACCAGTTGCGGTTTCCTTGCCGCGTTCCAGGAGGACATTGCGGCACGCTGCATGGTGCCCGTCGCGACATCGAGCCTGCTGCAGATTCCGCTTGCGGCTAGCGTGTTGCCGGGAAACCGGCGTGTGGGCGTGCTGACCGCAAAGTCGTCGGCGCTGACGGCGGCGCACCTCGTCGCCGCGCATGCCGACCCGACGACGCCCGTTGTGGGCTTGGCTGAAACCTCGCGCTTCTTTCAAAACCAGGTGGACGATGCGGCGCACGTGAGCTTCGACGAACAGGCGCAGGACGTGCTCGATTGCGCAGGCCGATTGCTGCAGCAACATCCCGACGTGGGCGCGATCGTCAGCGAGTGCGCCAACTTCGCGCCTTATTCGCCGCTGATCGCCGAGCGTTTTGGCTTACCGGTTTTCGATATGGTGAGCCTGATCGAGTGGTTCCATGCAGGGCTGCGACCGCGTGCATTTGGGAAAAGAATCGACGATCGCGCTTGGGATGTTTGATTGAGCGGGAGACGCCGCAGAAAGCGCTACTAAAGGTCGGCTTTGCCAGAGCGGCCAATAAGTATTGTCGGCCAGTTCCGGAAGCCTGGCAGCGAGTTCGCGCTCCCGAATCGAGCGAAAGCCATGCCGCAATCTGGAGCGCTTCCCATCGCACGACTTCCACGGTCTGCTATACGAGGGCCCGCGCGACCCGACACGCGACCTGGATGGCGTCTTTGCGCGCCCTGAGTTCGATCTGTCCGCCTATGTACTTGATCACGTGGAGACCCATACATGCCGCTATAACTGGAAGACCTTCATCGAGGTGTATCTAGAGGACTATCATGTCGCGCCTTTTCATCCGGGGCTCGGCCGCTTCGAGACTTGCGACGATCTGGAATGGGCTTTTGGCGAAACATACCGCATTCAAAAAGTGAACGTGAACAACGCGCTCGCCCAACCTGGCTCCGACATTTACCGAGCATGGCACGACCGGCTGCTCGCATTCGGCGGTAACGAGCCGCCTGCTTTCGGCGCTATCTGGCTCGCGTATTTTCCGACTCACATGATCGAGTTGTATCCGCACGTGCTTGTCGTTTCGACGCTCTATCCCAAGGGCCCGCAGGAGACGCTCAACGTCATCGAGTTTCATTATCCCGAAGAAGTTGCGGCGTTCGAGCGCGAGTTCGTCGATGCGCAGCGCGCGCTTATCTAGAGACGATGACCGAGGACGATGAAATTGCGGAACGCATGGATGCGGGCCGCCTGAGACTGCATCGTCGCGCAATGAGCAATGCCGGTCCGTATCAGTCGCCGCTCGAAGATGGCATGCGGCACTTTCATGCGTGGTACCGGCAAGCGTTCGGCGAAGGCCGCAAGGCTTGAACAACTCCCCGCCGCAGTCAACGAAACGTATTTCCGACGGCGTCGGTAACACTTTACAAAACCATGCGGCTGCGCCAAAATGCGCGTGCTAAATGCGAATGGTTGCTATTTACACATACGGGACACTAAAAAAAAATGGCTTCAGCAGCGCGCGACAACGAAACGTCCGGCGGATGGACCTTGCGACCATCGACCGTGGCGGTACTCCTGCTCTTCGCGATGACTGACGGTGCGCTCGCGCAAGAAAGCGGCGCCGTAGCAGGCGATGCGACGCTTCCCGCAGTCTCCGTCACTGCCAGCAGCCAAAGTGACGTCGGACAGCACTTGCAGCGCGACATGAGTTCTGGGGCGTTGGGCACCCGCACTCAGCTCGATACGCCCTATTCGACCACCATTGTCACGGGCGAACAACTCGCCGATCGTCAGGCTAAGAAGCTCGGCGATGTGTTCGCGCAGGACGCGTCGGTATCGGACAACAGCAATCGCTATAACGCATGGGCGAGCTACATCACCGTGCGCGGCTTGCAGTTGGACTGGCAGAACGGTTTTCGCATCGACGGGCAACCAATCAACGCCTACGGCATCACGATGCCCTATGAGCAGCTTGAGAGCGTGCAACTCCTCAAGGGCCTCTCCGGCTTCATGTATGGCTTCGGCGCGCCGGGTGGCGTCGTGAATTATGTGACGAAGAAGCCACCGCTCACGGACCGGCAGATCGCGAGCGTCGATGTCGGCTATGCGTCGACCAATATCTGGTCGGAGCACTTGGACCTCGGTGGACGCGTCGGGCCCGACGCCATGTTCGGCTACCGCTTCAATGCGACCCACGAGGAAGGCACGACCTTCAACGACGGCAACGTGCGTCGCGACTCATTCTCGCTTTCCACCGACGCCCGCCTCACTCGCGATCTCACGGCAACGTTCGGCGCGTTGTATCAGGACCGGCGTGCATCGGGAATCACGACATCGATATCGACCTCGGGACTCACGGGCAATGCACTGCCCGTTCCGTTGAGCGGTGGGAGCAGCACCCTTGTCACGCCCGATCAGCATCTTTACACCAACGTCCAACTCTATACGGCCGGCCTGCACTACAACCTGAATCAGGACTGGACGATCTCGGCGACCTATGGATTCAGCAAAAGCACGCGCTATCGAAACGAGAGCACGTTCTATCTGACAGACCTCGGCGGCGACTACACCGATACGCGCTACGAAGGCAACGAAGGACATCAACTGAACGCGTGGCAAGTCATGGCCGAGGGACTCGTGAAGACCGGACCGTTCCAGCATCAACTCGTGTTCGGCATGTCCTATCAAAAGCAGACGAGCGACAATACCGCCAATTCTTTCTATGACGAGATCGGCATCGGCAATATCTATCAGCCGAATCAGAATCGTTATAGCGGCGGCGGCTTCACTACTTACCGCAACGCGGACATCGTGCAGAAAGCGTTATTTGCGAGCGATACGATCGCGTTGAGCTCGCGCTGGTCTGTGCTGGGCGGCGTGCGTTTCACGAACTATGAACAGCACGGTTATGCAGTCGACGGCACAACGAGTTCGACGTATGCGAAGAACGGCATAGCGACGCCCTCCGTCGCCGTGATGTACAAGCTCACGCCCGGCACGACAGTTTATGCAAGCTACGTCGAGTCGCTCGAAGCGGGTAACGTCGTCGGCACAACCTACGCGAATTCCGGCGCGGTGCTCAATCCGCTACGCAGCAAACAATACGAAGTCGGCGTAAAAACTCAGAATGAGCGATGGAGCGGGACGGCGGCGTTGTTCCGCATCGAGCGCGGCGCGCAGTATGCGAATAGCGACAACATCTTCGTCGAAGATGGCGAGTCACTGTTTCAGGGTCTGGAAGCAGGCGCGGACGTTCGACTGGGTCGCGACTGGACCATCGGCGGCGATGTGATGTGGATCGCCACCAAGTACGAAAGAGGTTCGAGCTACGACGGGAACCGTGTCGCGGGGGCGCCGGGGTTCGTCGCGGCTGCACACGCCGAGTACGCGGTGCCGGTGGTGCCGGGCTTGACGCTCGGTGCATCGGCAAAGTTCACGGGCAACACGAGCCTGCGTCCCGCGGGCGATATCAAAGTGCCGGGCTACACGATCTACAGCCTGGGCGCGACCTATACGACGAAGGTCGCGGGGCATAACGTCGGCGTGCGCGCGGCCATCGATAACCTAACGAATCATCGCTATTGGGAGTTTCAGTACGCGGACTATATTCAGCCTGGGGAGCCGCGCACCGTTGCGCTCAACGCGCGTCTTGAGTTTTGATGAGGACGATCGCGTAAGTCATGCCTCGGGACGACACCCTGCCGTTGACGGTCTTTTCTACCGCAACAATCGTCGCTCGTGGTGTCGCAGACGCCCTCGAACAAGGCGCACTGTTGAAGGAAATCGGCTCTGCATCCATTAGTTCATAGCCGCCGCGCATTGCGCCTGACCAAACGACTTTCGAATTCAGTCAATGGTGATCGCGGGACGTCAAGAGGCGCATCTGTACATTGTGGGTGAAGGTGTGGGCACTGTTGTATTATCTGTGTCACAACCTTCGTCAGCGCATGAACCCGCGCTGCCGTCAAGCCGCCTAAGCAAGCAAAGGAACTGACGAGACATGCCCAGGTATTCATCTCTCTTGCGGGAGACGCGTCCGAACGTTCGCGAGACGACGCCGCCGAAACGCCCGGGCCTGACCGTCAACGAACTCTACGAGCAATTAAAGGAAATGGCGGTGGTCTACACTATCCGCCCCGGCGAGCGCGTAAACGAACTCGAGCTTGCACAGCGTTTCGACGTGAGCCGCACGCCACTGCGCGAAGCCCTCAATCGCCTCGTCGCCGAAAGTCTGCTGCACTTCGTGCCGAATCGCGGCTTCTTCGCGCGCGAACTGCATCGGCAAGACATTTTCGATCTCTTCGAGCTTCGGCGCAGCATCGAATCGTCCGCCGTGCTGCTGGCGGCCGAGCGTGCCAGCATCAAGGATCTGCGCGCGCTGCGCAAGTTCTGGAAGGAAGTCATGAAGACCAAGGCTCAGACCAGCGCCGCCGAACTCACCATCAAGGACGAAGAGTTTCACGTTCGGCTCGTCGCGCTCGCGGGCAATAACGAAATAGTTCGCGCGCTATACGGCATCAACGCGCGCATTCATTTCGTGCGCTGGATGGATTTGGAACAGCGCGGCCACGATGCCTTCGCGGAGCACCTCGACATTCTCGATGCCATCGAAGCACGCGATATCGAGCGATGCCGCGCGCTGACGGAATCGCATATCACCTGGCGCATGGAAGAAATCGCGCGCGTGGTGGATGCAGGCGTCGTGCGGCTCTTCTCGCGCTGAACGCCCGCGTTGCTTCGCTGCACGTTCGCCGACGTGTCACGCCACGCGTTGCAACGGAATAACCACGGGTGCGCTCAATTGCTGCACGGCCTCACGCCACTGCGCGTCTATCGCGTTGACATGGCGCGCCTTCACGTGGCCATAGCCGCGAATCGTCCCGACGATGGACGCCGCGCGCAATGCGGCCGCATGGTTGCGCGCGGTGCCGTGTTCGATGATCGCCGCAATGGTCTTCTCATAGCGCTGAATCAACTCACGCTCCATGCGCCGTTCGGCGGTGTAACCGAATGGATCGAAGGGCGTGCCGCGCAGCGCCTTGCATCGCGCGACCACGCGCAAGACCGGCAGCATCCACGAACCGAATTCGCGCTTCGCGGGCTCGCCGGTGCGTGGATTGCGTCGCGCGATGCCGGGCGGCGCGAGGTTGAACGCAACGCGCACCGGTCCGTCGAACTGCGCGTGCAAGCCGTCGATAAAGTCGCGCGCGGTCAATAAGCGAGCGACTTCATACTCGTCCTTATACGCCAGCAAGCGAAACAGGTTCTGCGCGACCGCGCGCGAAACGCCTTCGCTGCGCGCCGACACCGCGCGTTCCCAGCGTCGCACGCGGCCCACGAGTTCACGATAATGCGCCGCATACGCCGCATTCTGGTAAGCGCTTAGATATTGCACACGGCGTTCGATTATTTCATCGAGCGTCGTCGAGCGGCGCGACGACGGCGCGGCATCGGCGGTTTCGGACAGACGCGCGGCAAGCATGGGCTCTGCAGCAAAACGCCGTCCCCATGTGAAGGCGTCGAGATTGAGCGCGACGGATGCCCCGTTCAGTTCGATGGCCGCCGCTATCGCATCGGCGTGAAGCGGTATGCATCCACGCTGATACGCGAAGCCGAGCATGAACATGTTGCTCGCCAAGGTGTCGCCGAAGAGACGGCGGGCAGTCGCGGTCGCATCGACGAATTCGACATGACGCTCGCCCACTGCTTCGGTCAGCGTCGCGCGCAGTTCGTCCGACGGAAAAGCGAGATCGGGCTGGCGTGTGAAATCGCCGGTCATCGCTTCATGCGAATTGACGAGCATTCGCGTGGCGGCGCGGCGTGTCATCGAAAGCGTCTTGTGGCTTGCCGCGACGACCATATCGCAACCAATGACCACGTCCGCGCCGCCAGTCGCAATTCGAATCGCCTTGATCGCCGACGGACTCGCGCCAAAGCGCACATGCGACCACACTGAGCCGCCCTTCTGCGCGAGCCCGGCCATGTCGAGAATGCCGCAGCCCTTGCCTTCCAGATGCGCCGCCATGCCGAGAATCGCGCCGATCGTCACGACGCCCGTGCCGCCCACGCCCGTCACGACAAGGGAGAACACGCGCGCATCCAGCGACGGCAACGCGGGTTCCGGCAACGCGGGAAACACGCTCGTATCCGGTTTGCGCTGCACATGTCGCAAGGTGCCGCCATGCACGGTCACGAAACTCGGGCAGAAGCCCTGATTGCACGAATAGTCCTTGTTGCAGGCACTTTGGTCGATGGCGCGCTTGCGGCCGAACTCGGTTTCGAGCGGCGTAAGCGACACGCAGTTCGACTTGACGCCGCAATCGCCGCAGCCTTCACAAACGAGGTCGTTGATGAAGAGGCGCTTCGGCGGGTCCGCTAGTTGCCCGCGCTTGCGACGGCGTCGCTTCTCGGCCGCGCACGTCTGGTCGTAGATCAGCACGCTTACGCCATGGACATCACGCAACTCGCTCTGGACATCCTCCAACGCCGAGCGATGATGGATCGTCACGCCTTGCGGCCATGCGAGATCATGCGGATATTTCGACGGATCGTCGGACACCACGGCGATGCGCGTCACGCCTTCCGCGCGAACTTGCTGCGCGATCGCCAGCGGGTTAAGTGGTCCGTCATGATGCTGACCGCCCGTCATGGCGACGGCATCGTTGAAAAGAATCTTGAACGTGATGCGCGTGCGTGCTGCAATCGCGGCACGCACCGAGAGCAGGCCCGAGTGGAAGTACGTGCCATCGCCCATGTTCTGAAACATGTGCTCGCGCTTCGAGAACGCCGCTTCGCCCACCCATGTCATGCCTTCGCCGCCCATTTGCGTATAGCCGAGCGTGTTTCGGTCCATAGTCTGCGCCATCCAGCTGCAACCGATGCCCGCATAGGCCTTGCTGCCCTCGGGCACGACCGTCGATGAGCTATGCGGACAGCCACTGCAAAAGTAAAAGCTGCGCGACAGCGGCTCCGGCGCGAATGTCATGCGCCGCAATGCGCGCAGGAACGCGACGCGTTCGCCCAGACCGGCATCGTTCGTGAGACACGCAAGCCGTTCGCCGAGCGCAATGGCGATCTGCACGGGGTCGAGCGCGAGTTCCGCCTGAAAGAGCTTGCCGCCGCTTTCGTCTTTCTTGCCGATAACGGCCGGCGCGCGCGGCTTGCCATAGAGAATCTCCTTGATCTGCGCTTCGAGCAGGCTGCGCTTTTCTTCGACCACCATCAGCAGTTCCTTGCCTTGCGCGAACGCCTGCACGCCCTCCTGTTCGAGCGGCCAAACGCAACCAACTTTATAGAGGGCGACGCCCATCGCTTCGAGCCGCGCTTCATCGAGGCCCAGATCGTCGATGGCCTGAAGCACGTCGAGATAACTCTTGCCATGCGTGACAATGCCGATGCGTGCGCCCGCGCGGCCGAGCACCGTGCGATCCAGCCGGTTTGCGCGCACGAACGCCCGCACGGCGTCGAGTTTGTAGTTGTGCAGGCGATATTCCTGCGCATGCGGCGTATCGGGCTGTCGCAGGTTCAGGCCGTCGGGCGGCATGGCGACGTCGTCGGGCAGAACCACATCGACGCGCGATGCATCGACGTCGATCACGGCGGACGCATCCGCCGTATCCTTCACGCATTTGAGCCCGACCCAGCAGCCCGAATAGCGCGACATCGCCCAGCCATATAAGCCGAAGTCGAGTATCTCCTGCACGCCGCTCGGACTCAGCACCGGGATCGATGCGTCGATGAGCGCGAACTCCGATTGATGACACGTCGTCGACGACTCGCACGTGTGGTCGTCGCCCATCAACAAGAGCACGCCGCCATGCTTCGACGATCCCGCCAGATTGGCGTGCCGAAACGCGTCGCCACTGCGATCGACGCCCGGCCCCTTGCCATACCAGATCGAGAACACGCCGTCGTACTTGCCTTCGCCGCCCGCCTCCGCTTGCTGCGATCCCCATACCGCAGTTGCGGCAAGATCCTCGTTGACGCCCGGCACGAACAAGACACGCGCGGCATCGAGGTGCTTCTTCGCTTTTTGCATCTCGGCGTCGTACGTGCCGAGCGGCGAGCCCCGATAACCGGAGACATAGCCTGCCGTTTGAAGGCCGGCGGCATCGTCGCGGCGGCGTTGCATCAGCGGCAAGCGCACCAGTGCCTGCACGCCCGTCATGAACACGCGCCCTTCTTCGAGCGTGTACTTGTCCTCCAGTGTCACCTTGCGTAAAGCCACGTCGCGTTCCTCGCTCTCTTCGTTCCTTGTCATTGCACGCTGCCGCCGAGATAGAGCCGCCGCATCTCGTCGCTGACGAGCAAATCGGCGGCATCGCCTTCCAGCGCGACCTGTCCCATCGACAGCACATACGCGCGGTTCGAAATGCGCAGTGCCTGCGCCGCGTTCTGCTCGACCATCAGCACGCCGACGCGCTCCGTATCGCGCAAGCGCACGATGGCATCGAAGACTTCGGCCAGCATGCGCGGCGAGAGTCCCGCGGACGGCTCGTCGAGCAAAAGATAGCGCGGACGCGGCATCAACGCGCGCGCAAGCGACAGGATCTGCCGCTCGCCGCCGGAAAGACTCGCGGCGCGCGCCGTGCGTTTGGTCTTCAAAATCGGAAAATTCGCGTAAAGTTCATCGAGCCGCACGTTGCGTTCGCGCTCGGGCATGAATTGTCCGCCTAGCGCGAGGTTCTCCCACACGGTGAGCGCGCCGAACACATTGTCGGTTTGGGGCACGAAGCCGATGCGATGCGTGCGGATCTTGCGATGCACACTCACCTGCCCCACATCGATGTCGTCCAGATGCACCGCCCCCTTCCTCGGCATCAGAAAGCCTGCGACCGTCTTGAGCAAGGTCGACTTGCCGCAGCCGTTCGGCCCGAGAATCGTCACGATCTCCAGTTCCTTCGCAGCGAGCGACACGCCGCGCAGGATGTCGACATCGCGTGTATAGCCTGCGACGACGTTGCTGACGATAATCATGCCGTCGCCCCCATTGCCCGCAAAGGCGCCGTCGCGCTCTTCGTCGTGCGCCCGAGATACGCTTCGACGACGCCTTCGTGATGCTCCAGTTCCGAAGGCCTGCAATCCGCGACGGTGCGCCCGCGATCCAGCACGATGCAACGCGCGCACGTCTCTGCAACGAAATGCATGTCGTGCTCCACCACGACGAGCGTAACGCCCCGCTCGTTGATGCTTCTCAGCACGCGCATGAGTTCGGCACGCAGATTCGGATGCACGCCCGCCATCGGTTCATCGAGCAACAGCAGCGACGGTTCGCCCATCAACGCGCATGCAATGCCGAGCAGCTTCTTCTGTCCGCCCGATATGGAAGCAGCTGGAAGATGCGCGACTTTAGCGAGCAGGAGTTCGTCGAGCAATTGCCGGGCGCGTTCACGCGTCTGCGCTTCGACATGCTTCGTACGCGCGGACGGCAAGAGCGTCGCAAAGAGCCCGTGACGTTGCGTCGAAGCGGCCATCAGCACTTCGCCGACGGTCATGCGCGCGGGCATCGATGGTAGCTGAAACGTGCGCCGCACCGCGCGCGCGGCGACTTGGTGCGGCGGCAGCGCATCGACGCGCTGGCCGTTCAGTTCGATGCTGCCTCGCTCGATCGGGCAATAGCCGGTGATCGCGTTGAGAACCGTACTTTTGCCGCATCCGTTCGGCCCAAGCAAACCGACAAACTCACCGGTTAGGACTTCGAACGATAATCCGGTGAGTACGTGGTTGCCGCCGAATGACTTGTATACGTCCCGCAGCTTCAACACGGCGCTCATACGGTCCTCCGGATTCGCTCGGGCAACAGGCCGCCCGGCCGCAGCAGCAGACAGGCAAGCAGAATGCAGCCGATTGCGCCGAGCCGCACGGCACCCGCCATATCCGTGCCGATGTCGATGTAGTCCTTCGCGAAGGGCACCGCACTATAGATCGCTTCGACGAGCAGTGCGCCGAACAACACGCCCCCGTTGTTGCCAAGGCCGCCGATCATCACCATCGTCCAGATGGCGAAGGTCTCGGAGGCAAACATGAAGTCGGGGCCGACGAAGCTCATGTATAGCGCGAGCAGAGACCCGCCCGTCGCAGCGATGGCAGCGGCGGTCATCGTCGCCGTGGTTCTCATCGGCACGAGCCGGTATCCGAGACTTTGCGCCAGGGCGGGTTCTTCGCGCATCAAACGCAGCGCTCGCCCGTAGCGCCCTCGCGCGAGCCGCGTGCAGATGACGAACGCGACCGCGAGCACCGCCACCGCGAGCAGAAAAAATGCAATGTCGCCGCTCGTGCCGGTGAGCCGCGAAAAAAGCGGCGCAATGCCGCTGATGCCTTGCGCACCGCCCGTGAGCCAGCCTTCATTCAAAGCAACCGTGCGTATCAGTTCGGCGATGGCGAGCGTCGCGATGGCCCAGTAATCGGATGCGAGATTGCGCCCGAGCCGCGCCATCACGAAGCCGACGACCATCGCCCCTGCCATGCCCGCGACGATGCCGACGATAAATGGCCATCCCGCGGAAGAGGCGATACCGGTCGCATAGGCACCGATGCCGACGAACGCGACGAAGCCGAAATTGAGCAAGCCCGCGAAGCCCGCCTGAACGTTGAGGCCGAGCGCCATCAACGCGTAGATGCACGCGAGCGTCGCGACGTGCAGCATGAAACTAGACACGGCGCACCTCCCGGTCGAAGAGTCCATAGGGCCGCAGGAGCAGCGCCGCGAGCAGGATCACGAACGACGCCGCGCCCACGTAACTGACCGGAAGATAGACGCCCGAGCGTCCGACTATCCAGCCGAAGTCGATATTCGTCGCAAGCGTCTCTGCGAGGGCGATCAGGAGCGCGCCCGCTGCCGCGCCCAGCGGATTGCCGAGTCCGCCGAGAATGGCGGCTGCGAATACGGGCAGCAGCAGGTTCGTGCCCAGGTCCACGTGCACGTTCTCGGTCAGCCCGAGCATCGTGCCGCCGAGCGCCGCGAGCGCACCGCTCAGGAACGAGATGCCGTTCAGCACGCGCGCGCCGTCGACGCCCGTTGCCGCCGCGAGCGCCGGGTTGCTCGCCATCGCGCGCATCGAACGGCCCGCGCCGGTTTTGAACAGCAGCAGCGCGAGCAAGGCGACGCAGCCGAAGCCGCACGCAATCGACGTGATCTGATCGACGGAGATCATCGTCGAGCCTAGTTGCAGCGGCGTCGAGAGCGCGGTCGTGTAACGCAGCGGCCTCGACCCCGCGCTGCCGAGCACCACGGCAACAAGAATCATCGATACAGCAAGCGAGCCGACCATTGCTATCGAACTGCCCGAGCGCAACAGCCGCCGGAACACGAACACGTTCAGCGCGACGGCCAGACATCCCGTCGCGACGCACGACACCACCAGCGCAGCCGCGAACGGCACGCCCGCCTTCGTCATGCCGAGCGTGACGAAGGCGCCTGTCATCGCATACTGCACGTGCGCCACATTCGGGAAGCGCACGAGCGAATACACGACGGACAGGCCAACCGCGACGAGCATGATGTCCGACGCGCGAATGAGAAGATCGATGACGAACTGCAGCATCACGTTCTCCCGGCAATGGCGCGCGTCAGCGTGCGACGACCGTGGTTTCGAATTTCACCTTGTCGTAGGGCTGCTCCTTGCGCTGACCGTCGGCGTCGAATGCGATGCTGCCTGTCGCGCCCTGATACGTGCCCATCTGATGCAGCGCGGCGCGAATCTTGAAGGGATCTGCCGCGCCGGCCTTGTTGATGGCGGAAGCCGCCACCATCACCCCGTCATACACGTAGGCGCCGAACGCGGACTTCGGCGCTTCCTTGTACTTCTGCTGGTACGCCTGCTGATACGACTTGCCCGCATCGCCAATGGACGCGACTTCGAGCCCTTCCTGCCCGTGCGCGGCCTGCGCGACGGTATCGCTCGTACACATGGTCAAATAAATGCCGTACCACTTTGCCTTGTTGAGCCCGAGTTCGAAGGCCTCTCGATTGATGGTCGCGGCTTCCTGGCCGTATGCGCTGTAAACGTAGGCCTGCGGCTGCGTCTTCGACATCTGCTGCAACTCGCGGCGATAGGTCGATTGTCCTTCGGTGTACATAACAATCGATGTCACCTTGCCGCCGAGCGATTCGAACCGCTTCTTGAACTCGGGCGCAACACCCTGTCCGTACGAATTGTTCGGCGCGATAAACGCGACATTGCGCAGGTTCTGCGCGTAGAGATCGTCGGCGGCGAAGCGCGCGGAGAGATCGTCGAGACCGATCACGCTGAACGACCCATCGCCGATCTTGCGAATTTGCGGACTCGACGAACCGACGTTCAGATGCACATCGCCTTGCTGGACGACGTATTGCGCAATCGGAATCGTGATACCCGAAGAGAACTCGCCCAGCACGACAGGCACTTTGTTAACCGACACGAGCTTGCGCGCAGCGCTCAACGCCGTCGGCGCGCTTCCGCCGGAATCTTCGACGATCACCTTCAGCTTGCCGCCGAGCACGCCGCCGTGCGCGTTGACCTGTTCGACGGCAAGTTCGGCGCCGCGCCGCTGATCCTCTCCCACTGACGCGCTCGCGCCCGTCAACGGCAAAATCGCGCCGATGGACACCGTTTGCGCGAAGGCCGCGCCCGCCGCCGTCAGTAACGCGCTCGCCGCCAGGCCGGCACCGAGGACTTTTGCTCTTTTCATAGTGGCATCTCCAGACGTTGGACTGCGCGATCAATGCGAGCGGGTAGGCTGAACTGTGTAGAGGCGACCGAATTGCGGCATCGCGTCCACGACGCCCGCGAGACGCAACGCGTGCCACGCCATCGCGTGATTACTCGACAGCACGGGCTTGCCGAGTTCCGCTTCGATGGCGACGACGTCGTCGACGAGACGCAACGACGTGCAGGACACGAACACCGCGTCCACGTCGTCGTGGCGGCCGAGTTCGAGCACCGCGTTGCGCACGGAAGCGGCATCGATGCGCGCGACCTCGTTGTCGTCGGCATGCTCGAAGGAGCCCATTCTCACGACATCGACGCCGCGCGCACCCAGATACGCACGCATCGACTCGTTGATGCGGCGCACATAGGGCGTGAGCAGCGCGACACGCTGAGCGCCGAGCGCATGTATGCCGACGCGCGCAGCGGTGATCGGCGTTGTGCAGGCAACGCCCGGCCGGGCTTCGCGGATGCGTTCGAACACGCGTTCCTCGCCGAGCACCATCGAGGCCGACGTGCAGCCGAACGCGACCACGTCGAGGCGCTGGCCAGGCCGAATCAGCGCGACGCCCGGCGCAATGAGACCGTCCATCTGTGCGAGCGTTTCCGGCGTGATGTCGGCGGAATTGGCGATGCGGCTTTCGTAGAAGGCGACGCCATCGGCTGCAAGCAGCTTGCGCCATTCGTATTCGATCGTGTGGTCGGTGGCGAGCACGACAAGGCCGATCGCGGCGCGGCGCGCGATGCCTTCATCGAGCGAGAAGGCGAGCCGCTGGTACTGGGACAGCGCGTCTGGAGCGTTCATGTAGATTGTCCGCACTAGACCGCGACGATAACCGCGATTTCCACCGTGTACTGCGGAAACGCGAGCTTCGACTCGACGCACGCGCGCGCCGGCGCATTGCCTTCGGGCACCCACGCGTCCCAGATTTCGTTCATCTGCGCGAACGTGTTGTAGTCGGCGAGCCAAATGTTCGCGGACAGGATGCGCGTCTTGTCGGAGCCGATCTGTGCGAGCAACCGGTCGATCTTCGCGAGAATCTGTGTGGTCTGACCTTTGACGTCGGCGCTCGTATCGTCGGCCACCTGTCCGGCGAGAAAGCCGAAACCGTTATGCACGACCGCCTGGCTCATCCGCTTGCCGCTTTCGAAACGCTGCATCTGCATGACTTCTCCTGTGGCGACGAAGCGCGACGCGCCTCGCCAAGGTTCGGAAACAGCCGTAGTCTCGACAACAGTGTCGACACTATCAGAACAAAATTCGCGTAAGCAAGTACTCGTTTTCTCGGGCCTGCAAAACGCCGAAATTTGCTGATCTCCCCTGCTTTCAGGGCTTATAGTCTGCAACGGACTTGCCGCCGTCTTATTTTCTTTCTACATTGGTGTCGACAGTTCGAAGCAAAAACCGTCGGCACATGGGGAATACATCGTGAAAGTAATCGTTCTCGGGGCGGGCGTGGTCGGCGTCACTACCGCGTACCAGTTGCAGAAGGACGGGCATGATGTCGTCGTGATCGAGCGGCAGCCGGTGGCGGCCGCGGAGACGAGCTGGGGCAACGCGGGCATGGTCGCGCCCGGTCATTCATTCGTGTGGTCGTCCCCCAAGGCGCCGATGACGCTCCTCAAGTCGATCGTCATGAAGGATCAGGCACTGCGTTTCAAATTCTCGTCCGACCCACGGCTTTATGCATGGTCGTGGCGCTTTTTGCTCGAGTGCACCGTGGAGAAAGCGCGTCGCAACACCTTGCTCAAGCATCGGCTCGCCGCTTATTCGCAAAGCGTGCTGCATCAGATGCTGGGAGAGGAAAGCATCGATTACGACCGCAACGATCGCGGCATTCTCTACTTTCATCGCAGTCAAGAATCGCTCGATCGCGGCATTGCACAAATGAAGCTGCTGGAATCGGACGGCCAGACCATACGCGTGCTGAACCGCGACGAAGTAGTGGCCGTCGATCCCTCGCTTGCCAGTGTGAAGGAGAAAATCGCAGGCGCGATTCACTGCCCGACGGATGAGACGGGCGATCCGGCGAAGTTCACGCGCTCGCTCGCCGAGAAAGTCGCGGCGCGCGGCGGCACCTTTATGACGGACACGCTGGTGGACGGCTTCCAGACCGCGGGCAGCGACATTACTGGTGTCGCGACGAGCCGCGGAATGATCAGCGGCGACGCTTATGTGCTCGCGCTCGGCACATGGAGCCCGATGGTGGCGGGACAGATCGGCATCCACTTGCCCATCTATCCGATCAAAGGCTATTCGTTGACGATACCCATCGGCGATCACAAGGCGCCGCCGGAAGTCGCGGCGGTGGACGAGCACAACCTCGTCGCGATCTCACGCTTCGGAGATCGCATTCGCGTGACGGCGACCGCAGAATTCGCAGGATATGACACGTCGCACAAACCGTCCGACTTCGCCTTCATGAAGCGCGTCACAGAGGAGCTGTATCCGGATGGCGGGAACTACGAGCACGCGCAGATGTGGGCCGGCTTGCGTCCGATGACGCCGACCAACCTTCCCTTCTTCGGACGCAAGAAGTACCGCAATCTCTACCTGAATACGGGGCATGGTCATATCGGCTGGACCATGTCTCATGGATCGGCCCGCATCACAGCCGATCTCGTCGCCGGGAAATCGCCGGCGATTCCGATGGAGGGCCTGCTGGCCTAGCACGGTCATGCAGGCCTGACATGCGTCGTCCAGGCAGGTACATTTATCAGGAGACAACCATGGCTGGCGTAGGAAGCGAAAAGGTATTCGAGAACGACAAAGTAATCGTATGGAACTTCGTGCTCGAACCGGGCGAAGAGACGCCCGTTCATACGCACGAGCATTCGTACATGTGGTACGCGATAGAAGGCGCGCCGCTGCATATCTACGACAAGGACGGCGCCGACCTCGGCATCTTCGAAGTACCGACGGGCGCGGTGTATTCGCTTAAATGCGAAGACGGCTATCTCGAAGTGCTGTCGGAAATCGGCAAGGGCGCGCGCGTACCCGCGACTCATAAGGCACGCAACGACGGCAATCGGCCGTATCGCGAAGTGCTTGTCGAATACAAGGACGCGACGTCGATCTAACCTTCCGTCGCCAGCCCTTGCTTGCAGCGCGCCGCCGCTCGCATTTTTCTGTGCGTGCGGCGGCTCTCAGACGCTCGCACACTGCGAACGTTGGTTCCCGTCGTTCCAACGGCTAAGCATAGGCCAGCGTTTCATCGTGCGCCACACTAAGGGAGCAGTACCGGCATAATGATTTGGACACCTAATGGACTTCACCAGTAAGGAGAGCCCGCTTACGTAGCCTATCTGTAAAGGCGGTCCAGATGACGTTCGCCACAGATAGTCGATGACCCAGCGCAGGCGCGCTCGATGGTGCGACTCGACTTGATTTCCAGCAAGCGAGAGGACCCGCAACCTTCGAGCGCCGGCTCGCCGGTCTCTGGCGTACAACTGACATCTGAAAGTTCGGCTTGCCAACGCGAGCGAATGACCGTTCGTGGCCGCGTCGAGGCACTGCCAGCCACAAGCGACGGGATCATTTCCCAATCGGGGCACGCGCTGTCGTTTGGACTTTTGCGGCTCAGACCATTAGTTGCATTTGTCGCTGAAGTTGCATGCGCTCGTTTTGATTTCGTTATCCCTACCCCGTATAAAGCTACAACGCAAGATCGATGGTAAGGGCCAATAGTTCGTCCCGCGACACTGCATCACGATTCCGGACAGGATCGACGCGGCTGTACGAAGATGACAGCGCGGATTGGCGCGCGCTTCATCACGTCGTACAACGAGGCAACGTCAATGTTTCTTGTAACTGAATCGCTACTAGCAGCCTCAACCGATGCTCGTAGCGAAGTTGTGTCCGTCAAGTTACGCAAGGGCCGGATGCCGGCGCTTTCGGTGGATGATTCTTTCGGTAGTCGGCCAGCAGATCAGGGCCATGCTGCTCGAGTATGTCCATCCAATCGAGTTAAACGGAACACTCGAAACCGCAACCCGGCACTCACAAGCCGCGGGCCAAGTCGAGGCGCGCAGTCAGCGCGGCCGCGTCTCTTCGATGAATCGCTCGAGCAATCGCTTCAGCTGCTTCGCGTTGCGAGAGCCGAGCGCATCTTCGATGGCCGCATGGTGCGCGTCTACGGAGGGTCGCAGCCGGGCCAACAACTCCACGCCTCGTTCCGTGATGTAGACCAGCACCCTCCGGCTGTCCGCCTCGTCAGCGGCGCGCAGCACGAGCCCGCGACTCACTAGCTTGTCGACGTTCTTGGTGAGCGCGGGCAGGTTCATCAGAACGTCTCCTGCAAGCTCGCTCATCGAGCGACCGGCCTCATCCGACACCGCGTGCAGGATGCGCCAGTGTTCCTCGTTGACGCCTTCTTCGGCGGTGAGCTGTGCAAGTCCGGACTTCATCTGCCGATGCGCGGAGGCAATGAGCCAGGCAAGATATGAAGAGAGATCGGATTCCGGCATGGTAGATGCTTTGAAAAGTGCGGACAAAACGAATATTACGCAAACGAATAGGGTTCGGGAAAATATCGGTGCACGGACCGTCGGCCCGATAAGTGATGGTGCGCGCGTGCCATTCGGTTGTGCATTCCATGTTTCGGACCCGCGAGCCGACCATTGATGAAGCATCGTAAACGTTCCCGCCGTTCGAGGCAGGAGATGACGATCGCATTGTGCGTGCCCTTGGGCGGTTCGGCCGGCTTGTGGGGACCGTGCGCGCTCGCATCGGCGAAGCTTGCGGTGGAAGAACTCAACGACGCATCGGGCATGGCGGGACGCCCTTGCAGGCTGCTCACGATCAACGCAGGCGATGACGCGCGCGAACTCGAATCCGCGCTGGAAGCGCTGATCGAAGATGACGCCATAGACGCGTTGGTCGGCATGCATACGAGCGCGGTGCGGCTGGATCTCGTCAAGGCGGTCGCCGGGCAGCTTCCCTTCATCTATACGCCACTTTACGAAGGCGGAGAGCGCACGCCGGGCGTGTTCGCCATTGGCGAAACCACAGCCCGGCAGCTTCAACCTGCAATCCACTGGCTTCATAACAAACATCGGCCGAAGCGCTGGTTCTTCGTTGGCAACGACTATGTGTGGCCGCATGCGACGCATCGGCTCGCGCACCGCTTGGTCAACGAGGCGGGTGGACAAGTCGTCGGCGAATGTGTCGTACCGTTCGGCACAGGTGACTACAGCGAAGTCCTTGACGCCATCCGCAAGCAATGCGCGGATGCGCTGCTGCTTTCGCTAATCGGTCAGGACACGATCGACTTCAATCGTGCGTTCGGAGAAGCCGGTCTCGCGGGCCGCATCCTGCGTCTCTCGTGCGCGCTCGGCGAGAACGAATTGCTCGGTATCGGGGCGCGCAATACGGCGTCGTTGTATGTCGCCTCGGGCTATTTCGCGTCGCTGCAAACCGATGCGAATCTTGCCTTCAAAGAACGCTATCGCGGACGCTATGGCGCGCGTGCGCCAACGCTCGACACCTTCGGCCAGTCGACATACGAAGGCGTTCATTTCCTCGCCGCACTCGCCGACGATGCACAGCGCCGCCATTTATCCCGCGACGCGGGTCTCGCGCAACTCGGCCTTACGCCGCTGAACTATCGCAGCGCACGCGGTGCAGCCTATGCGGGCGGCCGTGTAAATCATGTGCCGATCTATCTCGCGCGTGCGGAAGGCCATCATTTCGAAGTGATCTCGCGAATCTAAGGCAACGCCGCTGCAAGGGGCACGCACCGTTCCATTTAGTTTCCAAGGAAAATAATTTGTTGACTTGGAAAATATGTGTTCCTACCATGACTCGCAGATCAGGGACCCGCTGCACGGAGTCTCCTGTTCACTCTCGCCGCGTCTGCATCGACCCTCAACGCAGGCGGCAGTCCGTCATGAATCAGTTCGAGTGAGGAAGAGTCATGGCAGTGAAACGTCCCACGCCCGCCCAGCTTGACGAAGTCGCCACCAGTCTCGGGATGCATCTGTCTGAGGAGCAGCTGTCCACCTATCACGCGATGTTGCAAGCGAATTTCGATGCGTATGACGTTATCGATTCGCTGCCGGATTACGTCCCGCGCGTCACCTACCCACGCACGCCGGGTTATCGCCCATCTGCCGACGAAAACCGCTACGGGGCCTGGTATGTGAAGACCGAAGTGAAGGGTGCGCCCACTGGCAAGCTCGCCGGAAAAACTGTCGCCCTTAAGGACAACGTATGCCTCGCAGGCGTGCCGATGATGAACGGCGCGTCCACCCTGGAAGGCTACGTGCCCGATGTCGATGCCACCATTGTCACGCGTCTGCTCGATGCGGGCGCAACGATCGTTGGCAAAGCGACGTGCGAATACTTTTGCTTCTCGGGCGGCTCGCACACGAGTTCGCCCGCTCCGGTCCATAACCCGCGCAAGATGGGTTATTCGGCAGGCGGATCGTCATCGGGCAGCGCGGCGCTCGTGGCCGCAGGCGAGGTGGATCTCGCCATTGGTGGCGACCAGGGCGGCTCGATCCGGATGCCCGCATCGTATTGCGGCATTTACGGCATGAAGGCTACGCACGGCCTAGTGCCTTATACGGGGGTCATGCCCATCGAACTGACGATCGACCACACCGGGCCGATGACCGCCAACGTGACCGACAACGCACTGATGCTCGAAGTGCTAGCGGGTCCCGATGGCCTCGATCCGCGTCAGCATGCAGGCCAAGTCGCGAAGCCCTACTCGGAGATCATGAAAGAAGGCGTACGCGGCTTGCGCATTGGCGTGGTGAAGGAAGGCTTTGGCTGGCCACAGTCGCTAGAAGCATCGGATGCGAAGGTGCGCGCGGCTGCCGATCATCTTGCGGAACTCGGCGCGCACGTCAGCGAAGTTTCCATTCCCATGCATCGCATCGGTCCCGCGATATGGTTGCCAATCGCCGCCGAAGGCGCGACGCAGCAGATGATGAAGGACAACGGCCATGGCTACAACTGGAAGGGTTTGTATGTAACCGGCATGGTGGATTATCACGCCGGATGGCATGAGCGCGCCGATGAACTGTCCGAAACACTGAAGATCACGATGCTGCTCGGGGAGTATTTCATCCGGCACTATCGCGGTCACTTCTATGCAAAGTCGCAGAACTTGTCGCGCCAGCTTACCGCGGCGTACGACGCGGCATTCGCCGACTACGACCTTCTTCTCATGCCCACGCTCCCGCTGGTCGCCACGCCGCTGCCCAAGCCGGGGGCGAGCGTTGAGGAAGTGATCACGCGTGCGTTCGAGATGTTGCCGAATACATGTCCTTTTGATTGCACTGGGCACCCCGCGATGAGCGTGCCCTGCGGAATGGTTGATGGCCTTCCGGTCGGCATGATGCTGGTGGGCAAGCACTGGGACGAAGCCACCATCTACCGCGGCGCCTATGCGTTCGAGCAATCCGTTGACTGGATGAAACTCTGAAGCATCGAAGCGCCCGCAACGCCTTGCACTCTCCTCGCCTCCCTTTTCGGAACTGTATATGGATCGACGTTCGTTTCTGAAGTCGTCTGCGGCGTCGGTGGCCGCGGGCATGGCTGGATCGTTCCCGTTCATCGCGGAAGCCGCCGACGAAATTCTCGTGGGCGGTATCACGGACCAGTCGGGCGGTCTCGACATATACGGCAAGCCGATGGCGGATTGCCTGACCCTCGCCGTCGAGGAATGGAATGCGCAGGGCGGCTTGCTCGGCAAGCAGATCAAGCTGCTCAACTACGATCCGCAATCGAGCATGCAGCTTTATACGCAGTTCGCGCAACAATCGGCGCTGAAAGACAAAGTGGCCGTCGTGCACGGCGGAATCACGTCGGCATCTCGAGAAGTCATGCGGCCGGTGCTGGACCGTTATCGCACGCTCTATTTCTATAACACGCAATACGAAGGCGGCGTATGCGACCGCAACACATTCTGCACCGGCGTGACGCCGGGGCAGACGGTCGCCAAGCTGATCCCTTATGCGATGAAGCAGTGGGGCAAGAAAGTCTATGTCGTCGCGGCGGATTACAACTACGGACAAATCACTTCGCAATGGGTGAAGAAGTTCGTGCAGGACAACGGCGGCTCCGTCACGTCGATCGACTTCTTTCCGCTTGACGTGACCAACTTCGGCTCGACCATCTCCAAGATCGAATCTGCCAAGCCGGACATGCTCGTGTCCGCGCTCGTCGGGGGATCGCATGTTTCGTTTTATCGGCAATGGGCGGCGGCGGGGCTCCACAAGAAGATTCCCCTCGCCTCGACGACCTTCGCCGGCGGTAACGAGCAGATCATGCTCTCGCCCGAGGAATGCGATGGCTTTCTCGTCTCCTACAACTACTTCGAGAATCTCGACAATCCTGTCAACAAGGCATTCAAAGAGCGATTTCACAAGCGATTCGGGGCGAACTATCCGAACATCACCGAACTCGCGATGGGCACGTATCAGGGCTTCAATCTGTGGGCGCAGGCGGTTAGAAAGGCAGGCAGCATCGACCGCATGAAAGTGATCGAGGCACTCGAGTCGGGCATCAGCATCGATGCGCCGAGCGGCAAGGTCTCGATCGATCCGGCCACCCATCATTGCGTGCTTAACGTAAGCATCGCACAGGTAAAGAATCACAAGCTCGACATCGTGCAAACGTTCCAGAACCAGCCTCCGGTCGATACGAGCGCAGTATGCAATCTGATCAAGAATCCGCGCGACAACCAGCAGTACGTCATCAAGCTGTGAGGCGCGTGGTGCACCGACATTCAGAGGAGCAACGATGGATCTTGCCGCGATCATCCTGATACAAGTGCTGTACGCGATAGCGAGTCTGGTGGTGATCTCGTCGGGTCTCGCGGTCATCTTCGGCATGATGAAGGTCATCAATCTCGCGCACGGCGAATTCATGATGCTGGGCGCGTATGCCGCCATCGAAGCGATACGGCTCGGCGTGAATCTTTGGGTTGCGATTCTCGTCGTGGCGCCACTCGTCGTCGCGATCATCGGTGTTGTCCTGGAGCGCGTGGTCATCCGGCGGCTGTATGGCCGCATGATCGATACGATGCTCGCGACGTGGGGCCTGTCGCTCTTCCTCGTCGGAGTCGTGACGTCGATTGCGGGCAATACGACCGCAGGCATCTCCGCGCCGCTGGGCAACTTCCCGATCGGCGGCTACTCGGTGAGCAGCTATACGCTCGTCATCATTGCGGTGGCGGTCGTCATTGGCGTGGTGCTGCGCTGGGTGCTGCTGCACACGCCGCTCGGGCTCATTGCGCGTGGCACGATGCAGAACCCGCAAATGGCCGACGCGCTCGGCATCGCGCCGGGACGCGTGTATTCGATCACGTTCGCGGTCGGCGCGGCGCTGTCGGGACTCGCGGGCGGCCTGCTCGCGCCGATGACCGGCGTCGTCCCGACCATGGGCGGCGCGTTCGTCGCAAAGGCGTTCATCACAGTGATCGGCGGCGGCCCTGCCATCGTGGCGGGACTCATCAGCTCGTCGGCGCTTTTCGGCGCGATCAACCAGATTGCGACTTTTGCCTCGACGCCCGTGTTCGGCGAAGTGGCGTTGCTCGTCGGCGCCATTGTGATGCTGCGGCTGCTGCCGCGCGGCATCACCGGGCGCTTCTTCAAGGGAGCATTGTGATGACGCCCGTCAAAGCCAGCCGCGCAATGCCGGTGCCCGACACGCTATCGCGCTTCTCCAGGTCGTGGAAAAGCGCGGCGGTTTCGCTCACGATTGGCCTAGTCATGCTGATCGTGCTGCCGCGCGTGCTCGACGACTTCGCGCTGGTGCAGGCCACCGTCTACGCCGTCATGGCAATACTCGCGTTGAGTCTCGGGTTCGTGTGGGGCTTCGGCGGCATTCTCTGTTTCGGGCAATCCGCGTTCTTTGGGCTCGGCGCCTATACCTATGCCATTGCCGTCACGAACATGGGCGACAGCACCGTGCCGTTCATGCTCGCCATCGTGCTGCCTGCGGCGTTCGCCACGGTTCTCGGCTATCTGATCTTCTACGGACGCCTCTCCGATGTGTACATGGGCGTCATTACGCTCACGGTCACGCTGATTCTCTTCAACGTCGTCAATTCCACCGCCGGTCCCGAATGGAAGATCGGCAATGCGCCGCTCGGCGGCTTCAACGGCATCCCGAATATCCCGCCGCTCAACACGCCGGGCAATATCGACGACGTTATCAGCCCGCGCGGCCTTTTCGAACTGTCGCTCGGCGCGCTGCTCGGGATATACGTGCTGCTACGCGTGCTGCTTGCGTTCAAGATCGGACGCGTCATCGTGGCGAGTAAGGAAAACGAACAGCGCCTCTTGCTGCTCGGGTACGATTCGCGCGTCTATAAGCTCTTTTCGTTCGTGTTGGGCGCGGCCATCGCCGGGCTGGCGGGATGCCTCTTCGCTAACTGGGGCGCATTCACGAGCCCCGGCATCTTCGGACTGGCGCAATCGGCGCAGATCATCATCTGGGTGATCGTCGGCGGGCTGGGCACGCTCGTGGGGCCGGTCGTCGGGTGTATGGCCATTCAATGGCTCACTACGCAGATCGGCACGCAGCAGACCATCAACTCGAACCTCGTTCTCGGCGCGATCCTAGTCGTGTTCGTGCTGATGGTGCCAAAGGGCATTGTGCCGAGCATGGGCGATCTCGGCATGAGGCGGTTTAGCGCGGCACGGCGCAGACGGCCCTCGTCGGACGACGTACACGAGGCGCACGAACGACACGGGGCCAATGAACGGCATGAGACGCGCAAGGAGGCGGCATGACGATGCCCTTGCTCGAAACGCGCAAGCTCAACGTCCGCTTCGGCGGCGTCCATGCGACGCGCGACGTCGATTTCACGCTGGCGGAAGCGGAATTGCGCTGTGTGATCGGTCCGAACGGGGCGGGCAAGAGCACATTCTTCAAACTGCTAACGGGGCAGGTCAGGCCGACATCCGGCGAGATCCGTTTTCGCGGCATGGACATCACAGGGATGCAACCACACGAACCGGCGCGGCTTGGCATCGGCATCAAAACGCAGGTGCCGAGTCTCTTCAACGGGCTGTCGGTATGGGAGAACGTATGGCTTGCCGCACGCCGGGTGCATACGCCGCGGCAGACAGAACGTGTGGCACGCGAGGTCCTGGAGCGTGTAGGCATGCTGTCACATCGCGACGCGATCACCGGGCTGCTCTCCCACGGCGAACGCCAGTGGGTGGAACTGGCCGTTGTGATTGCCGCGGACCCGCCGCTGATCCTGCTGGACGAACCCGCCGCGGGCATGAGCGATCTTGAAGTGGCGCGAACGGCGGAACTCATTCTGGAAATCAACCGGCGGCACGCGCTCGTCGTGGTGGAGCACGACATGAGCTTCATCCGGCGCATCGCCAAAACGGTGACGGTGCTACATCAGGGGGCGATCGTTCGGGAGGACACGCCGGAGCGCATCATGAGCGATCCGTTCATCCAGCAGATTTACCTCGGCAAGAAGCCGCACTGAATCGGAGGCGCGATGCTGGAAGCGACAGGGCTGTGCGCGGGATACGGCGCGATTCCGGTGCTGTTCGAAGTGGCGCTGAGCGTGCGCGATGGCGAATCGATCGGCATACTCGGGCACAACGGCATGGGCAAGACGACCCTGCTACGCACGCTCATCGGCGCGTTGCCGGCGACGGCGGGCGCGCTGCACTTCGGCGGCCAGGACATCACCACCCTGCCGCCGCATGCGCGCGCACGACGCGGCATGGCGTACGTGCCGCAAGGCCGCGATATCTTCCCGACGATCACAGCGTATGACAACCTGCGGCTCGGCCTAATGAAGACCGGTCGCAAACCAGACGAGGCGCTGGGCGCGCTGCTCGACGACTTCCCGCGTCTGAAGCCCTTGCTCGACCGCCCGGGCGGATCGCTGTCGGGTGGCGAGCAACAATTGCTGGCACTCGCTCGTGCATTGGCGGGCGAGCCATCGCTGTTGCTGCTCGATGAGCCGACGGAAGGCATTCAGCCTTCGATTATCGAGGAGATTGGCGAGACGCTCGTCGCATTGCGCGAGCGCCGCGGCCTGACCATCGTTCTCGTCGAACAGAATCTCGACTTCATCGCCGCTGTGTCGCAGCGCGTATTGGTGATCCGGCGCGGTCAGCTCGGCGGGGAAATCCCGCGCGACCATCTGATGGACATCGACAAGGTCAGCGAATACACCGGCGTCGCGGCGTAGGTCGTTTGTTAGTCGTCGCGCGGCGGGGGGATCGATGGCGTTACGCCTCGACCGCCCGCGGCCACGTGCGCCACGGCTTCAACAGTTCCGACGGATGGCTCAACGCCGACGTCCACCAAACGTTCGGTGTACCGAATGTCGCGATGTTGCGACTCATGATCGCCATGATGAATGAGCCCGGGCGGTGGCTGGGCAGTCGTGCAACGCCTGGTTCAGCGCAACCAGTACGAAGTCAGTAATCGTCAATGCCGACATGTGCGAGCCCACGATACGGCGCCCGAACACATCGGTCACGAAAGCCGCGTAGACCAAGCCCGACCGTGTCCAGCAGTAATTGAAACCTGCGACCCACAGCGCGTCAGGCCGCTCGGGCGACACTGCGCCGTCATCACCGCTCATGCTGAACGGGAGCCGGTTCGCTTGATCCCGCCTGCGCTTCAGGCCACGAGAACGGCCGCTGCAATAACGCCTTCATGCTATCCGGTGTCAGTGGGCGACTGTATCGGTAGCCCTGTATTTCCGTGCACGCACTCTCGCGAAGGAACGCGAGCTGCTGATCGCTTTCGACGCCTTCGGCAATGACCTTGAGGTTGAGCTGACGCCCGAGCGAAATCACCGCCATGACGATCGCCCGGTCGTCGGCCCTACCCGGCAACTCACGCACGAAAGACTGGTCGATCTTCAGGCGTGCGATCGGAAAATGCTTGAGCGCGGAGAGACTCGAATAGCCCGTGCCGAAGTCGTCGATGGAAAGCTTCACGCCCATCGCCTGCAGTTCCCCCATCGTCCCGACAGCGCCGTCGAGGTCCTGCATGATGACGCTCTCGGTGATCTCCAGTTCCAGAAATTCAGGCGCGAGGCCGCTTTCGTCGAGCGCATGTTGCACCTGCTGCGCGAGTCCCTTTTGCAGGAACTGTCGCGCCGACACGTTGACGGCCACCGTCACGGGCGGCAGCCCTTCGTCCTGCCACGCCTTGTTCTGGCGGCAGGCCTCGCGCAGCACCCAGTCGCCGATGGGCAGGATCAGCCCCGTTTCTTCGGCGATCGGAATAAAGGTTGCGGGCGAGATGACGCCATCGGTCGGATGATCCCAGCGCAGCAAGGTCTCCACGCCGTTGATCGCGCGCAAGTCCAGATCGACCTGCGGCTGATAGACGAGACGGAACTCGCCATTGCTGAGTGCGTGACGCAACTGTTCCTGATATCGCAGGCGCTCGTGCACCTTCTGGTTCATGTCGGCGGTGTACGCCTGGCAGTTGTTGCGCCCCTGTTCCTTGGCGTGATACATAGCGGCGTCGGCGTTCATCAGCAGCGTGTCGGCGTCGCGACCGTCGTTCGGGTAGCTCGCATAGCCGAGGCTGCAGCTGACCTGATAGTGCTGCCCTTGCAGCTTCGCGGGCTGAAGAATCGCCTCGCGCAGCCGCTCGACGGTTTCGACGACGCCCGTGCCGCTCTGATCGTCTTCCAGCAGGACGATCACGAACTCGTCGCCTCCCAGCCGAACGACGGTGTCCGTGCTGCGCACCGTCTTCGACATGCGCTCGGCGACCGTCTGCAGCAGTTCGTCGCCTGCGCGATGCCCGAGGCTGTCGTTGATGAGCTTGAAGTTGTCGAGGTCGATGAAGATGGTCGTCACGCCGCGCCCGTAACGCTGCGCCTGCAATAGCGCCTGCTTCAGGCGATCCGACAGCAGCGTGCGGTTTGGCAGTCCGGTCAGCGAGTCGTGGTTCGCCATGTGGCGGATGCGCTCCTCGGCCAGGCTTCGCTGAATGGCGATGCCCGCGATGCGCGTGGCGAACGCGATGGCCTGCGATTCGGCTTCGCTCGGGCGCTGCATGCCGTGCGTGTAGATCGTCACCTCGCCGACGGCCGCGCCGTCCGCCGACAGCACGGGAAACGCCCAGATCGAGCGCACATCCGCGAGACCGGCGTTCGCCAGTTCGCTCGCCACGGCAGCGTCGCGCGCGACGTCTATCACGCACACCGGCTGACGCGTGTGGATAGCCTTGCCGCTCAGATTTGCCTCAGCATTGATGCGCGTTTGCGCCACGGTCTCGTGGAACGTCTCGGGCAGACTCGGAGCTGCCCCGACGCGCAGCAGATGGCCGGCGCCTTCGCGCAGCAACACCGCGCAGCGCGCATCGGCAATCTGCGGTTCCAGCCCGCGCACGATGTGATCCAGCACTTCTTCGAGCGGTACGCTCTTCGCAATCATCTCCAGAATACGGCTCTGTTCGACGCGGCGCGCCTCCGACGACTTGCGTGCACTGACGTCGCGCACAATGGCCACCACGCCGCCATCGACCGGCACCACCTGCCGATACAGCCACATGGTTCGCCCGTCGGCGCGGCGCTGCTGCCACTCGTGCTCGCGCACTTCGAGCGAGCTCGCGACGGCAACGAAGTCCTCCAGCACGCCATCGGCGCGCGCACCGGCGAAGGCTTCGTCGAGCGCACTGCCGATCAGCTTCTCGCGCGGCACGCCGAGGATTTCGACGCCGCGCCGGTTGGTGGCCTGCAATACGAAATCGTCGATGACGCCGGCCTGCCCGCGCACCGCCCTGAACACCAAGAATGCGTCGATGCTCGCCTCGGATGCGGCGAAGTAGGTCTGCTGCGCTCGCCGTTCGCGCCGCCGGCTCAACGCGAGTTGCCAACTCGACCGGCTCAGTGCGGCGGCGATCGCGATGACCGCGAGACTCAGCGCACCCGTCCATAGGAAGTCGGCTCGTCGGCGTTGGCCGAATTCGGCAAGTTGTTCGTCCTGATCGAGCCCGACCACGGCCGTGAGCGCATAGCCCGGCAACGCGCGCACGCTCGTATAGCGGCGCATGCCGCCGTCCCAGGGGCGCGCCATGGCACGCTGCGATGCGTCGCGGACCGTGGCAAGCGCGTCGCCGGCGTAGGACCTGCCCCACGACAACGACTCGCCGATCTGCTCCGCGCGCGCGACATCGTCGGGACCGAGCACAGCGAGCAGCCCGCGCTTGCCCATGCGCGCCGCGTCGTAGTTGCTCGTGAGATACGCCGGATCGAACGACAGCATGACCGCGCCGGCGAAGCGGCCGCTCGCGTCGCGCAGACGGCGGCTGAACGTCACTTCGGGCGCGCCGTCCTTGCCTGACTGCGCCACGCGGCTCATGAACGGCGCGCGGGCGTCGTACGGGCGATCGCGCTGGGCGACGAACCACGCTTCGTCCGACGCATCGCCCGACATGCCTGGACGGTTCGTCGCGACGAGCCGCCCGTTGGCATCGGCGATGGCGATGCGGAAAACGATCGACGACGGCAGCAGCCCCTGCTCTTCCAGGCGCCCGAGACTGTTCGCACCGTTCGCGCCGTAGGCGAACTGCACGGTGCGCAGCGTCTGGTCGATGGTCGCGAGGTTGCGCACGAGCTGCGCCTCGTACGTATCGGCGAGTTCGCGGCTCAGTTCGGCCGCCGCCGTTTCGGCGGCGTGATGCTGCGTATGGACGAACTGGAGCACGAGCGCCCAGATGATCGCGAGCAGGAAGCCCGCAAAGACCGGGATCAGCACGTGCGCTTCCAGCGCGCGGCGCGACTTGCGTTCGCCGCCACCAACGGAACCGGACGACGGGGCGAACGAGGCCCGTCCGCCGACGCCTTCCACGAGCGATGCAACCACGCGGGTCTTGTCGAGATCGATCATCGGCGGCGGCTCAGGGATGGGGAGCCAGCACGACCTTCACGCTTGCATCGACATCTTTCTTGTCGATGTAAGCAATGGCTTGCGGTCGGGATTGGAGGTAACGCTTGATCGCGGCGGCATCGGCGAGTTCGCGCGGCGGCTGCGCGCGTCCGGTGAAGATCAGCTTCGACCAGTAAGCGCGCAACTGCGATGCCGACTTGCCCGTGCAGTCGCGATAGAAATCCGCGCGCAACGCGGAATCTTCGGGCTGGTCGAGCGGGACGGCTTCCTCGCCCGATGGAAAGTAGCCAGTGCGCCCGAGGAAGATATCGGCGACCTGGTTTTCGGACAGCGACGTCACGGCGTTCTTCGCCGAGACGACGACGACCACATCGGCCATTGCCGCCGGTACGGACAGACCGAGCACAACGGCCATCGCGGTGGACTTGACGCGTTTGAGCAGCACCATGTCGGCTCCTCAGAACACGAAGTCGAGCGCGGCCGAGAAGACGTTACTTCCGCTTCCCAGTGTGTAGCCCGGTTGCTGGTTGATGTAGGTGCCCGTCGAGTTCGAGGGCAGCCAGACATGGTCGAACTGCACCTTCAAGTCCACGTTCTTGACGAAGTCCCACCGCACACCGACGGAGACGTCGCGCTGACCGTTGTTGTAGTTCGGGATCGCCACGGGATGATCGAGACTGTGCGCCTGAGCGTATGTCGCGTAATACGTCGCCTTCGCGTAGCGCATCCCGGCCGTCACGTACCCGCTGAGATAGCCGGGAGTGACCTGCTCGGTCGTGACGCGGGCAAGTTCCGCCTGCACGAACCATCGACCCGGATCGTAGCTTGCAGCGACCGTGTAGACGTTGACCGGCTCGTCGGGCAGCCACGGCAACTTGACGGTCGCGTGCTGGTAGCCCGCGTGTCCGGTGAAATTGCCGGACTCCACGGTGTCGTCGAGACTCAATATGCCCTTTCCCTCGGTCCGGCTCGCTCCGGGATTCACATGCGAGACCGTGTAGCCATACGCCACGCGCACCGTATTCGACACGCCGCGCGTGCCGAAGCGGTACGAAACGTCCGCGCCGTCGCTGTTGGTGAGCGGCTGTGTGTTGTACATCTCGACCGGCGGACGCACCCAGGGAAATGCATAGCCGACGTTGCGATACTCCGAGTTGAGGAAGGTCGGCAACTCGATGCGCCCCACGCGCACGCTGAAGTCCGGCGTGAAGGCGTACTTCACGTTGGCCCACTCCAGGCGGGGCTTGAACGAGTTGTCGTACTCGTGCTGTGCGAGCACCTGAATGACGGCTGACAGTTTGTCGGTGAAATGCGCGGAAAGCTGAACGCCCAGCTTCGAATCGCTTTCGAAATCGTACTTCCGCGTGGCGCCCGCGCCGTTCGGCTGAAGCGAACTGTCGATGTAATCGGCGGTGCCGAGCGTCGAATGAGCCATGCCGAGCGTGCCGAAGCCGCTCAGGGTGAACATGCGGGGTGAGTCGTCGGCCCAGGCGGGCAGCGAGGCCAGCATGCTGCACCCGAGGACGGCTATGCGGGAAGTGCGCATGATGAGCCGGTAGTCGCTAAAGGTCATTGCAGGCAACAAGTCATGAATAGGAGAATTCTTTCTACTCTTCATAACGGCACGGCCGTGCTGACCCTGTAGGAACCGCAGTAAACGGGTCTCTGAAAGGTGACAAATACCTCTTCACGGCGCAATGCGGAAGTTGTCGGCAAGTGCAAACGCTTGCGCAAGAAATTTTCATTCGACCAACTTGAGCGGGTCGCATAGACAAAAATGCGACTGAAACCGCTTGGCGAACGATTGTGACGCGATCGGCCTGCGTTGTGACGGCTCAACGTTGAACCTGCCCGCTTCCGTCCGGCGCGCGGGTTACATCAAGTGGCCGGTCAGCGTCTCATGCCTATACTGCCGGGCTGACGCACGCGCGTACTTCCGCTTACGGCTGACCTAGACAACGTTCAACCGCTTCTGCGCTGCGGCCCGGTCTGTCGCTCGAGGCGGTAGGGGGTGTTCGGCGCTGCTCGACGTATCGAAGCAACAGTGACCCCGAGCTCTGGGACATGGCGGTGTCATGCGAACGCCCGCTCCAACAACGATGCACGTAGGACCAAGCGCTCACCTGTTTCAACACCTCTTGAGCCAGCTTGTCGCCCGGTCGAACCGGCAGGTGAGTCGCGCCTGACGAGTGGCTGTCAACGTCGCCATGGGCAGTCAGCCATCCGCCCGCTGTGCTATAACCGACACCCCACGCGGACGGTGCCGTCGGCGTCCTGTTGCATCGGCCTACCAACACGAGATCGAGGCTATGTTCGGAAAGCGCGCCATTTCGTTAGCTGCTTTGTTTTTGATGCACGCCGCGGCTGTCACCGCGCAGGCCGAGCAAGCCCCAGTCCGCGACGAGTTCTACTGGCTCGGCGAAATCAACAAGGCTACCGCCGTCATCAACACCGACGAGGGCTTGCTGGACAAGTCGCTTGCGCCATACATCGCGGCCGGCGTCGCCAAGGTGATTCACGACGGCAACCAGCCCGGGGCGAAGCGTCCATCCACCGTCATCACGTTCGAACCGCTGATGATCCAGGCCGCCGGCATGGATGTGACACTGCTGCACGCCGGGCGCTCGAGCCAGGACATGCACGCCACCTACCGCGCGGCCATCCTGCGTGACGACATGCTCCGCCTGGCCGACCAGCTCAACAAGACCGCGACGACGATCGTCAATCTGGCGCAGCAGCACGAACACACCATCGTGCCGAACTACACCAACGGTGTGGCGGCGCAGCCCAACAGCTACGGTCACTACCTGCTAGGCTATGCGGCCGCGCTCGACCGGGATGCGCAGCGCATCCGCGAGGCGTATGCGCGCGTCGACCTGAGTCCGATGGGCACCACGGTGCTCAATGGCACGAGCTGGCCGCTCGACCGCGCGCGCATGGCGAAGTATCTGGGCTTCCCGGGCATTGTCGACAACGCTTACGACGCGCATCAGATTGCAGCGGTCGATCATCCCGTCGAAGTCGCCTCAATCGTAACGAGCATCGCGTTGCACGCGGGCAGCTTCATCGAGGATGTCATGACGCAGTACGCAGAGCCCAGACCGTGGATCCTGCTGCAAGAAGGCGGCAGCAATACCTACGTGTCGAGCGCCATGCCGCAAAAGCGCAATCCTGGATTGCTGAACTCGACGCGCGCCGACGCGTCGACCGCTATCACGCTCGCGATGGGTCCGGTCATTCGCGCCCATAACCTCCCGCCGGGCATGCCCGACGCGAAGGACGTGAGCGACAACAAGGAGATGATCGACAGCGCGATCACTGTGCTGAAGAAGTGGGACAAGATCATGAACGCGCTGGTCATCGATCAGAAGCGTGCGCTGGAAGAACTGGACAGCGACTGGACCGCCTCGCAGGAAGTCGCAGATGTACTCATGCGCAAGTACAAACTGCCTTTCCGCCTGGGACACCACTTTGCATCGGAGGTCGTCGAGTACGCGCGCGCCAACAACATCAAGCCGAGCGACTTTCCGTACGATCAGGCCAAGCGGATCTACGCCGAGACGACGAAGGGTTATGCCGAGAGCAACGGCGTGCTGCCCATGAGCGAAGCGGAGTTCCGCGCGACGCTGGACCCGGTTGCGATCGTCAACGACCGGCGTACCGTGGGCGGGCCGCAGCCCGTGGAGATGGAGCGCATGTTGAAAGAGGCAAAGGGGAAACTCGCGCAACAAACGGAGTGGATTGCCGACCAGCGCCGGACCATCGATTCGGCGCTGGCCAGGCTCGATCGCGATTTCGACAAGCTGCTGCCAAAGCAATGAGCGAAAGGCGCGTCGATCCTATCGTCTGCGCCTACTGTCCTCTGCATCGAGTTCGCGCATCATTACCCGTTTCATTACCCGCGATCTGGACTGTCGGCGAGCACCCGCTGCAAATCCATGACGTCCGATCAGTTGTCGGACTCATGCAACTTAGCCCTGCTTCTGCTCCGTCATGAACTTACCCGCCGGCGCGTTCGCGTTCTTCTGACGGCGGGTGACGCCGTCGATGCCGCCATCCACCGCCCACTCGGCGAACACGGTCGGACCCGGCTCGAAATCGCGCGGCTGCCATTCGGGCGTCAGTTGATCTTCGTCCGCGTAGTATTCGATCAGACCGCCGGCCGGATTCTTGAAGTACCAGAAATACGCCGACGAAACCGGATGCCGTCCCGGTCCGAGCTGCGTTTCCCAGCCGCATCGGCTGATATGCAAGCCGCCGCCGAAGACTTCATGGATGTCGCGCACGGTGAAGGCGACGTGGTTCAGACCGCGTTTGCCCGTCGGCAATTGCAGCAGGAAGACATCGTGGTGGCCGCCGTGCGGAGCGCACCGCATGAAAGCGCCGCGTTCGGGATACCGGTCCGACATCTCGAAGCCGAGTCGCTCCTCGTAGAAGCGTTGATGCTCCGCGAGACAATTCGTGAAGAACACGACGTGGCCCACTTCCACCGGCTCCGCATGGTCGTACACGGGACTCGGCGTGTCGACGCGCAGCGTCTGTCCCCACACGTTGGAGGGCGACCCTTTCACGTCGATGGCGCGCTTGCGCGTCACTTCGACACGCACCGCCATGCCGTTCGGATCGATACAGCCGACCGCGTCCTGCTGCGAGTAATAACCCGGCGCGCCTTCGAGTCGCGCGCGGTAGCCGTCGAGTTCTTCCGCCGTCGCGACGCCCCACGTCACTTCACGCAGCGTCGGGCCGTCTTCGAACGCGGGCGGCAGCGCCGGATCGTCCGCGCGCACCACGAGCACCGTGCAGCCGTTGAGCGTTTCGAAGCGCGCGGCGGTTTCGTCGTGCGCGACTTCGCGCATGCCCCAGTCGGAGAAGAAGCGGCGGCAAGTGTCGAGATCATCGACGCCGTAGGTGATCTGTTCGATGCCAAGAATCGTCATGATGCTTCGTGCTCCCTTAATTCGCCCACGCGAGCGGCGTGTCGTTCAAGCCCCAGTAGAGGCTTTTCTGCTGCATGTATTCGCGGATGCCGAGCCGCCCTTTCTCGCGCCCCATGCCGCTGTCCTTCCAGCCCGAGAACGGCGTCGAGATGGAAAAGAGCTTGTACGTATTGATCCACACCGTGCCGGTTTCCAGCTTGCGAGCGACGCGCCAGGCGCGCTTGTAGTCGCGCGTCCAGATGCCGGCGGCAAGACCGAAGACGCTGTCGTTTGCCTCTTGCAACAGCGCCGCTTCGTCATCGAACGGCATGGCAACGAGCACCGGCCCGAAAATCTCTTCCTGACAGATGCGCGCGCTGTTCGACAAGCCTTCGATGATCGTCGGCTGATAGAAATAGCCGTTCTCGCGGTTCTCGCCGACAGGCCGTTCGCCGCCGCACAAGAGGCGTCCGCCTTCCTCTAGCCCGATGGCGACATAGCGTTCCACCGATTCGCGATGCTTCGCGGTGATGAGCGGACCCATCTGCGTGTGCTCGGACGACGGATCGCCGACGCGCAGTTCGCGCGCCTTCGACACCAGTCTGCGCATGAATTCATCGTAGACAGGACGCTCGACGAAGAGCCGCGAACCCGCGATGCACGCCTCGCCCGACGAACTGAAGATGCCGTACAGCACGCCGTTCACCGCGTGATCGAGGTCGGCGTCGGCGAAGACCATCGTCGGCGACTTGCCGCCGAGTTCGAGCGATACCGGCATCAGCTTTTCCGCCGCGATGCGCGCGATTCCGCGACCGACTTCGGTGCCACCCGTAAACGATACCTTTTTAACGAGCGGATGACGCACCAGCGCGTCGCCGATCACCGATCCCTTGCCCGGCAACACGCTCAGCACGCCCGGCGGCACGCCCGCTTCCTCGCAGATGCGCGCGAGCGCGAGCGAAACGAGCGGCGTGACTTCGGCGGGCTTCAGCACGACCGCATTGCCGCCTGCGAGCGCGGGCGCGAGCTTCTGCGCGTCGGACGCAATCGGCGAATTCCACGGCGTGATTGCCGCGATGACGCCGATCGGCTCGTACACGCTCATCGTCAGATAGTCGCCGCGCGAGGGCGTGAGTTCTTCGTCGAGTGTTTCGAGACACGCGGCGTAGTAACGGAACGTGTTGGCCGCACTGGCCACCAGCACGCGCGTCTCGCCGATAGGCTTGCCGTTGTCGCGGCGCTGCAACTGCGCCAGCGCTTCGTGACGCGCCATGATCAGATCGGCGATGCGGTACAGCACCATCGCGCGCTGATGCGGCTTGAGTCCGGCCCAGTCGGCCTTGCGCCACGCGATGTCGGCGGCTTCGACGGCTTCGCGCGCGTCGTCGGCATCGGCGGTGGAAATCTCGGCGTTGACCGAGCCGTCGGCCGGATAGAGGCTCGCGAATGTCGCGCCGCGGCCGCGCTTCCATACGCCGCCCACGAAGATATCGGCGGACGGCACCAGCGAGGCGATGATGTCTTGATCGGACATGTCGTGCTTCCTTGAATCAGATCACGCAATGCGCCGCGCGGTTGCGCAGCGCGCGAATCGCGCTGAAGGCGGTGAGGGCGGAGGTCTTCGGGTTGTCGGGCAGCGGCTTGCCGCACATTTCCAGCGACATCTCGCCGAACGCGCCCGTGGCCAC